>OZ242341.1:971102-1294802 GCA_965208545.1 Candidatus Poriferisocius sp. | reverse complement strand
TCGTCGTCTTGCAGACTGATGGTGGCCGGGTTCACCCTCCAGCCGTTGCCCGACAGCAGCGGACCGAGGCTTCCCCACACATCGATGGTCTTGAGACCGTCTTGGACCGCGTCGTCGATCGGGTAGAGGATGAACGGGAACGCCCCGTGGACCGCGGCGGCGGCCGGCGAAACGAGCGAGCCAGCCGGGATAGTCAGGGACCACGAGGCGGGGATCCCTGCCGTGTAGATGTAGTCGTATGCGCTGGCCTGCTGCTCGGTTACGGAGCGTTGGAACAAGATGCCCCTGGCCGTCCCGCGCAAGGTGTTGTCGAAGGTGACCGTGACATCGTGACCGGCCGCGACCGAACCCGACAGCCGGGCCTTCACATACACGGGGAGATGCAGGCACTGGCCGACACGGGAAGTGAGCACCGTCCCGACAGACGTCTGGGCAAGCCTCAGTCCACGGCAGTCGGTCTCGGCAATGACGTCGACCCAATCGGTTATCTCCAGGTTGACGACCTTGGAGACCGTGTCGTTGTCGTTGATCCACAGGCCGCTGCTGGCCAGCACCAGTTTTCCGCCGCTGTGGGTGCCCTCGAAGGCCAGGTGCTCGCCGTCGCCCTCGTCGATGTTGTCCTCGATGGGGTCGATGTGAATGGTGGCGCAGCCCCTGACCTCGCCGGCGGGGATCGTGATCGTCGGCAGCTCATCCTCCCTGAAGGTGAAGTCGACGCCCTCTTGGGGAAAGACCGACGACTCCCAGTCGCCCCACAGCGCCACCGTGGTATCACGGTCGAGCGCCGGCCCGTTGATCTCTGCGGTGATCGTGACCGCCGTCTCGCCGGCGCTCTCGTCTATCGAGTGCGGGCTGGTCTGGAGCAGGATCCATCCCGGGAAATACGAATCGCCAGGGATGTCCTCGCAGACCGGTGCCGTTTGCGCCTCCGCCGGGGCCGCGGCGGAGGGCGTGAGCAGGAAGGCGGCCAGCGCCAGCACCGCTGGTACCACCGTCGACCGTCTCGACTTCGTCACGGCATTCTCCTTTAGAAGCCCTGCGCCCTAGAGCCCACCGGACTGCTGGTAAGGGTTGGGCACATTCGCCAGCGACACGGTGTTGGATGCAGTCTCGCCATTTGCGTTGATGGCGTAGAGCACCCAGTAGTAGTCGTTGCTGAAAACCTGTAGCCGATCCAGAACGTCGGTCCAGCCCGCCTTCGGCGTCATTGTTCTGGTGGGGTATCTCGAATACAGGGCCCGGTAAGCTGGGTCAACGACATGGTCATCGGGGATGCGACGCTCGAGCCGGTAGCTCGTGTGTGCAGGCCTGCTCGAAGCGTCGGGCGCGGTCCATTGCAAGCGTGCGTTCTGATCCTCCAGTTTCCCCACCTGTCCTGCATCCGGGCCCTCGATAGGCTCCAGCCTCAGATTCGTGGGCGCGGCCGGCTTGGACTCGTCGTCTTGCAGCGTGATGGTGAACGGGTTCATCCTCCAGCCGTTGCCCGACAGCAGCGGACCGAGGCTTCCCGACACATCGATGGTCTTGAGGCCGTCTTGGACCGCGTCGTCAATCGGGTAGATAGAGAACTGGGACGCCCCGTAGATCGAGGCGGCCGACGGAGAGGTGAACGATCCGGCTGGAATGGTCAGGGACCAAGGCGCCGGGGTCCCTGCTTTGTAGATGTAGTCGTACCCGCTGGCTTGCTGCTCGGTTACGGAGCGTTGGAACAAGATGCCGCTGGCCGTCCCGCCCAGGGTGTTGTCGAAGGTCACGGTAACGTCGTGTGCCGCTACGACCGATCCCTCCAGAGTGACGGTTACCTGCATGGTGCTCCACCGGCACTGGCCTTGAATCTGGAGGACCGTTCCTATGGACGTCGGAGCAAGCCGCAGTCCGGGGCAATCGGCCTCGGACATCACTCTGATGATGTTGGGAATGTTCACTTCCACGTTGACAACCTTGGAGACCGTGTCGTTGTCGTTGATCCACAGGCCGCTGCTGGCCAGCACCAGCTTTCCGCCGCTGTGAGTGCCATCGAAGAGGAGCTGATCGCGGGAGCCCTCGTCGATGTTGTCCTCGATGGGGTCGACGTGCACCGTGGCACAGCCTCTGGTCTCGCCTGCGGGGATCGTGATCGTCGGCAGGGGATCCTCTCTGATGGCTAGGTCGACGCCCTCTTCGAGGATGAGTGAGTCCCAATCGATCCACAGACTCACCGCGGTGTCGCTGTCCAGCGCCGGTCCGTTGATCTCCGCCGTGATCGTGACTGCCGTCTCGCCGGCGCTCTCGTCGATCGAGTGCGGGCTGGTCTGCAACATGATCCAGCCCGGAAAGTTCGAATTGTCAGGGATGTCCTCGCAGACCGGTGCCGTCTGCGCCGCCGCCGGGGCCGCGGCGGCGGGCGTGAGCAGGAAGGCGAACAGCGCCAGCGCCGCAATCGAACGTCTTGACTTCTTCACCGCGAACTCCAATCGGGGCCGACAACTAATGACGGCTTGACCACACCATTTGCAACTCACATACGTTATATGACTGACATAGTTGCTTCACATATGGAGTGCCCAAAACAAGCGGCTCCCCAGCCCAATAGATGCACGACTGCATGCTGGAGTTCGCCGCTGAATGGCGGCTGGACGACGTAGGAGCTCTTAGTGCAAGCGGTTGGTGTCGGTGTCTAACCGAATGCGGAAGCGCTCGATCTGAGAGGACACCGGCTCAGGGCCGGCACCACCGGGGGTGGAGCGACGGGTGACGGGGACGCCGGGGGCGAGCAACTGGGCGGCTTCCTCTCCCAACCGGGGGTCGGCCCGCACCAAATCGGCTAGAGATCCCTCGCCGTCCAGGCTGCGGCGCACCAGGTCGCCGACTGCGGCGTGAACATCACGGAACGGCATGCCGCTGGCCACCAGATGCTCGGCCAAGTCGGTGGCCGCTGCGGTGGGAGCGTCGGCCGCTGCGGCCATGGCGTCGGTGTTGAAGGCAATAGATGCCATCAGCCCGGTCATGGCCCGGACACCAAGGCGAATCTGGTCAACCGCGTCGAACAGGGGCTCCTTGTCCTCTTGGAGGTCGCGGTTGTAGGCCAGCGGCAGCCCTTTGAGGGTGGCTAAGAGCCCGGTGAGGTTCCCAATGAGCCGCCCGGCCTTGGCCCGGGCCAATTCGGCGATGTCGGGGTTCTTCTTCTGGGGCAGCATGGAGCTGCCGGTGGCATAGGCGTCGTCGAGGGTGGCGAAACCGGCTTCCTCGGAGGTCCAAAAGACGATCTCCTCGCCGAGCCGCGACAGGTGGATGGCCACCATGGTCAGCGCAAACAGGGCTTCGGCCACGAAATCCCGGTCGGACACCGCGTCCATGGAGTTCTCGAACCGGGCGGCAAAGCCCAGTTCTGCCGCAGTCATGTCGGGGTCCAAGGGCAGCGAAGAGCCGGCTACCGCCCCTGCTCCCAGCGGGCTGACGTCCAGCCGGGCGCGGGCGTCGGCCAGCCGGTCCACATCCCGGGCCAGCGCCCAGCCGTGGGCCAGCAGATGTTGGGCCAACAGCACCGGCTGGGCCCGCTGGAGATGGGTGTAGCCGGGCAGATAGGCATCGCCAGCGGCGATGGCCCGGTCTAGCAGCACACTCTGGAGCGCGATCACGTCGGCGGCAATAACAGCCAGCTCCCGCTTACAGAACAGCCTCAAGTCGGTGGCCACCTGGTCGTTGCGGCTGCGGCCGGTGTGGAGCTTGGCCCCGGCGGGTCCGGCCAGCTCGGTGACCCGGCGCTCGATGGCGGTGTGGATGTCCTCGTCGCCGAGGGTGAATTCGAAGTCTCCCGATGCGAACTCAGCCTCGGCCTGGTCGAGGGCGGCCAGCACCTCATCAACCTCAGCGTCGTCGAGCAGGCCGACGCGGCCCAGCATCCGGACGTGGGCCCGGGAACCGGCGATGTCGTCGGGCGCGAGGCGAACGTCGAAACCGATGCTGGCGGTGTAGGCCATCAGCTCATCGGCGGGGTCGCCCTCGAACCTGCCGTGCCACAACGTGCTCATGACGGGCCTGCTCTCTGGGCCAGAGTGCGCAGCCGCAGGGCGTGGAGCTTGATGAACCCCTCAGCGTCGGCCTGCTCGTAGGCGCCCTGATCCTCTTCGAAGGTGACCACCGCCTCGTCAAACAAGCTGTCGTCGGACTGCCGGCCGGTGACGATCACGTTGCCCCGGTACAGCTTGAGCCGCACGGTGCCGTTCACCCGGGTCTGGGAGTGGTCGATGGCGGTCTGGAGCATCAGGCGCTCGGGGCTCCACCAGTATCCGTTGTAGATCAGCTGGGCGTAGCGGGGCATGAGCTCGTCTTTGAGGTGGGCCACCTCCCGATCAAGGGTGAGGCTCTCCATGGCCCGGTGGGCCTTGAGCATGATGGTGCCTCCGGGGGTCTCATAGCAGCCCCGCGACTTCATTCCCACGTAGCGGTTCTCCACCAGGTCGAGCCGGCCGATGCCGTTGGCCCCGCCGATGCGGTTCAGCTCAGCCAGCACCGAGGCTGGGCTGAGTGGCTGGCCATTTATGGCGGTGATGTCACCGCCCTGGAAGGCGAGCTCGATCTCGGTGGGGGTGTCGGGGGCATTCTCGGGTGCGACCGACCAGCGCCACATCTCTTCGGGGGGCTCGGTCCAGGGGTTTTCCAGCGGTCCGCCCTCATAGGAGATGTGGAGCAGGTTGGCGTCCATGGAGAATGGCGAGCCGCCCTCCCGCTCGGCTTCGATGGGAATGCCGTGCTCTCCGGCGTAGGCCACCAGCTTCTCCCTCGATCCCAGATCCCAGATGCGCCACGGGGCAACCACCGAGATGTCGGGGTTCAGGGCGTAGGCCCCCAGCTCGAAGCGCACCTGGTCGTTGCCCTTGCCGGTGGCGCCGTGGGACACGGCGTCGGCACCCACCTCGGCGGCGATCTCCACCAGCCGCTTGGCGATGAGCGGGCGGGCGATGGAGGTGCCAAGCAGGTACTCCCCCTCGTAGATGGCGTTGGCCCGGAACATGGGGAACACGAAGTCGGCGGCGAATTCCTCGCGCAGATCCTCGATGTAGATCTCCTTCACACCCATGGCCTCGGCCTTGGCCCGGGCCGGTTCCAGCTCTTCGCCTTGGCCTAGGTCGGCAGTGAAGGTGACCACCTCGCAGCCGTAGGTGTCCTGCAACCACCGCAGGATCACAGAGGTGTCGAGACCGCCGGAGTAGGCCAGCACGATCTTGTTCAGGTTCTGGTTCACGAGCTCTCCTCCTCGGTGAGTCCGGCCAGCGAGCGGAAGTCGGAGGCCACCTGACGACCGCCGACATCTTCGGCGGCCACTACCAGCACGGTGTCATCGCCGGCGACAGTGCCCAGCACGCCGTGGACCGCGGAGCGGTCAATGGCCGAGCCGACCACATGGGCCGACCCCGGCGGGGTGTTCAGCACCACCAAATTGTGGGAGCAGCCCACCGCCACAACCCACTCCCCCAGCACCCGCTTGAGGTGGTCGTCGGGGGCGACCTGCTCGGAGGGCAGCTCGGGGATGGCATACACCGACCCGCCGCCGGTGGGGACCTTGACCGCGCCCAAATCGTCGAGGTCGCGCGACACGGTGGCCTGGGTGACGGCCACCCCCTGGGCAGCCAAGAGCTCCACCAGGTGATCCTGGCTGGACACCGATTCCTGCCTCAGCATCTGGGCGATGCGGTGTTGGCGCTGATTCTTGCCCAGCCTCATGTCGCCCCCAACAAGAAGGCGAGCAGGCCCCGCGCCGCGTGCATCCGGTTCTCGGCCTGCTGCCAGATTCTGCTCTGGGAGCCATAGATCACTTCGTGGGCGACCTCCTGGCCTGGTTTGGCGGGCAGGCAGTGCAAGAAGATTGCGTCGGTGCCGGCCTGGCCCATGAGGGCCTGGCTAACGGCGTAGCGGTTGGCGAAGGCATCGATCTTCTCGGAGGCTTGAGCCTCTTCTCCCATCGACACCCACACGTCGGTGTACACCACATGGGCATCGGCCACCGCCTCAATCGGGTCCTCGACGATTTCAGCCGCCCCGCCGGTAGCAGAGACGCGGTCGAGATCAACCTCACTGAACTGGTAACCGGGAGGGCCGGAGATGACGAACTGAGCATTGGCCAAACCGGCGCCAATGGCCAGCGACCGGGACACGTTGTTGGCATCGCCCACGAAAGCGATTCGACAGCCGCTGATCTCCCCGAACTCCTGCTTAACGGTCAGCAGGTCGGCCAGCGCCTGCAAGGGGTGGGCCTGGTCGCTCAACATGTTGACCACCGGGACCGGGCTGACTGCGGCCATGCGCTCGAGCAAGCCGTGCGACTTCACTCGGGCGCCTATGGCCGCATGGAAACAAGCCAGCGTTCGGGCAACGTCTTCGGCGGACTCACGATCGTCGATGCCCACTTCAGAGGCGGCGAAGGACACTGGGTGGCCGCCCAACTGCACCACGGCCATCTCCATGGAGTGCCGGGTGCGAGCCGAGGGCTTCTCGAAGAACAAGGCCATGCCCTGGCCCTCCAAAGCCTGTGTGGGAGAAGGGTCGGAGGAGAGCTCCAGCACTGTGGCCAGCTCTTCCGCAGTGAGATCATCGACTTCAAGGAGGTGGCGGACCGACGTCATGACTTCAACACCTTGTCGAGCACGGCCACGCCGTGGGCGATCTCGTCGTCGCTGATGATCAGGGGCGGGGCGATCCGCAGAGAGGTGGTCCCGGCGGTGCCCAGCACCAGACCGGCGTCCATCCCGGCGGTCACCACCTCGGCGGCCGGCCGCTCCTCGGCTAGCTCCACGCCCAGCAGCAGACCCCGGCCCCGCACGCTGGCCACCCCGTCAAGAGCCTCCACCGCAGACCGCATTTTCTCTCCGGCCGCCGCGGCCCGGGCGGGCAGATCCAGCTCTTCCATCACCTCGAGCGTGGCCTTCGCCGCAGACGCCGCCAACGGCTGGCCGCCGAACGTGGTGGCGTGATCGCCGGGTTTGAAGGCGGCGGCCACTTCAGCCCGGGCCCAGCAGGCCCCGATGGGCATGCCGTTGCCCAGCGCCTTGGCCATGGTCACCACATCGGGCTCCACGCCGTCGTGGTGGTGGGCGAACCAGCGCCCGGTGCGGGCCAGTCCGGTCTGCACCTCGTCGAGCATGAACAGCAGGCCCCGGTCGTCGCACAGCTCGCGCACCGCTTGGAGGTAGCCGTCAGACGGAACGTTGATGCCGCCCTCGCCCTGGATGGGCTCCAACAGCACCGCGGCGGTGGTGTTGTCGATGGCCTTCTCGAGTTCGGCGATGTCGTCCCAGGGGACGTGGCGGAAGCCCTCGGGCAAGGGCTGGAAGACTTCGTGCTTTTCGGCCTGGCCGGTGGCGTGCAGCGTGGCCAGCGTCCGCCCGTGGAACGACCGGCCTGCACTGATCACGGTGTAGCGGCCATGCCCGGCCCATTTGCGGGCCAGCTTGATGGCGCACTCGTTGGACTCTGCCCCGCTGTTGGCGAAGAACACCTGACCGGGAGGCCCGCCCACTAAGCGGTCGATGGTGCGGGCCACGTGCATCTGGGGCTCAGTGGCGTACAGGTTGGACACGTGGCACAGGGTGCGGGCCTGCTCGGCCACCGCCTCGGCCACCTTGGGGTGGGCGTGACCGAGGCTGACTACGGCGATGCCACTGAGGAAGTCCAGGTAGCGAGCGTCGTCGCGGTCCCAGAGCCAGCAGCCCTCACCCCGCACGAACATGACCGGGGGCGGTCCGTAGGTGGGCATCAGCGGGCAGGAGCCGGTGTCGACGCCCACCGCATCGGTGTGGGTGCTCATGGGGTGGCCTCCTGACCTGGTGAGTCTGGTTGGGAGTCGGGGTACACCATGGTGCCCACCCCGGAATCGGTGAACAGCTCCAGCAACAGCACATGGGGGGTGGCGCCGTTCACCATGTGGGCCGAGGCCACGCCGTGGCGCACGGCGTGGATAGCCGCCGCGGCCTTGGGGATCATGCCGCCGGTCAATTCTCCGGCGGCGATCATGGCGTCGAGATCGGAGGCGGTGGTCACGCTGATAAGGGTGGACGGATCGCCGGGATCGGCGTACAGGCCCTCCACGTCAGTGAGGAATACGGCCTTGGCCGCGCCTAGGGCTCCGGCCAGGATCCCGGCCACGGTGTCGGCGTTGATGTTGAGCGCCTGGCCGGTGGCGTCGGCGCCGATGGTGGACACCACCGGGATCAGGCTCTCGTCCAGCAGCCGGTCGATGATGGCGGTGTTGACCGTGTCCACCGTGCCCACGTAGCCCAGCTCGGGGTTCTCGGCCCGGGCCTGGATCAGGCCGGCATCCTCTCCCGACACGCCCACTGCGAGGGGGCCGTGGACGTTGATGGCCGACACGATGTCGCGGTTGACCCGGCCCACCAGCACCATGCGGGCGATGTCCAGCGTCTCGGCATCGGTCACCCGCAGCCCGTCGACAAAGCGGGGCTCCAAGCCCAGCCGAGCCATCATCTCGCCGATCTGGGGACCGCCGCCGTGAACCACCACCGGGCGTATGCCCACCGATTGCATCAGCACGACGTCGGCCGCGAATCCGGCCAAATGGTCGCTGTCCATGGCGCTGCCGCCGTACTTCACCACTACGGTCGAGCCCGAGAACCGCTGGATGTAGGGCAGGGCCTGGGTGAGGACGGCCGCGGTGTCCTCGGCTTTGAAGCTCATGACGTCCCCATGTTCTCGTCGATGTAGGCGTGGGTGAGGTCGGTGGTGATTATCCGGGCCGAGCCGTCGCCCATGCCGAGGTCTACGTGGAGGTCGAGGCGCCGGCCGGTCATGTACTGGGCCAGCTCGGGGGGATGGGCGGGCTCACCGTACTGGTACACCACGTGGGGGCCGTAGGCGATGGTCAGCTTGGTGTGGTCGAAGGCCACCCCGGCTGCGCCCATCTCCGAGGCAATACGGCCCCAGTAGGGGTCTTGGCCGTACCACGAGCACTTCACCAGTTGGCAGTTGGCGGTGTCCCGGGCCGCCTTGGCCGCCTCGGCGTCGGAGGCCGCCCCGGTGACCCGCAGGAACACCGTCTTGGTGGAGCCCTCGGCGTCGTCGGCCATCTGAAGGGCCAGGCTCTCGCAGGCATCGGCGATGGCCTGGGTGAGGGCGTCGGGATCGACAGGGCCGGCCTGACCGTTGGCCATGATCAGCACCGTGTCGTTGGTGGACTCCGCGCCGTCCACGGTGAGGGTGTTGAACGTGCCGGCCACTCCGGCCCGGAGGGCCTCTTGGAGGGTTTCGGGATCGGCGGCGGCGTCGGTGACCAGCACGGCCAGCATGGTGGCCATGTTGGGCTCCAGCATGGCGGCGCCCTTGGCGATTCCCCCGACGGTGAAGCCGTCGCCGGCAACCACCACCTGCTTGGGGACGGTGTCGGTGGTCATGATGGCCTCGGCTGCTTGGGGGCCTCCGTTGGGAGTGATGGCTTGGGCCGCGGCCGTGATTCCCAATGACACCGCGTCCATGGGCAGGGCGTAGCCGATCAGCCCGGTGGAGCACACCAGCACTCGTTCCGGTGCCACCCCGAGAGCGGCGGCGGTCTCCTGGCACATCTGGCGGGCGTCGGCCATGCCTTGCGCCCCGGTGGCCGCATTGGCGTTGCCGCTGTTGAGCACCACTGCGGCGGCCTTCCCGGCTGTGGCGGCCAAGTGTTCCCGGCATACCAGCACCGGGGCCGCGGTCATCTTGTTGGAGGTGAACACGCCGGCTGCGCTGACTGCCGCGCCATCGGCGGTGGCCACGATGGCGAGGTCGGGCTTGCCGCTGGGCTTGATGCCGCAGGTCACCCCCGCGGCGGTGAACCCGGGGACGTCGGTCACGCTCATGGATACACCCCCACTGCGGTCAGCCCGGTGGCCTCTTCCAACCCGCTGATTAGGTTGGCGCACTGGATGGCCTGTCCGGCAGCGCCTTTCACCAGGTTGTCGATGGCGCACAGCACCACCACCGTGTTGGTGCGGGCGTCGTAGCGGACGGTCAGATGGGCCGCGTTGGAGCCCAGCGTGGCCTTGGTGGACGGCGAGCGCTCGGACACCACGATGAACGGCTCGTCGGCGTAGTAGTCGGCCAGCGCGGCCAACAGCGCTTTGGTGGAAGTCTCTGCTGTGGGCTTGGCGTAGCAGGTGGCCAGGATGCCCCGGTTCATCGGGGCCAGGTGGGGAGTGAACAGTACCGACGCGCCCGCGGCTTGCTCGATCTCGGGGGTGTGGCGGTGGTCGAGTAGTCCGTAGGCGGTGAAGTCCTCGTCGACTGCGCAGAATGTGGTGTGGGCCTTGGGAGGCCGTCCCGCG
Source organism: Candidatus Poriferisocius sp. (assembly GCA_965208545.1). Lineage (GTDB taxonomy): Bacteria > Actinomycetota > Acidimicrobiia > Acidimicrobiales > Bin134 > Poriferisocius. The sequence continues at coordinate 1,284,513 of OZ242341.1, read as the reverse complement.
CCGGAGACCCCGCTGGCCGCGTCCACGATGACCCCCTCGGGCTGGATGAGGCCTGTGCGGACTAGCGGAGCGATGGCCAGCGCCGCGGCGGTGGGATAACAGCCGGGAACGGCTACCGCGGTTGCACCCGCCAACTCATCCCTGAACAGCTCGGGTAGGCCGTAGGCAAAATGGCCGAGAAGTTCGGGAGTCTGATGCGGCTCCCCATACCACTGCTGATATAGCCCAGCGTCCTTTAGCCGGAAGTCAGCGGCCAGATCGACGGCAACCTTGCCGCGATCCAAGACATCGCCAGCCAGGGCCATGGACTGCCCGTGGGGCAGCGCCAAAAACGCCATCGCCACGTCGTCCAACAAGTGAGGGTCGTACTTCACAAATTCCTGGTCGGCGCCATTCGCAGCCAGGTGGGGATAGAGATCAGAAACTGGCTGCCCCGCCTGGGTATCGCCGGTCACAAACCCCACGTCGAAGCCTGGGTGCCCGCCCAGCAGCCGCATCAACTCCGCGCCCACATACCCCGACGCACCAATGATCCCAACAGGAATCGTCTGTCCCATAGGGGCAATTATGCACAACTATGAATAAGTATTCAAGTCAATTGGCGCTGAATATCAGCCGCGAAGGGTGGCGTTGTGGGAATTGGTGACAGCGTCGATGCAGGTTTGGCGGGCTTGGGCGACTTCGGCGTCGTTGAGGGTGCGGTCGGTGGATTCGAAGCGGAGGGTATAGGCCAGGCTGCGGCGGCCCTCTCCAAGCTGCTCGGAGCGGAACACGTCGAATAGCGAAACCGAGGCCAATAGCTCGCCTCCGGCTTGGGCGATGGTGACAGCTACTTCGTCGGCTGAGACCTCGTCGGAGACGGTGAAGGCCAGGTCGATGTCGCTGGAGGGATAGCGGCTGGGAGCCCGATACGGCGCCAATCCCCGATCGGCGGCCAATAGGGCGCCGAGGTCAACTTCCAGCCAGGCCACCCGCTCGTCGATCTCATAGGCGTCCAGCACCTGGGGGTCGATCTCCCCCAGCGCGCCGACCGGCTGGCCGTCGGCCAGGACTTGGCCGGACCGGCTGGGGTGCAGCCCATCCACCGGGCCATTGACCACTCCGGGTTGGGCTACGGCCATATGGCGGGCCAGTCGACGCCACAAGGCGGTGGCCGCGGTGGCCTCCTGGCCGGCCAGGATCACGGCCAGATGTTCGTGTTCGTCGGGGAGGTCCTCTCCCCCGCCGGGATTTATCCGGCCGATCTCGAATAGCGAGACCCCGGTGGTGCGCCGAGCTGCGTTATAGGCCACGGCCTTGAGCAACCCAGGCCGCAGCGAGGTGCGCATGATCGACTCCTCGGCCACCAGCGGATTGGTCACCGTGATGCCGTCGTCGCCCAAGCCGGCTCGGGCCAAATCGCCCGGGGCCAAGAAGGGCAAAGGCATGGCCTCGCTGATCCCCATGCCGGTGAGCAGCGCCCGTATGCGTCGGCGGTCTTGCTGTTGGGGGGTGAGCGCCCCAGCCTGTTCGGTCACCGGCACGGTGCGAGCGATCTTGGAGTACCCGTGAAGCCGGCCCACTTCCTCGATCACATCGATCTCGGTGGCCGAGTCGAGCCGCCACGAGGGGATGCTCACCTCGAAGTTCTGGCCGTCGCCGCCGGTTTCGCATGCGAATCCGATGGGCTCCAACAGGTCGGTCATCTCGTCGGTGCCCAGGTTGGTTCCCAGAATGGAATTGACCCGCTGCGATCTCACTCGGACGGTGATGGGGTCAGGGCGGTTGCCAATGGCATCGATCATGCCGGGGGCAGTGGTGGACCCAAGCGAGGCGGCCAGTTCGGCAAAGCGGTCTAGTGCCATGGGGATGATGTCGGGGTCGGCCCCCCGCTCGAATCGAGCAGAGGCCTCGCTGCGCAGGCCCAATCGGCGGGCAGTGCGGGCGATGGTCATGGGATCCCACCAGGCGGCTTCCAGCAGCACCGAGCGGGTGTCGGCGGATATCTCGGTGGAGGCCCCACCCATGACCCCGGCCAGCCCTATGGCCTCGTCGTCGCGGTTGACGATCACGCCGTCGTAGGTGGTGAGAGCTCGGGCCGTACCGTCCAAAGTGATCAACTGCTCACCCCGATGGGCCATGCGTACCCCCAGCTCACCGCCGGGTACCAGATCGAGGTCGTAGGTGTGGTTGGGCTGGCCCAGCTCGAACATGACGTAGTTGGACAGATCGACCACCGCGTTGATGGGCCGCTGCCCAACGGCCAACAGCCGGTTGGCCATCCATCGAGGCGACGCTCCTGAGGGCACATTGTCGAGCACCCGCACGCCGAAGCGGCGACAGAAATCAGGGGCGGCGATGCTCACTGCGGCCCGCTCGGCCGACAATTGGCCGGCCTCTTCAACCTGGGGTGCGGTCACCGCGAAGGGCACCCCAAGGCGGGCGGCCAGGTCGCGGGCCACCCCCATCACCGACATGGCGTCGGGGCGGTTGGGGTTCACCTCCAAGTCGAACAGCACATCGGGTTGGATGCCCAATGCCTCGGTGAGGGGTACCCCCAGCAAGAGCCCCTGGTCCAGGATCAAAATGCCCTCATGGTCGTCGCCCATACCGATCTCGGCCCCCGAGCACAGCATCCCGTTGCTCCACTCCCCCCGCATCTTGCGGCGGGCGATCTCCATGCCGCCCGGCATGGTGGTACCCACCGTGGCCAGCGGCACCAGGTCGCCCACCGCCATGTTGAAGGCCCCGCAGCACACTTGGAGGGCCTCGCCGTCGCCGGCGTCCACGTCCACCAAGTGAATGCGGTCGGCATCGGGATGGGGCCGGGTGGCCAGCACCTCGGCCACCACGATGCCGTCCATTCCCTGCCCGACGTGGGACAGCTCCTCCACCGCCAGACCCAGGTCGGACAGAATCTCGGCCAGATCTTCGGGTTCGCCTTCGATGTCGGGGGCGAACTCCCGCAGCCAGCTCAACAGCACCTTCATCGCGCTGCTGCCTTATGCATCGGAGGGCGGGCCATCAGAACTGCCCCAGGAACCGGATGTCGTTGGTCCACAGCTCGCGCAGGTCGTCGATTCCGAATCGGATGAGGGCCAGGCGATCGATGCCGAAGCCGAATGCGAACCCCTGCCACTGCTCGGGGTCGATGCCGCAGGCCTCGAACACATTGGGGTGGACCATGCCGCAGCCCCCGAGCTCCAGCCAGGTGCCGTCGGGGCGCTGAATGTCGAACTCAGCCGAGGGCTCGGTGAACGGGAAGTAGGAGGGGCGCAGCCGAGAGGTGAAGCCCGGCCCGAAGTAGGCGGCGGTGAACGCCTCGATGGTTCCGGCCAGATCTCCCAGGGTGGTGCCGCGGTCCACCACCAGCCCCTCAATCTGGTGGAACACCGGCATATGGGTGGAATCGGCAGTGTCCTGGCGGAAGCACCGCCCGGGCGCCACCACATAGATGGGGGGCTCCTGGTTCTCCATCACCCGGGCCTGCACCGGGGAGGTGTGGGTGCGCAGCAGCGTGGTGCCCGGCTCGCCGTAGTCCACGTACAAGGTGTCGTACATGTCCCGAGCGGGATGCCCGAGAGGGAAGTTGAGGGCGCCGAAGTTGTACCACTCGCTCTCGATCTCGGGGCCCTCGGCCACCCGGTAGCCCATGCCCACAAACACGTCCTCCAGCTCCTGCCAGGTCTGGGTGATGACGTGGAGATGCCCGTCGGCAGGCGTCTCGGTGACCTCGGTGAGGTCGAGCCGTTCGGCGGCCAGCTGCTCGGCCCGGGCGGCAGCGGCGAGCTCGGCTTCGCGGGCGCTCAAAATCTCGTCGATGGCCGTCTTGGCCGCGTTCAATGCCTGCCCGGCTTGCTTCCGGGCGTCGGGCTCAAGATCTCCCAAGGCCTTGCGAGCCGCCACCAGCGGAGAGCGCTTGCCAGTCATTGCGGTCCGCACCGCGCTCAGTTCATCGGGGGTGGTCGCAGCCGCCGCCTGCCGTTCGGCCTCGACCACCAATTGTTCTGGCTCAGCCATCGGACTCCACTATGGCAACCCTCTCCCCTCAACCCCACATCCAAACCGGGCCTCGTCCGTCCATTGTCGCTCAGCGGCCCGTGTCGAAACGGGATCATTATTCGCTCTAGTGTTCACGCATGGCTTCAGGAGATTTGCTGGTTCGCGGGGGAACGGTGGTGGACGGCACCGGCGCACCCTCATTCCAAGCTGATGTGCGGGTGCGCTCGGGGGAGATCGCCGAAGTGGGGCCGGGATTGCGGCCCGACGGCGAGCCGGAGATCGACGCCGGCGGCGCTCTGGTGACGCCGGGGTTCATCGAGCCCCACACCCACTACGACGGATCGCTGTGGTGGGACCCCCATATCGACCCCATGCCGTCGCACGGCACCACCAGCGTGGTGCTGGCCAACTGCGGCCTGGGCCTGGCCCCGCTGCGAGAGGCCGACCGCAACCAGCTCATCGAGCTGATGTGCTTCATCGAGGACCTCCCCACCGACGCCTTCGAGACCGCCATCCCGTGGACGTGGGAGACCTGGCCGGAGTACCAGTCCGCCAACGACAAGCACCCAACGGCGCTCAACGTGGCCGCCTTCTTCCCCCACCAGACCCTGCGGATGTGGGTGATGGGCGCCGATGCGTGGGAGCGGGCCGCCACCGATGCCGAGCGGGCTGAGATGGCCCAACTGCTCAACGAGGGCCTGGCTGCCGGGGCCTTCGGCCTTTCGACTTCGCTGATGGACCTCGACCGCCACAACCGGCTGGTACCCAGTCGCATGGCCGACGACCAGGAGTGGGGCGACCTGCTCGACGTGGTGGCCGCCCATCCCGGCACCACCTTCCAGTTCGTGCCCCGGGCCTTCGAGTTCGAGCACTTCCCCGGCGATATGGAGCGCATGGCCGCGCTGTGCCGAGATCGGGGTATTCGGGCCAATTGGGGCGGCTTCTTCGCCCAGGAGAACCGGGCCAAGGAACGCAAGATCTCCCTCGATCTGGTGGAACGGCTCAACGCCGAGGGCGGTGAGATGGCCACGCTGTACTCGGTGAGGCCTGGCTATGTGAACCTCCACTTCGAGCGGTCGATCATGTGGAGCGGGGTGGAGGCATGGCACGAGCTGTGCAACGTGGACGGCGACGAGGCCAAGATGGCCATGCTGCGGGACGAGGTGTGGCGAGCGCGGGCCCGGGAGGACTGGGATGCCTGCACCTACACCCTGGCCCCAATCAACCGCCCCCACATGATCCTGCTGGCCTCCGATGAGCCCCGCAACGCCGAGTGGACCGGGCGGTCCATCGCCGATCTGGCCGAGGCCAGGGGTGTACACCTGTCGGACGCGGTGGCCGACTGGCTGCTGGACAACAACATGGGCACACACCTCAAGACCCAGCCCCAGCCGGTGGACAACGAGACGCTGGCGGAGATGGCCCGCTCGCCGATGACAGTGAACGGGGCTTCGGACGCTGGCGCCCATATCCAGATGTTCGTCGGCGCCGGCGACGCCACCTACTTCTTGACCTCGATGGTGCGAGACCTCGGTTTGCTCACCACCGAGGAGGCGGTGCACTCGGTGACCGGCAAGCAGGCCGCGTTCTTTGGTATTCAGGGCCGCGGAGTGGTGGCCGAAGGGGCAGCCGCTGATCTGGCCGTGTTCGCATTGGACGAGATCGATCTAGGCGACGAGGTCCGGGTGGACGACCTCCCCACCGGCAGCTGGCGCTACAGCCGAAAGCCGGCTGGCTACCGGGCCACCGTGGTCAACGGGGTGCCCACCTGGGCCGACGACCGCTCCACCGGGGCACTGCCTGGCGAATTCCTGCGCAACGCCGCGATGGGCTAACCATCGTCCGGCTCGGCCTCCTGGCTGAGCTCGGCCAGGTACAGAGCTCGGGTGGCCAGCACCTCTCGAGCCTCATGGGCCATGTCGTCGTAGAAGTGCTCCCGATAGGCCCTGTCGATGATGGTTGACACTGCAAACTGAAGGGCCGACAAGGTGGCAATGAAGCCCGACACCCCCAGCAACTCCCAGGTGAGCACCAGCTCATTTCCGAACAGGCCGAAGCGGGCCAGGGGGTCCAGCGCATCCGACGCCACCCACGAAACGATGGTGGCCTCCCTCACCGCCAGCAGCCCGAAGGCCACATAGAACGCCCCGATCACCACCCCCACCAGCACCACCCGCACGGCCTGGGCCACGAACATCAGCAGACCGAGATTCACCCGGTCCATGCGGTCGAGGGGAGGAACATTCGAAACCGCGAAGTCTGCGGGGGCCTTGGCCGGGGCCAGCGGCGAATCGCAGCCGTCAACCAATTCACACGCCTCTTCCCAGCTTTCGAACCGGGCCAGACCAACCAGCTCCGACGGCACCCGCACCGCCACTGAGCCGAGGGCAATTAGGCCGACAACCCCTAAGACGATGGCGTAGAAGGGCCAGGTGAAGTCGTGGGCCACCTGCCACACTTCGGCGTTCAGGAACAAGAATGCGCTGAACACCAAGAGCAGCGGGAGAATCCGCCCCACCAATCGGCCGATCAGGGCGATCTGATTGACCGAGTAGCCCCCGGCCCAAAACAGCATGGGGAGCAGGCCGAAGCTCACCACTACATAGGCCCCTACGACGAGAGCGATGTTGATCACCGCCAAGCCAGCGGTATCAGACAACCGGTCGTCGGAGAACAGGGCGGGCAGCACCGGGGGAATCAGCACGAACACGGCGAGCTCGATGGCGCCCACCCGATCGGGAAGCTGAAACAGCCGTCGTCCCCGAAGCGTGTTGACCGCGGCCACCGCGCCCAAGGCAATGGCCGCACCGGCCCAGAACACCCCGAATTGGGCCCACCCGTCAAACCGATCGCCGAAGGAGGCGAAAATCTCGATCAAAAACACCAACGCGAAGAACGGCACCGCCCGGGTGAATACGTCGGTGGTGGCCCGGTAGTCGTGGATGACGTGGGGAACGCCCCGCCGGATGAACCAGCGCTCGACAGCCTCGCGACGAGAGGTCATCGCCTCCGTCGCCCGTCAGTCCTCTTCGGGAATGGTGGGCACCTCGACGCCGGGGCCGTAGTAAATGAACAGGTTGGCGATCAGGTCATCGATGCCGTCCCGGGTGCCGCCCTTGGCCAGATCGACGGTGATGATGTTGCTGTTCACGTGGATGGCGTCGATGCCCCCCCGGTCGAACAGGCGGCGGGCCAGTTCGTCCACCGGCCGCTCCCCGGCGACCTCCCGCCCAACCGAATAGTGCTCGTGGCCGGTGCCGGTGATGCTCCGGTTGATCTCATAGCGGATCACCCCTGGGCGGCTCGTCGCCCTCTCCACAACAGTCACCGGCTGTCCCATACGACCCGTGATGGTACCCGGTCCCCGCGTCCAGACGGTCAGTCAGAACGGCAGGGCGGTGTTTGGGCCGGAGGGGATGCGGAGGTGGGACCAGCCGTGGGTGTCCATGAATGCCCAGGAGCAGCGGTGCAGGGGGGTGGGGCCTTGGGCGGCCAGGGTGGCCCGGTGGCGGGGGCAGGGGTAGCCCTTGTTGGAATCGAAGCAGTAGTCGGGGTAGTCGAGGGCGGCGGCCCGCATGAGCCGGTCGCGGGTGACCTTGGCCAGGATTGATGCCGCGGCAATGGACAGACAGGTGGCGTCGCCTTTGACCAGCGCTCGAGTCTTGCCGTTGCCCACGAAGTCCCACCGGCCGTCCACCAGCACCGCGTCGGCACTCAGGCCCAAACCATCCAGAGCCCTCCGGGCCGCCAGTCGCTGAGCCGCAGACATGCCGAGCTGATCGCATTCGTCGTTGCTGGCGTGGCCCGCCGACCAGGCCACGCACCAGTCGGCGATCCGATCGTAGAGCCCTTCCCGCTCGTCTTCGGTCAAGAGCTTGGAATCCCGTACTCCGTAGACCCGCCGATTGGTGGGAAGCACCGCGGCCACCAGGGTGAGGGGGCCGGCCCACGCGCCTTTGCCCACCTCGTCAATGCCCACGACCACCTGGTGGCCCTCGGCCCACAGGCGGCGCTCGATCGCCAAGGTGGGGGCAGCCGACTTGAGTGCGGCCCGCATCTCTTCAAGGTAGCTAGCGGGATGCGGCCAACAGCGTTTCTCCGGTCGGTTCGTCGCTCAACCAGCTCTCGTCCAAGGCTGGGGCCCGAAGGGTGATCGGCTGTTGGCCCGAACGGCAAACCAGCTCCCACAGCAAGGCAGGACGGGTGCCGTGCCAGCGCACCGCGTATGACAGCGATCCGAACCGAGTGGGCAGCCCGTAGACCGCCAAGGGCCCGCCCTGCCAGGCCGGTCGAAAACCGGGGGCCACCAGCAGCTCGTTTTCGTGGTCGGCCACCAGCTCAGCCCGCAGCCCTTCGGACGGAGGGTCTGCCCGACCCAGGTCGAGGCGGCGGAAGTCCTCAGCGGCCCGATCCTGGCCTGCGGCGATCAGGAGGCGCTCGACCGACTCCACCGGTACCTCTGCGCCGATCCGAGCCGCAGCCTCGACCGCTTCGGCCACCGCCTCGGCAAATCGGGCCGCAGACTGCTGGTCGCCCGTCAGGTCGTGGTGGACGGTGAAGGCCGTCAGCCGCTCGGTCGGCGCCTCGGTGGTCCAACGGGCGGCGACCTCGTCCAGCACCAGCTCGGCGTCGTCGTGGTAGCCGTGGTGGTCGAGCCGTACCGACAGCTCGCAGAGCTCGGCAACGTCAGCCGTCTCCATCCGGCCAGTGCGCCCCAGCCAGCGGCGTCGGTTGCGTTCGATGCGCCGGGCCAGGCCCTCATCGGGCACCTCGATCCGCGCCCCCCGGTCCAGATGGGCCTGCCAGCCGCGCCGCACCGCATCGGCATCGGGCAGGTCGGAGGGCGGCGAGGGCCTGCCGCGGCCCAATGAAGCGCCAACTGCCAGGCGGGCCGAGTGAGGCAGCGGCCACACCAGGGCGGCTATGTCGCGGCCCTTGTGCTCCAACCCACCAGCGCCCCCGCCTTCGACCTCCAAAAGATCCTCGACTGCGTCATGCCCTACCGCGGCCACCGCCGGGGGACGATCCCACCCCAACACCGGCTGTCCGCCGATGGCCACCCCGGTCTGGTCCACCGTCAGCACCGCTCCCTGGGCCTCCACCACCAAGGCGACCGCGAAAGCGGTGGCAGCCTCGTTGCCCACCTCCACCACCGCCACCGCCGGTCCCCCGCCGGCGGCCACCGCCCAAACCCGCTGCACGGCATCGCCGTCGGGCACCTTCATGCGGGTCTCCACCACCGCTCCAGCCCCCACTTCGCTTTGGCGCACTGCGGCCTCCTGCGAGGCCCGGTGCCAGCGGTCGGACGCGCCCACCCACCAGTCCAGTGTCCATTGGCCGCTGCCCGGTCGGACCAAACCGCGGGCATCCACTTCTCCCCATCCAGGGGCACCGAGAACGTCGAGGGGTTTGCTCACCGCAGGTGGAGTGGGCTGATCACCGAGAAGCGCGGGTGACAAACCGCCAGATTCGGCGGAGCCGCGATGTCTTGGAATTGTCGTCCTCGGGCTCGGGGCGGGCTTGGCGTCCCATCAGCACCCTTGTCGCCCGAGCGGCAGTTCGCGTGCCCTTGACCACGGCGAACACCTCCGCGCTGATGGGCATCTCCACGCTGTGCTCTGCGGCCAGCTCCACCACCACCCCGGCGGTGTATACCCCCTCGGCCACCTGGTCCATCCCGGCCAGTACCTCCTTGAGCTTCCGCCCCCGTCCCAGCTGCTCGCCCACATGGCGATTCCGGCTCTGGGGGCTCATGCAGGTGGCCAACAGGTCGCCCATCCCGGCCAGCCCGGCAAAGGTGTCGGCCCGCCCTCCCATGGCGGTGCCCAATCGGCCCATCTCCGCCAAGCCCCGGGTGATCACCGCGGCCCGGGTGTTGTCGCCGGCCCCGAGGCCGTCCACCATGCCCGAGGCCAAAGCGATCACGTTCTTTAGGGTGCCGCCCAGCTCGCAGCCGATCACGTCGTCGTTGGTATAGACCCGGAAGAGGTCAGTGGTGAACACCCCCTGAAGGGCGGTGGCCACCGTGTCGTCGGCCATGGCGATGACCGAGGTGGCGGCGTGGCCGGCCAAGATCTCCTTGGCCAGATTGGGACCGGTGAGCGCCCCCGCCGGGTGAGCAGGGGCCACCTGGTTGATGATCTCGGTCATGCGCCGACGGGTGCCCTGCTCCAGCCCCTTGGTGAGGCTCACCACCGGCACCCACGGACGCAGGTGAGGAGCCACCTTCTCCATCACCGGTCGGAACACCGACGACGGGACGCCCATCACCACCACCTCGGCCTCGGCCACGGCCTGCTTCAGGTTGGTGGTGGCCCGCAAGCTGGGGTGCAGGTCGAAGCCGGCCAGATAGCGGGGATTGGCGTGGTACTCGTTCACCGCCGCGGCCGTCTTTGGATCACGGCACCACAAAACGGTGGGCTCATTGTGCGCAGCCAGATGGGCAACCGTGGTGCCCCACGACCCTCCCCCGATCACCGCAACCCTGTTGGACATGGGTATTGAGCGTAGACGGGCCGGGACGAGAGTTAGCCAGCAGCACCGCGTATAGGCCGACAGACTGGATGGCCGTAGACTCCTGCGGGTGAGTTCAGGGCCTACGGTGGCGGTGTTGATCCCGGTGAAGGCGTTTGCAGAGGCCAAACACCGTCTGGCACCTGCCCTTGGGGCCACCGAGCGAGCTGATCTGGCCCGCGAGATGGCCACCCACGTGGTTCAAGCGGCCACGCCGCTCCCGGTGGCGGTGGTGTGCGATGACCGCGGCGTGCGGGACTGGGCCCATTCCGTGGGCGCTGAGGTGGTGTGGCGTCCCGGCACCGGGCTGAACGGCGCGGTGCGCAGCGGGGTGGACCATCTGAGAGAGGCCGGATTTGGCCGAGTGATCGTGGCCCACGGAGACCTGCCGAGGGCCGGATCGCTGTCCCCGCTGGGCGACTGGCCCGGCATCACCTTGGTGCCTGACCGCCGCAACGACGGCACCAACGTGATCGCCCTGCCCAGCGACTGCCCGTTCGAGTTCTCCTACGGCCGAGGCTCTTTTGCTCGCCACTTGGCAGAGGCTCAGCGGCTGGGGTTCAGTCTGCGTGTTCTGCGTGACCCGTCGTTCGGACTCGACATCGACATTCCCGCCGACCTCACCGAATTGGCCGTAAGGACATGAAGTCCAACGACCTGTCCACCCCCCATCGGGCGCTGGCCATCGGCGCGCACCCCGACGACATCGAGCTGAAGGCCGGGGCCACGCTGGCCAAATGGGCCGCCCAAGGCTGCGAGGTGAGCCTGCTGGTGTGCACCGACGGCTCCAAAGGCACCTGGGACCCCGATGCCGACCTAGAAAAGCTGGTGGCGGTGCGCCAAGACGAGCAGCGGGAGTCGGCTCGGCGGCTGGGGGCAGTGGGCGAAGTGGTTTTCTTGGGCTGGGTCGACGGGGAGTTGGAGTCTGGACCAGAACCCCGCCGACAGGTGGCCTCATGGATCCGGACCCTGCGTCCCGACGTGGTGCTGGGCCATGACCCATGGCGGCGTTGGCGGCTCCATCCCGACCATCGCCATGCCGGTTGGCTGACCGTCGACGGCATCGTGGCCGCCCGCGACCCCCACTTCTTCCCCGAATTGGGGCTGGCCCCCCACCGCCCCGACGCCCTGCTGCTGTTCGAGGCCGACGAGCCCGACCACGCGGAGGACACCGCGGGTTTCGAAGCGGCCAAGGCCGGCGCAATCGAGGCCTTTGTCAGCCAGTATGAGACCACCCTGGACCTGCCCTCCGACCCCGGCGATGCCGACTTGGCCCGACTCCACACGTGGGTAGTCGACAAGCTGGCCGAGGCAGGAGCAGAGGCCGGACTGGCCTCGGCCGAACTGTTCAAGCTGATCGACGACCTCTAGCCCCGACCTGTAAGGAACTCTCATGCTGCAAGACCAGAAGATCCTCATCACCGGCATGACCGGCCAGATCGCCTTCCCCATGGCCGCCCACTTGGCCGAGCACAACGAGGTGTGGGGCATCGCCCGGTTCAGCGCCGAGGGCAGCCGGGAGATGGTGGAGGCCGCCGGGGTTCACACCGAGGTTGTGGACATGGCCGACGGCGACTTCTCGATACTGCCCGACGACTTCGACTACCTGGTCCACATGGCCGCCTTCCAGAGCCAGGGGCTCGACTACGACTGGGCCATCCAGGTGAACGCCGAGGGCACCGGCCTGCTCATGGCCCACTGCCACAGGGCCAAAGCTGCCCTCATTGCCTCCACCTGCTCGGTGTATCACCCCAATCCCGACCCTTGGCACCTCTACACCGAGACCGACCGCATCGGCGACTGCCACGCGGTTCACGCCCCCACCTATTCGATGTCGAAGATCGGCGGGGAGGCGGTGGCCCGAACCATGGCCCGGGCCTTGAATCTGCCCACCACCATCGCCCGCATAAACGCCAGCTATGGGCCCAATGGCGGGCTGCCGGTGTACCACATGGACTGGCTGATGAGTGACCAGCCGATCCGACTGCGGGCGCCGGCCCCCTCGCCCTACTCCCCAATCCACCAAGACGACATGAACGCCCAGGTGGAGCCGCTTCTGGCTGCGGCAACGGTACCGGCCACGGTGGTCAACTGGGGCGGTGACGAGCACGTCAAGGCCGAAGACTGGGTGATGCTGCTAGGCGAGCTGTCGGGCAAGGTGCCCGAGGTCATCTACGACTCCTTCCCCGGCTCCCAGCCCGGTTCGGGCGCCGATCCGGCCAAGCGGATATCGCTCACCGGCCCTTGCCAGGTGAGCTGGCGGGACGGCCTGACTGAGGTCTACGAGGTCCGCTATCCCGGTGGCCAGCCCGCTCCGGGCATCGGCGGATTCGAGCGCCTCTCCGCGGCCTACGGCAACGACTGACTTCTAGCTGAGGCGGGAGGCCAGAAGGCGGGCTAGTTCGAGCGGCTGGTCGCCCTGGATGCTGTGGCCTGCATCCGCTACCACAACCACCTCGGCGTCGGGCTGGCGGCGAAGGAGCTCTTCCACATCCTCGTCGCCCACCACGCCTGAGTCCGCCCCCCGGTACAGCACTACCGGGCAACTCAGGGCATCTACTGCGGTCCACAGGTCGGAGAATTCGGGGCTGCCCCCACCCGGCTTGTCCGGGTCGGTGAGCTTCCAGTCCCGCACCGGATCCCACCGCCAGGTCCAGCTGCCGTCGGATTGCTCGAAGGCATTGTGGATGATGCCCCGCCGCAGCGAAGACTCGGTGCGGGTGGGGTTGAACTCCATGGTCCGGCCCAAGATGTCGTCGAAGCTCTCAAAGGTCTGGGGTCCGGAGATGAACTCCACGATGGGCTCGGCCTTGGCGTGGTCGGTGCCGGGAGTCACGTCCACCACCGCCAGGGAGGGCACCAGCTCGGGGTAGCGGGCTCCCAGGCAGATGGCGGTCAGCCCGCCCAGCGACATGCCCACAATGAGCTCAGCTTTCGGGGCGAGCTCCCGAATCGCCACCGCCACGTCGTCGGCCATCGAAGGCGGCCAGTAGTCGTGCTCGGGCCGCCAGTCGGAATGACCGTGACCAGGCAAATCGATGGCCACCGCGGGCTCCCCCAGAGCCAGCACCACCGTGTCCCATGTGTGGGCGTTCTGAGCGCCTCCGTGGAGAAAAACCACCCGGGCCGGGGCATCCCCCCACACGATGGCGCTCAAGGCGATCCCATTGGGCAACTCCACCCGGCGGCGCTCCATCGATGGCGGTCCGGTCCAATCCAACCCCACCTCAGCGGCGTTATCCCCCAACATGGAAAATTCGTCATAGCCCGTCATCCCCATCACCCTGCCGGTGCAGGAAAGTCGCTGCCAACTACTAACGTGACAGCAGCATGAGTGTTTCATCTTGGGAGCCCGACCCGACAGGGCGTCATCAGTACCGCTGGTTCGATGGTGAGCAGTGGACTGATCAAGTAGCCGACGACGGTGTGCAGTCAGTCGATCCAATCACCTCTAGCGAGACGAATCTCCCCCGCGATGCGCCACCTTTGCCGCCTCCGCCTCCGGGAACGATCCCCGAAGGATCTGTCGCGCATTCCAGCCTGTTTGCCCCCGACCCACTCTCGATGCTGGCGTCGAAGGGCCGGCGGTTCGGGGCGTACCTGCTTGAGATCCCGCTGACAATTGTCACCCTGGGCATTGGCTACATCATTTGGATGCTCATTGTCTGGGCACGCGGCCAGACCCCGGCCAAACAATTGCTAAGGATGCGAGTCGTGCGGTTGGAGGAACGGAGAACCGCTAACTGGGGATGGATGGCTCTGCGGAACTTTGTACTGGGCGTACTCATAGGCATCCCCTTGGAGTTGATCTTTCCTGGACTCAGCATTCTCTGGCTGTTGGCCAATGCAATCGCCCTGCTTGTCAGCAGGCGGAATCAAGCACTATGGGACATGATGCTGAAGACGGTGGTGGTTCACGACCCCAACCACCTCTTCGACCGTTCCCACCCCTCGTCGCAGATTTGGGAACACGATTAGTTGGACGATTGGCCGTCCCTATCTGAGCTGTGACCACGCCAGCCTGGCAACCTGACCCCTCTGGCCGCCATCAGTACCGTTGGTGGGACGGCGAGCGATGGACCCACCATGTCGCCGACGACGGGGTTGCCAACAGCGACCCGGTCACTGGCCTCGACTCCCTACCCACCCCTTCTGGGCCGGCTGGGTCAGAGACCACCGAAGCCGGACAATTCCTATACGGCGGCCGGATGGCCGAGTTCGGCGATGGGCGAAGCGTGACGCTGGCCAGCCCGGGGGCCCGGCTCGGGGCCAGAATCATCGACTCATTCCTGGTCACGACGCCATTCGCTTTCCCCGGATTCTTCACAACAGAAGGTGACATCAACTGGGGCGATGTCGGCGGCATTTTCGTATCCTCACCGACCGTTGGAGAGTGGATCTCCTTCGGAGTGCCCCTGTTCATCGGCTTCGTTTATGAAGTCGCGTTCACCGCCACAAAGGGCCAGACCCTGGGCAAGATGGCCGCGGGGATCAAGATGGTAAACACCAACGACGGCAGCATCCCCACTCTCGGCATGGCGCTGCGCCGGTGGTCTGTCCCCGGCCTGCTGGGCTTGATCCCGTTCGCTGGATTGATCTTGCCCATTATTTGCTACCTCGCCCTGACTTGGCACCGCGATCGCCGAGGGTGGCACGACTTGGCCGCGGGAACCATGGTGGTGAGGGTCAACCGGGCTGCATCGCCCAAGGCGACTTGGGCTCGAACAAAGACCGGCCAGGCGGTGCTGCTGGCCACCCCCGGCGCCCGGCTCGGTGCTCGGCTCGTTGACCTCGCGATCATGGTCGTGTTCTGGCTTGCCCTGCTTTTTCCCACAATCCTTATATTCGAAGCCCTGGGCTTTTGGGACTATGGGTCATGGTCTGGGTTGAGGTTCTACTGGCTCGCTATCACTCCGGTGTTCCTAATGGGCCTGCTCTATGAGGTCACAATGATCTCGGCGGGGGGGCGAACCCTGGGGAAGATGGCCACCGGGATTCACGTCATCCGCAAAGACAGCGGAGACAGGCCAGGACCCATCCGGTCGGTCCGACGGTGGTTCATACCGGGACTGTTGCTGCTGATCCCGTTCGTCGGATGGCTGGCAACGCTGATCTGCCGCCTGTCGCTCACCTGGGGCAAAGACCGTCAGGGGTGGCACGACATGACCGGAGGCACTCTCGTGGTGGTGAAGCAGTCCCAGTAACCGACTCTCGGGCCGTAGAGCACCAGTCTGCCCCCGCCCCCGCTAGCCTGATTGCGGCATGAGTGTGTCTGCGTGGGAACCCGACCCCACCGGCCGCCACCAATATCGCTGGTGGGATGGCGAGAAGTGGACCGATCAGGTAGCCGACGACGGCGTGCAGTCAGTCGATCCCGTCAGCATCGATGAGGCGAGGATTCCCCGACAAACGCCCCCGTCAGTACCGCCTCCGCCTCCGAGTTCGGTCCCTGGGCACATCGAGGGTGATCCTGACACCGCGCACCCTGAACTGCTGACGATGCTGGCATCCAGGTGGCGACGCATAGGGGCTTTCTTGCTTGAGCCCGTCTTGGCTGCCGTCACTTTGATTATCGGCTGGCTGATCTGGTCGCTGATCGTCTACTCCCGAGGCCAGACTCCAGCCAAGCAAGTGCTCCGATTGCGGGTGATCCGGCTTAGGGACCATCGGGCAGCTGGCTGGGGGTGGATGGCCCTGCGCGAGATGGTGTTGAAGACCGTTGTAGGCGTGTTCCTGTCCAGTTTCTATCTTGTGGGCCTCGTGTGGTTCATCGTCAACGGGATCGTGTTCCTGAGCAACGAGCGAAGACAGGCACTGTGGGACAAGATGCTCAAGACCGTGGTCATTAGCGACCCCGACCACCGCTTCAAGCCTGTTCCCCAGTCGCGATATGTGTCGGGCAGCTGACCCGACTGCCACTCTCCCTGCGGGCATCTGAACCGCAGGTTCATGATCGGCCACCAGGTAGCCTGACCACCGCATGAGCGACCCTGCCTGGGAGTCAGACCCCACAACCCGCCACGAGTATCGCTGGTGGGATGGCGAGAGGTGGACGGATTACGTAGCCGACAACGGAGTCCAATCCCTGGATCCCCTCACCGGGGCGGAGAATCTGAAACCCCCTGTCAGCCGAACCATTCCGCCGGCACCCACCCCTTCAAGCGCTTCCGATCAGAGCACTCTTGATTCTCAACGAACCCAGCAGCTGGCTACACGCTTTGCTCGCCTCGCTGCTCGGTTCGTCGATGGGATCATCTTTTTGGCGTTCTTTGTCGCCTTGCTGTTCGCCCTTCACTATCTGGACGTCAAGCCGATTCCCTTCAACGAGATGTCTGACTCCGATACCACCGAAGAGTTCTTTGACCATTTGCAGGACTATTCGGAAGATCTAGGCGGTTTTTCAAATTGGCTGTGGCTCACCGCCTTGGCGGCCCTCTATGAGATCGCGTTCATAGCCGTCAAGGGCCGAACACCGGGGAAAATGGCTACCAGAATCCAAGTGGTCCGAGCCGAGGACCTCTTCCAACCCGAATGGGGCCGACCACCGAGTTGGGGACAATCATTTGCTCGCTGGGGTCTGCCCTTCGTTTTGGGACTTCCAATGTACTTTGTCCCTGTGATTGGTGAAGTCCTGTACTTGCTTTGCTATCTATCCCTGACGTGGGACCGCGACCGACAAGGGTGGCACGACAAGGCAGCGAGGACTTTCGTCGTAGAGAAGCTGTAGATCCAGCCCAAAAGAGCGCTCAAGAGGGGCGTGACGAATCGGCGAGCATTCGCTTCAGTCGTTCGACCAGGTCGCCGTGTAGATCGAGCTGGTTGCGGATGTAGCCGGGGGACAGGCCGACAACGTGGATTCGGATGTTGATGGTGTTGGTGCCGGTGGCGGCCATCTCGGCGTGCAGTTGGTCGGCGGCTTCGGCGCCGTCGGCAGCCAGCACGGTGTTGGCTCCCTGGTCCCAGCGGGCCATGGTGCCCTCGGTGGTGTAGGTGCGGTACAGGTCGAGTTGGTTGTCGACCGCCTCGCCGGGAGGGCCGCCGATCCACACCCGTCGAATCAGGATCTTGGGCCCAGTTCCTCCGGCCTCGTCGTAGGCGTCGGACAGGGCCCGCACATGTTCGACTGCTTGGAGGCTGTCGTAGAGGATGCCCAGGTCGAGGCGGGCCGCGCGGCGGACGGCGGCTAGCGACTGGGCGGCGGCCACCATGGGCACCGGGTGGTCGGCACAGGCAGCAATGGCTCGGTCGTCGGCCAGCGGACCGTCGGCTTCGCCCCGCAGCGCGGCTACCACCAAGGGCAGCGCCTGCTTGAAGCGCGGGGTGATCTCCTCGAACGGCACCTCGGCCAACTCGAAGTCGACCGGCAGCGCCCCGGATGCGAACCCCGCCCCCACTCGGCCCGGGAAGGCGGCGGCCAGCCAGGCCACCTCCTCGGCGATGAGCGCGTAGGGCTTCATGGGCAGCAGCAGTGGGCACGGCGCAGCCCACCCGGACGGCATGGCCGCCAGCAAGAACCCGGCCATCTGCTGGGGACTGGGGAAATAGCCAGGAAAGCCGGCGTGGTGCTCCGACACCATGACCCCGCCGTAGCCAACTTCCACCGCTCGGCGAGCCAGCTCGCGCACCTCGTCCAACTGCTCAGCGGCCGGTCCGTCGTGGGGGTACAGCCGCAGCGACACCGAGCCCTTGGCCAGCGGCGGTGCGGTCTGAGCTGACATGGGCCTCAGCGCCGGATGAAGGCGTCGGCGAAGCGGCCCAGGGCATCCCGCTTGGCCTCTATAGAGGCGTGGGACGGGTCGCCGGGATACCAGGGCATGGCGATGGTGGATGTGACCCCGTGCTCGTTCATTTTGTCGTGCAGCCGGGGTGAGGGATCGGCGTTGGGGATAACCATTGTCTCGAAGGGTCCGTCCTCCTTGCCGGCTTCTTTGCGCATCTCGCTGAGACGGTCGAGCAGCTGGTGGATTTCGGGCAGGTCGTAGTTCATGCCCACCCAGCCGTCGTTGCGCACCGCCCGGGCCAGGGCGGCCTCCGACTTGCCCCCCACCCAGATGGAGACCGGCGCCTCGGGCTTGGGGTACACCCCGGTGGGGCCGAAGTCGAAGAACTCCCCGTGGAACTCAGCGGTGCCGTCGCGCCAGAAGCGACGGCAGATCTCGATCATCTCATCGGTGCGCCGCCCCCGGGTGCGGGGGTCGGCGCCCAGAAGCTCGATCTCCTCTCGCAGCCAGCCCACTCCAATGCCCAGCCGAAGCCGGTTGTCCGAGAGCAGCGACAGGGTGGCCACCTGGCTGGCCGCCGAGAACGGGTCACGCATGGGCAGGATGTACACGTAGGTGAGCACCTCCAGCGAGGTAGTGGCGCTCAGCATGGCCGACGCGGTTATCAGCGGGTCGGCAAACGGCGAGGTGTGGTCGAAGGGGTTCTCCCCCGACGGGTGTACCGAGGCGAACCCGGCGGGCACGGCCACGTGGTCGGCCAGGGCCACCCCGGTGAACCCCTCTGCCTCAGCGGCCCGGGCGATGTCCACCAGTTGGTCGGTCTCCTCAAACATCACCGCGGCGTAGTACTTCACTAGTTCTCCCCTCGCATCGCGCCTGCTGCCTTGCCCCCGCCGATCAGGCTTCGGGCAGAGCGCCCAGCATCACATCGGGGCCCAGCGCCGGAGCGATGAACGGCCCGAAGTCGGGGCCCCGCCGCAGGCTATGACCACCGTCGACATTGATGCACTGTCCGGTGATCCATCGGGACTCCGGCCCGATCAGGAACCGGGCCAAGTGGCCCACGTCCTCGGGCTGGCCGACGTCGGCCATAGGGGTGTTGACGATGTAGCTCTCGTACACGTCGCCGTCGCGGGGGATGCCCTCCATGATCTCGGTGGCGATGAACCCGGGGCGGATGGCATTGAACCGGATGTTGGCCGGGCCGTACTCGTCGGCCGCGTTGCGCATCATGGCCTCGATGCCCGCCTTGCCGGGGGTGTAGGCCCCGAAATAGGGGTGGGTTATCTGGCCGGCGATCGACGACATGCCCACAAACGACCCGCCCCCGGCGGCTCGCATCAGGGGCACCGAGTGCTTGATGGAGAGCATGGTGCCCAGCACGTTGAGATGCAGCACTCGCAAGAACTCGTCGGTGTCCTGCACATGGTAGGGACCCATGCCTCCACCGCCCCCGGCGTTGGCCACCACGCCGTTCAGCGTCCCGGTGGGCTCGGCCGCGGCGGCGATGGCGGCGGCAACAGAAGCCTCGTCAGTCACGTCGGCCACCACGTAGGCCACGCTGCCGCCGTTGGCCGCTGCCTTCTCGATGCGCTCAGCCGAGTCGGCCAGCTTCGACTCAGTGCGTCCGCAGATTGTGACTGCGGCACCGTCGGCAGCCAGCGCCGCCCCACAGGCGTGGCCGATGCCGGTGCCACCACCTGTCACCAGCACTCCGTATCCCTTCACGCCATCTGCCATGATTGCTCCCTGATGAGTCGCACGGGGCTGTTTGCCTTGTGCGGTTGATTGATCTCAGCAGCCGCAAAGGTAACAGGAGGATCTGATGAAGGCAGACGCGCTGGACGCATTCCGGCTGGACGACAAGGTGGCGGTGATCACCGGAGCAGCCTCGGGCATCGGCGAGGCAACAGCAGAGTTGTTCGCCGCGGTCGGGGCCAAAGTGGTGTGCGGCGACCTCGACGTCGAGGGGGCGGAGACCACCGCCAAGCGAATCCGCGAAGACGGCGGCGAGGCCATCGCCCAAGCCTGCAACGTGACCTCCCGCGAAGAAGTCGAGGCGCTGGTGGCCCGTGCGGTGGACGCCTACGGCGGTCTGGACATCATCGCCAACATCGCCGGCGCCATGTGCCCTGGTTTGATCGAAGACCTCACCGACCAGGACATCGACGCCGGCATCAACCTGAACCTCAAAGGGGTGCTCTACGGCTGCCAAGCCGCCATCAAGGCCATGAAAGACGATGGCGGCGGGGTGATCTTGAATATCTCGTCGGGGGCCATCGACCTGGCCTACGAGGGCATCGGGGTCTACGCCTTCACCAAGGCGGCCGTGGCTATGCTGGGCCGCACATTGGGGCTTGAAGTGGGCCGCTATGGCATCCGGGTCTGCACCCTGGCACCGGGCAGCACTCTGACCCCCTTCACCACTTGGCGCCTCCACAACGAGGACGGCACCCTCAACCAAGAGGCCTACGACGAATTCTTGGACTACGCCCGGGATATGTCTCCCATAGGCGCCCTCGGAGAGCCCATCGACCAGGCCTACTTGATGCTCTACCTGGCCTCAGACGCCGGCAAATTCACCACCGGCAACGTCTTCCGCTCCAACGGCGGCCAGACGACAACCTTCTAACGGGGAGACCGAGGCAAACCCATCCCCGCGGTGGCGATGATGTCCCGCTGGACCTCGTTCACTCCCCCGCCAAAGGTGCCCACCGGCGCCCCTCTATAGGCCCGCTCCAGCTCGCCCGCGAGCACCGCTTCCGGCGTCCCCTTCACCAAGTACGACCGCTGCCCCAGCACCTCCATGAGGGACTGGAACGACTTCACCTTCAGTTCGGTGCCGAACACCTTCATGGCCGAGGCATCGGCCGGCTTCAACTCGGTGTCCTCCAGCGCGGTGGCCACCTTCCAGTTGTACATCTTGAGCGCCTCGTTGCGGGCGTAAACCTCGGCCAGGGCCAGGCGCACCCACTCCTGGTCGATTACCCGGCGCCCGTCGTCCAGGGTGGTCTGGCGGGCCCAGTCCACCACCCGGCGCAGCGGCCCGTCGATGTTGCCCGCCGGGGCAAGGCCCACCCGCTCGTGGTTGAGCTGGGCAGTGATGAGCTTCCACCCACCGTTCACCTCGCCGATGCGGGCCCAGTCGGGCACCCGGATGTCGTTGTAGTAGGTGGCGTTGGTGTGGCCCCCGCCCAGGAGCCAGATGGGGGTGTGGCTGAAGCCGTCCAGGGTGGTGTCCACCGCGAAGATGGTGATGCCCTTGTGCTTGGGCACGTCGGGGTCGGTGCGGGTGGCCAGCCATATCCAATCGGACTCGTGGCCGCCGGTGGTCCAGATCTTCTGGCCGTTGATGATCCACTCGTCGCCGTCGCGCACCGCCTTGGTCTTGAGCGAGGCCAGATCGGTGCCCGCGGTGGGCTCGGAGTAGCCGATGGAGAAGTGCAGCTCCCCGGCCAGGATCTTGGGCAAGAAGAACGCCTTCTGCTCCTCGGTGCCGTACACGTTCAGGGCCGGTCCCACCGTGTTGAGGGTCACAAACGGCAGGGGCACACCGGCCCGGTTGGCCTCCTCGAAGAAGATGAGCTGCTCCAGCGGGGTGTAGCCCTGCCCGCCCCACTCCTTGGGCCAGCCCACGCCAAGCCAGCCGTCTTTGCCCATTTGGCGGACGGTCTCCCGGTATACCTGCCCCGCCCGCCGGCCCTCCATGGCGTCCTGTCGCTCGGGGGTCATCAGGCCTTCAAAGTAGGCCCGCAGGGTGGCTTGCAGTTCGAGTTGACTCTCGGTGAGATCGAGGAACATCGACGGCCACCCTATTCCCAGCGGAACGCCGAGCCTCAGCCGGGTGGGTCGATCAGCCCCAAGCGGTGGGGCGGGTGCCGATTACCTTGGCCTCGGCCAGGCGAGCGATCTCGGCCTTGTCGAGGCCGAGCACGTCGCCCAGGATTTCCTCATTGTGCTCTCCCAGAGTGGGGGCAGGGCGGCGAAGCCGGTGGTATTGGCCGTTGAACCGGCCGGGGAAGCTGGGATAGGGCACTCGCCCTACCACCACGTGGTCCATCCACTGTTGGTGACCCCGAGCGACGAGTTGGGGATTGTCAATCGACACCCGGCCATTGATGACCGGGGCGGCGGGCACACCGGCGTCCAATAATTCGGAGACCACGTCGTCACGGTCTCGGCCCGCGATCCATCTGCTGATGGCGGCGTCGATCTCGTCATGGTGGTTGTGGCGATCAGCCCGGCTGGCCCACCCGGCCCAGTCGTCATGGCCGATCAAGGCCGCCAATGCGGGCCATTGGGAGTCCTGTTCGACGGAGATGACAACCCACTGGTCCTCGCCTTCGGCGGCATAGATGCCCTGGGGGGCGGCATAAGGAGAGCGGTTCCCCTGGCGTTGGAGGAGCTGGCCGTAGGCGGTCCACTCGATCACCTGCTCGGCGGCCGCGTTCAGCCCGGCCTCGATCAGCGGGACCTCCACCAAAATCCCTTCGCCGGTCTGGGCCCGGTGCTCCAGGGCCAGCAGAGTGGCGAACACTGCGTGCATTCCGCCCAATTGGTCGCACATCCCCCGGGGAACCAGCGGGCGACTATCGGGATCTCCGGTGAGGAAGGCCAACCCGCTGGCCTGCTCGATGGTCATGGCGAAACCGGTGCGGTCACGCCACGGCCCGGTCAGGCCGAAGGCCGGCATCCGCACCATGATGGCGTTGGGGTTCAGCCGGTGGACCTCTTCCCAGTCCAAACCGAAGTTCTCCACCACCCGGGGGGAGAAGTTCTCGATCACGATGTCGGACATCTCGATGAGCCGCTTCACCTGAGACAGGCCATCGTCGCTGGACAAGTCCAGCGTCACCGACCGCTTGCCGGTGTTGGCCCCGTGGGTCACCGGGCTCCACTCCCACAAATTGTCTCGTTTGAGTCCGCTGGCATAGCGCATGCCGTCACATCGCTGGATGGACTCCACTTTTATGACGTCGGCGCCCAAAGCAGAGAACAGGCACGACGCCACCGGCCCGGCCCAGAACGTGGCCAGATCGCAGACCCGGAGCCCTGCCAGGGGCAGCGACGGCTCCGTGCGAGCGGATAGCGGATTCGAGACTCGACTCGCTTCGCCATGGGCCCCCAGCAGATCATCATCGGCTTCACCCAAGGCGGGAGCGGACGGCACCGGGCGGGCCGGGCGGCCACCGAGCTGGTACGGCACTCGAGGCTGGGTGAACCCGCCGGGGTTCTCCAGGTACACCCCCCGCTCGGCGAAGTGATCGATCTGGGCCACCCGGCTTCCGTCGCCGATGGGAGCCACCGGCACTCGCAGCAGGGTGGCCTTCTCCACGATCTCGTCCACGGTGTGGGCTTTGGTATAGCGGGCGATGCGCTTCCACACCTCGTTGCGGTTGTCCATCCGGCCATCGCCGCTGGCCAAAACCGGATCATCGGCCAATTCGGGGTCGTCGATGACCACGCAGAAGTCCTTGAACTGCTGGCCGGTGATGGTGCAGAACCCCACCCAACCGTCCTTGGCCTGCTCCACCGAGGGGATCTCGATGGAGCGGGTAGAACCGGTGCGGGACTCGGGGGCATAGGTGGCGTAGAGGTGGGCATAGACGATGAAGCTGGTGGTCATGGCCTCGTAGGCCGAGATGTCCACATGCTCGCCTTGGGCGCTGCCCTGCCGGGCGGCCATCAGCGCGGCCAGTCCCAGCGCCCCGGCGTTGGCTGCCGTTAGGAAATCCCCTAGCTTGCCCCCTACCGACAGGGGCATCTCTCCGGGAATGCCGCGGCTGTGGGTGGAGCCCACCCAGGACTGGAGGGTGAACTCGTTGGCCGGGCGCTGGTCCCATGGACCCCCTCGACCCCACGGTGAGATCGACAGCATCACGAGGGACGGGTTGGCTTTGACCAGATCGGTGTGGCCCAAACCCATCGACTCAACGACCCCAGCGCCCAAGTCCTCAATGACTAGATCGGCGGTGGCGGCCAACGACCGGAACTGGTCTCGTCCCCGGGGGTCGTCCAGGTCGACCACCGTGCTGCGCTTGCCGGCGTTGAGGAACTGGAAGAAGGCGCCGTCGCCGGCGTCACCGCCTGCTTGCGATCCCGATGCCGACCACGACCGCCATTGGTCGCCGCCAGGAGGCTCGATCTTGATGACCTCGGCCCCGGCGTCGGCGAACAGCTTGGCGGTGTAGGCCCCGCCAATGGTGTTGGCGACCTCCAGCACCCTCACTTGATCGAGCACCGCACCCTCGGGGGTGCCCAGCAGTTGGCCGGCCATCTTCGCCGCCTCAGCCCTTGACACCGACTGGCGTCTAGCCGATGACCACTGGATTGATCGGGCTGCCGGTGGCCCCGGTCACATTCAGCGGTGACACCGTCATGAAGCCCTCGTGGCAGCCATCGGCGGCCATCTCCGAGAAGTTCAAGAACTCCAGCATGTAGATGCCCGCGCCCACAAGAAGGATTTTGTGAACGGTGAGGAAGTCGTTCTCGTCGAATGGGATGACCTCGATGGCCGCGTTGTCGGACCCCACGGCCACCACGTCGTTGGCCATCAGCCACTCGGCCCCGTCGTTGTTGATGCCGGGCTGAGCGAAGGGCTGCTCGGCGGTGGGGTCGGCCTCAATCGACCACCACATGTCGAGGTAGCCAGTGCGGATCAAAACAATGTCGCCGGCTCGCACCGGAGTGCCCTGGGCCTCGGCGCAGGCGGCCAGGTCGGCCCCGCCGATCGGCGTGCCCGCTTCCAGCCACTGGTCGGCACCCATGTGGGCCACCATGTCCAACAGCACGGCCCGCCCGGCGATGGCGCCCACCTTCTCAATGCCCAGCCGGGAGGCCCCGGTGTGGGTCTTCATTGCCTCCTTGGAGAAGCCGTTGTAGTGCTGATTTTGGCCGTACACGTGGCACAGGGCATCCATGTGGCTGGTGGTGTGGGAGGCGAACACCAACACGTCCTCGTGGGCCCCGGTGCCGGCGTGGCACCCATAGGCCTCATAGATGCCCTCGTCGGAGGCATTCTGAAGGGTCAGCCGCATGGGAGTTCCCCGGTAGTCCATGATTGGCACGCCCTGCGACTGGATTGGAATGCCTAGCGGGTACACCTTGCCGGAGGTGATCGAGGCACTGGCCTCTTTCACAACGTCGGGGGTGAGCAAGTTCAGCGCCCCCCGCTCATCCTCGTCGCCCCATCTTCCCCAGTTGTTCTCAGCCATGGCCGAAACTCTAGTGATGCCAGGGCTGGTCGGTCACCCCGGCGAACCGGTCATCCACTGGGGGTAGACGGCGGTTTCATGCCGAAATCTCCTAGGCGCCGCTCCACCAGGGGCATCATGCCGGGGAAGCCGGGAATGCGGCGCAAGCGGCGGTTGAGGTACAGGCCCACGCCCAGGATCGTGGCTATCGAGGCCCCCCAGTTGACGCCCAAGCGGATAAGCACGAACTTGTTGATTGAGGCGTTTTGGAGCAGCCAGATGTCGAAGCCGACGCTGGCGAACACAATGAACGCCACTGCGACAGAGACTCGCCGGGTGGCGGCTCGGTATTCGGGATGGGATTTGGTGTCGCGGTCGATGGGCACGAGGTAGGGCAGGGCGTAGCCGGTTGCGTTGCGCTTCATGGCCGCCGAAATCAACAGAGCCAACGCGGCCAGCGCCTTGGCTCCGATGCCGATGCCGAAGTACACGTCCTCGCTGTCGTAGATGATGCCCAGGGTGCCCCTGATCAGCAGGTACACCACGATGATCGGCATAACCCGGCCGAGGGGCAGGCCCCGTCGGTACCGGCTGACCTGGGCTTTGACGGCCCACGCCGTCATGGCTGCGATGGCGGGAATCAAGCCGAACGCGCTGTTGAGCACCAGAAACAGCACGATGGGCATGTACTGGTCGAACACATCGGCCCGGGTGGGGGCCGATGGCATCGGCGCCGGTGGGGATGTGTCGTCGGTCATCGACAGGCTTCTCGGGGGCTCTAGCGGGACAGGGCGAACCAGGCCCGCGCCGCACCGGCGTCGCCGAAGGTCTCCACGCCGGGGCTGTCCAATCCGATGCGCTCCCACACCAGCAAGAGCAGATCGGTGCCGCCGGCCCGCACCGCGGCGTCGCCCTTGGCGTGTTCGAAGCTCATCTTGATGCGACCGCCGTCGTTGACCAGAAGCCACTCGCCGTCTCCGTCGGTGCGGTGCAGATGCAAGCTGGCGTCAGGCAAGGTCATGTCCCAGTTGGCCACCGCAAACGGCAGCACCACCTCGTACAGCTCGCTCACCCCGTCGGCCCCCAGGTCGGAGTCGATCGGTCCGGGAGCTCCGAAGGCCGCCTCGGCGTCCCAACGGTGCACCGCGGTTTCGTGGGCCATACGGCGGAAATAGAAGGCCATGGTGTTCTGGCCGGCCCAGCTCCACACCGCCTCATCGGGATCAGCCCCATCGAGCGCTTCCTGCACAAGTGAGTGCCCTTCCTCGAACCACTCCACGATGGCGTCGCCCTCGGGGGGGCGGGGGATCTCTTCGGCCGGGATCATCTCGGTGGCCCGCTCGGCCACGTGGCGTCCCACCGAGCGGTACACCCGGCCCACATGGGCCAGCAGCTTGTGCACGGTCCACCCGGGGCACGACGGCACTGCGGCGTTGATGTCCCGCCGACCCGCTGCGGCGATGGCCTCGCCGTCGGACCGCAGGGCTTGCTGAAAGACGGCTCGGCTGATGCTCATGGCGCGACGGTACCAATCGAAGGCCGCCGAACTGCTACTAGCTCAGCGCGGTTTGCTAGAACCGCGTCATGATCGAAGCCAATTGGGACCTCGACACCTTCCGGGTATTCCTCCACATCCTGGGCGCTGCGGTGTGGGTGGGAGGCCAAGTCATAGTCGCCGCCCTGGTACCGGCCCTTCGCCGGATAGGTCCCGAGGCCACCCAGGCCGCCGCCCAGCAGTTCGCCCGGGTGGCGTGGCCATTCTTCTGGCTTGCAGTGCTGTCGGGCCTGTGGAACCTGCTTGAAGTGGAATTCGAAGACGCAGCCAACAGCTATCACATCACCCTCACCATCAAGCTTGTGCTGGTGATAGCCACGGGGGTGACGGCTTGGCTGCACACCAAGGCTTCCGACCGCCGCCGCATCGCGATGATGGGCTCGCTATCGGGCGTGACATCAATTGGGGCCGTGCTGGTCGGCGTGGCGCTGTAGAGCTCCCCCGCGCTCCAACCTCAGAACTCGAAGTCGCCGAAAATCTCGGGGACGGTGAGGTCGAATCCCACTTCGAAAGCCGCCCGAGCCCCGAACAGGGAGTCCATCGCGGCACTCACAATTTCGTAGGCGGCCCGGACCTCCACCAGGGCCGTCGATCCAACTACTGCTCGGGCTTCGATCAAGGCGTCGGCAGCAACCGCTCGGTTCTCCACCAACAGGGCATCGACAGAGTCGCATGCGGCTTGGGCCCGGCGGCGGAACTCCTTGGCCTCGATGACCACGTCACGAGCAGCGTCGTAGACATCTGCCGGGGTCTCGGAATCGCTGAACGAATACGCCAACGCCGATGCCGAATGGACGTCGTCGGCGCCGCCACGGTCGCCGGCGGCCGCTTGGATCTCGAAAACTGTGGCGGTGGCCGCGGCCAGATTCGTCCGGGCTTCAGCCAGCGCCCCCCACAGCTCGTCGGCAATCTCGGCGTTGTAGGCAGTGCGGGTCACCGCCAGAGTGGTCAGCGCCGAGCGGAACTCGCCGATGGAGGTCGCCCGAATGTCGTCGGCCACTGCGGTCTTCAAGTCAGCGGCCAGCGCGGTTTGTGCTGCGGCGAGCGAGTCTTTGAGGTAGGCGGTCCGGGCATTGGCCAGCAGGACTAGCGCCTCGTCAACTGCACGATAGGCGGATCGGGCTCCCGCCAACACCGACAGCGTGTTGGCCATTTTGGCGTAGCCGGACTCGTCGGAGTCTGAGTCGACTTCCCTCTCTCGTTCCTCCACCAGGGCAACCAGGGCACGGGCCAAGTGGCCGGAGAATGCGCTCTCCTCTTCTTCGCTTTCGTCCGCGGCATCGCCATCCACCGCTCCCGCGCCGACGATGGTGCTGCTCGGCGTATCGTCCGCGGCGAAGGCGGCGGTGACCTCGGCCAGCGTGCCGCGGGCGGCATCGGCGTAGGAGGCAACCGCACCCTTGGCTCGCAAGGCCTCGGCCATGGCCATGACTGCGGACTTGTCGGCGTCGTGGGCCGATGCGGCGGCCTCATCGTTCCAGCCGGTGATGTCGGAGAAGAACCTGGCCCGCTGGGCCGCATCAGCCGCCTCCCCAATATGAGCGCAAGAGCTGCGCAGGGCTTCGACCGCTCCGGCGTAATACCGGGAGTCGGCGACGACGCCCCCTGCCGAGAACTCCATGCCTTCTACCGGCTCAGCCATGGCCTACACGGTAGTTGGAACTGCCAAGAGAATTGGGCAGAGCAATGCAACCTCATGGTGTCAGTCGCATACGCCACCCCAGGGGAACCGAAATAGTACGGTTTGATTCAATCGGAACCAGGGACGGGGGAGCGGGAACATGTCAGAAGCCTTGACGCCGGAGGAGATTGCCCGAAAGATCAAGCGTGCCGGAATCGGCAAGGCCCAGTTCGACTTCACCCAGACCTCCATCCTGGGAATCATGGCCGGAGCGTTCATCGGCCTGGGCGGCGTGTTCGCCCTCACCATCGCGGTCAGCCCAGAGCTGGGAACGGGACCGGCCCGACTGCTCATCGGGGTGGGCTTCTCGCTGGGACTGTTCTTGGTAGTGGTCACCGGATCGGAGCTGTTCACCGGTAACAACCTCATGGTGGCCAGCTTCTTCAGCCGCCGCATCAGCGGCCCCGAGCTCACCCGCAACTGGGCGCTGGCCTTTGTGGCCAACCTGGTCGGCTCGCTGGTGATCGTGTTCTTGCTGTACTACAGCCGGTGGTGGGCCCAAGCCGACTACGCCTTTTCGGTGCGGACCATCCAGATCGCCAACGACAAAGTGAACCTGTCGTTTGGCACTGCGTTCGTGCGGGGGCTGCTAGCCAACATGCTGGTGTGTCTGGCGGTGTGGATGGCGGTGGCAGGCCGCTCGTTGGTGGACAAGATGATCGGGATCCTCCTGCCCATCACCGCCTTCGTGGCCGCCGGATTCGAGCACAGCATCGCCAACATGTTCTTCTTGCCGCTGGGCTGGCTGGTATCCACCGACGCCGAAGCCCTGGCCGCCGCCGGCCTTACCGCCGACCAAGTCGACCGACTGAACTTCGGTTGGGTGACCCACAACCTGGTAGCCGTCACCCTCGGCAACATCATCGGCGGCGCCCTCGTCGGCCTCACCAACTGGACCGTCTACCTAAGACGGCAGTAAGGCCATCCAAGTAGCCCCGTCTCAATAGGCCGCTACATCTCGCGGCTACCCTGCGGCCATGGCGAAGAGGCTTGATGGCAAAGCGGCGATGGTGACGGGGGCGGGGAATGGCATTGGGCGGGCCATCGCACTGTTGTTGGCCGAGCACGGGGCTCAGGTGGTGGTGAACGATCTGGGGACCGACGAGCAGGGCGACGGGACTGATGCCTCTCATGCGGCTCGGACGGTGGCCGACATCGAGACCGCCGGAGGCACGGCGGTGGCCAATCACAGTGACGTGGCCACCTTCGAGGGGGCCGGTGAGGTGGTGCAGCAGACGGTGGACGCCTACGGGCGCATCGACATCGCGGTGAACTGCGCGGGGGCGGCCATCGAGGGATCGATATACGAGATGGAGCCTGAGCTGTACCACAAGACCATCGCCTTGCAGATGTCCCAGAAGTGGTTCATCGCCCGCCACGCGGTGCCGCTCATGGTGGCCCAAGGCTGGGGCCGGGTGGTGAACACCACATCGCATGGGGCGCTGGGTGACTTGGGCCAGCCGGCGTTCGCCGCGGCCATGGGCGGGGTGATCTCCATGACCAAGGCCCTGGCTACCGAGACGGCGGGCACCGGGGTGACGGTGAACTGCCTGGCTCCGGGAGCAGCCACCCGGCTGCACGCCAAGACACACGACGATTTCAAGGCCTGGCACGAGCAGGGGATCATCGACGACGAGATGTGGCAGAGCTACCTCACCACTCCCCCGCCCGAATACGTGGCCCCCGCGGTGGTATGGCTGTGCACCGACGCCGCCGACTACATCAGCGGCCACGTGGTCCATGCCGCCGGCGGTCAGGTGGCGGTGTTCAACGAGCTGCGGGAGGAGCGGGCCATCTACCGGGGCGACCACGCCCAGGTCGACCCCTGGACCCTGGACGAGCTCGACCACCTATTCCCCCGCAATCTGCTGCCCCGGCCCTGAGGCCGGGTGGGGCTGCCCAGCAGTCAGAGGGCGTGTTGGCAGACCCAGCGGTGCATGGCGATGCCAGAGGCCACCCCGGCGTTGATGGAGCGGGTGGAGCCGAATTGGGTGATGGCCAGCACCGCCTCACAAGCGGCCACCGCCTCGGACGAGAGGCCGGGGCCCTCTTGGCCGAACAGCAGCACGCAGCGCTCGGGCAGCGGGTAGCCCTCGATGGGCTCGGTGCCGGGACCGTTGTCGATGCCCAGGATCGGCAGCTCGGCCTCGGCGGCCCAGGCCACGAGGTCGTCCAGCTCGGGATGGTGCAGCACGTGCAGGTAGCGGTCGGTGACCATGGCCCCCCGGCGGTTCCAGCGCCGCTTGCCTACGATGTGGACCGCCGCGGCCCCGAAGGCATTGGCGTTGCGAACCATGGTTCCGATGTTGAGGTCGTGCTGCCAGTTCTCCACCGCCACATGGAACCCGTGGCGGCGGTCGTCCAAGTGGGCCACGATGGCCTCATGGCGCCAAAAGCGGTAGGCGTCCACCACGTTGCGGGTGTCGCCTCCCTCGATCAGCTCGGGGTCGAGATGGGGCGGAAGCCGCTCAGCCCAGCGGCGCGGCGTGCCCAAGTGGATCCGCTCCCACCAAGTTGGCAATTCGATCGGCGTGGCGGTCTAGCGATCCGAATTGCGGTGTGAGCGCCCAAGCCCGCTTGAGGTAGAGGTGAGCGTCGATCTCCCAGGTGAAGCCCATGCCCCCGTGGACCTGCACGCAGTCTTTGCCGTTGTGGTCGGCGGCCTCCGCGGCCAGGATGCGGGCCCCCGACACCGCCCGGACCAATTCCTGATGCTCGCGGTCGCCCAACGTGTCGCCGAGTTCAATCGTGCAGCCCTCGAAGTACAGATAGCCGCCGGGATCGGCAGGCAGGCCGGGGCCGTGGGTGACGTCCATCACGCAGCCGGCGTAGTACAGGGCGGCCCGGGCCACCTCTTCGCGGCTGTACATGTCGGCGCACTTGTGCTTGATGGCCTGGAATTGGCCGATGGGCTTGCCGAACTGCTGGCGCTCTTGGGCATAGGCCACGGCCAGCTCCCGAGCCCCTGTGGCCAGGCCCAGCTGGAGGGCCGAGCACAAGAACACCGCCCGGTTGGCCCAGCCGTAGCAGAAGTCCATCAGCTGTTCGCCTTGGGGCAGCAGGTCCACCCGTCCCACCGGAGTGAGCGGGTCCACCGACCGGGTTGGTTCGACAGATAACTCCGCGGCGTCAACCCGCCACAGCCCATCTCGATCGAGCACCAGCAGGGCGTCGATCACGTCCGGGTACTCCACCAAGGCGGGCCCGTAGGGACGCTCCATCAGGCCGACAACCGCATCATCGACCACCTCGGCAGCCAGCAGCGTGCCCACCAGCGGTCCGGGCACCAGAGCCCGGCCCAACTGCTCGAACACCAGCCCAGCCTCGGCCCAGCCCAGTCCGACTCCGCCCTCATCCTCGGGCACCACCAGCGAGAACACCCCGGTATCGGCCAGCTCAGACCACAGTTGGAGGTCCACCCCGCCGCAATCGGCCAGACCCCTCACGGTGTCGATGTCGAAGCGACCCTGGCACAGGTCCCAGATGCCATCGCACAGCGCAACCTGGTCATCAGATAGCTCGAAGTCCATCCCTACCGCTCCTTGGGCAAGCCCAGAATGCGCTCGCCGATGATGTTTCGCTGGATCTCAGAGGTGCCCGCGGCAATCGACAGGCTGAGCACGTAGAGCCTTCCGGCCACCATGTCACCGCCGGTCTGCTCGTCGCCGCTGCCTTCGGCCAACACCAGGGCCTCCCGCTCCAACATGCGATGGGCCAAGTCAGCCATGCGCTTCTTCACGTCGGCGTAGTAGAGCTTGAACACCGAGCCGCCCGGTCCGGGCATCCCGGTGCGCTGGGCTTGTGACACCACCCGTTTGGTGAGCGCCCACAGGGCGTCGTATTCGGCCTGGAGGCGGCCGATCTCCCGGCGAATCTCATCGTCGTCCCAAGCAGATGATCCATTGCGAGAAGTATTGCGGGCGATGTCCACCATCTCGGCCAGTTGGTTCATCGTGCCCAGCAACTCGCTGATGAATGCGGTGCCGCGCTCAAAGCTGAAGGTGACCATGGCCACCCTCCAGCCGTCGTTCTCGTCGCCCACCCGGTTTTCCACCGGGATGCGGACCTCATCGAAGAACACTTCACAGAACTCGCTGGAGCCGGCCACGGTGGTGATGGGGCGGACCTCGATGCCGGGCAGGTCCATGGGGCAGATCAGCCAGGTGATACCCCGGTGCTTGGGGGCTTCTTGGTCGGTGCGCACCAAGAGCTCGCAATAGTCGGCCACATGGCCGAACGATGTCCAGATCTTTTGACCGGTTACGACGTAGTGGTCGCCGTCGCGGATGGCCCGGGTGGAGAGCGAGGCCAGGTCGGATCCGGCGTTGGGCTCGGAGAACCCCTGGCACCACACCTCTTCGCCCTTCAACATGGCGGGCAAATGACGAGCCCGCTGTTCCGGGGTGGCCTCAAGAATGAGGGTCGGTCCGGCGTGGAGTTGGCCCACAAAATTCATGCCCACATAAGGAGCACCCATCCGAGTGGTTTCTTCCAGGAAAATCAGGTGCTCGGTGGGAGTGGAGCCCCGGCCGCCGAACTCAGCAGGCCAGTTGATTCCGGCATATCCGGCGTCGTACAGCATCCGCTGCCAGCCGGTGTCCCACTTCCGGCGGGCAGTCCAGTCGTCGCTGTCGGGCAGGTCGCCCAGCGTCGGCAGTACCTCTTTGAGCCAGCCGCGCAGCTCATCGCGGAACGCGATCTCTTCCGCGGAATATCGAATATCCATCCGCAGCGATGGTACCTAGCTCTGCAACAGGGGTATGAGTCGATCCATCAGGGAGTCGATCTCGCGGGCGCAGGCGATGAAGATGTCTTCGTCAAAGCCGCCGGGGTCCACCACCTCTTCGCCCCAAGGCACTTCGGCGTCGGCCAGATTTAGGGAGTCCACCCTTTGGTCTAGGGGGTCGGAACCAGGCGGCAGCTCGTCGACGAGGCGCTTGATGGTGGCGGTGCGGGCCGCGGCCTCGGGGTGGACCCGCCGAACGTAGTCCACGTGTTCGGGGGCGAAGGCCACGATGAGATCAGCGCCTCGGGCGTCGGCGGCGGTGAGCTGGTGGCTGCGGTGGCTGCCATCGGCCAGGCCCAAGGATTCCAGCGCTCGTCGGGTTCGGCCGCTCATGGGCAAGCCCTCGATGCTGTGAGTGCCTGCACCCACAAACCTCACTGCGTCGGTGCGAGCCCGTCCGATAATGGTGGCCATCACCGAACGGGCGGCGTTGCCGGTACACAGCATGACCACCACCGGCCGGGTGTCTGACTCAATCATGACCGCTCGGCAGCGGGACGGACGAACAGGGCCTCGGCCTCCGCGGTAAGCAGACCCCCAACATGGCATTGGCCTGCGGCGGTGACCCGCCGGCTGCGGACATTGGTCAACCGGCCAGTGAGAACCAGTTCGGTATTGAGCGGGGTCAGCGCCCGGTAGCGCACGGTGAGCCGGCCGGTGAATGCTCCCTTTTGCCCGGTTAGGCGGTAGGGCAGCACCCCCAGCAGGTTGTCGAACATGGCGGCCAGATAGCCGCCGTGCACGCAACCAGGCGGGCCCTGATAGTCCTCACCCAAGCACACCACCGCGGTAACGGTGGGATGGCCGAGGTTGTCAGCGTCGTAGCTCACGTCCAGCGCAGGGGGCAGCACCGCGGGCGCTCGCATGCTTCCCGATGAGCTCACGCCGATTGGGCTCGGCTCTCAGCCTCCTCGGCGATGCCAGCGGCGAACTTGGCCACCGCCGAGGCCATGAGCTGCCGCAATATCCCCCCGGTAAGCGGGATGACGATTTCGAACCAGGAATCCCAGTGCAGGTCGCAACTTGCCCCATCTTCGCTGCCCACCAGCACCATCTCGGAGCGGTAGTTCCGTATGGGCAGCGGCGCACTCAGCAACCGGTAGGCCATGCGGTGGGGCGGGTCGAAGGCGGTGACCTCCTCGCGGGTACTCACCGGGCCAGTACGAAACGCCCGCACCGCCCCGACGCCGTTGCGGTGGGGTGATCCTTCGACCTCGAGATCAACCCGAGAACTGGGCGACCACCGAGAGTAGAGCTGGTGGTCGGTCATCACCTCCCAAACGATCTCCGGCGGCGCTGAGACCGGCGTGGAAGAGGAAAATGTCTGCATAGGCGACAGCTATCCCAGGTAGGCGTCACGCACAGTGGGGTTGTTGCGGACTTCTTCGGGCGAGCCCTCGCCAATCACTTGGCCCAGGTTCAACACGGTGATCAAGTCGCACTGGGCCATGACGAAGGCCACATCATGCTCAACCAGCAGCACCGAACACTGGTCTTCGGCCCGGATGGTCTGAATGATCTGGCCGAGTTGTTCAGCCTCATCGTGTTCGATGCCCGACGTGGGCTCGTCCAGCAACAAGAGCTTGGGGCGCGACACAATGGCCCGGCCCAGCTCCACCATGCGGGCTCGGGCGATAGGCAACTCCCCCGCCGGGGTGTCCTTGATATCGGTGAGCCCGCACAGCTCCAGCACCTCTTCAACTCGCTCGCGCCGCACCGCCTCGATGCGCCGGCGAGCGGGAAAAGCGAATAGATCGGCGGTAATGCCGCCCCCGCCTCCCTCCCATTCCAGGGCCGACAACACGTTGTCGGCCACCGACAGCCAGCCGAATGGCTGCTGGCGCTGGAAGGTGCGCCGGATGCCCATGCGAGCCCGTGTGGTCGCCGGCCTGCCGGTCAGTTCCTCACCCTCCAAACGAATGGAGCCTGATGTGGGGGTGTTCACCCCGGTAATGCTGTCGAATAGCGTGGTTTTGCCCGCGCCGTTGGGCCCGATGAGCCCTCTGACCTGGCCCGATGGCACCGACATGGATACGTTGTCCACTGCCACCACGCCACCGAAGCGAACGGTGACCCCCTCAACGGCCAAGAGGGGCTGACCCGAGTCGGCGGGACGCTCAGCTACCGCAGTGGCACCCTCAGTGCTCATCCCCGCCACGCTACTCCAGAGCAGGCCGACACGACCGGTTGAGCTAGCGGCTGGACGGGAGTGGGACTCAGATGCCCAGAGCTGCGGCGATGCGGTTGCGGTGCCAGGCGGCGTCGCCCCAGGCGGCCGACAGAGCCCAGCCTCGCTTCATCCACAAATGCAGGCCGTACTCGAAGGTGTACCCGATGGCACCGTGGCACTGGAGTGCGGTGCGAGCAGCCAGGTCCACCGCTTCGGAGGCCAGGGCCTTGGCCAGCGACACGTCCCGGCTGCGGTCGGGATTGCCCGCGGCGATGCACCAGGCGGCGTGGCGGGCCGCGGGACGAGCGAACTCGATCTTGAGAGCGGTGTTGGCCAGGTGGTGCTTGACCGCCTGGTAAGTGCCCACCGGCTTGCCGAATTGGTAGCGCTGAGCCACGTACTCCACGGTGGCGTCCAACAGGTGCTGGGCTACGCCAACGCACTGGGCGGCGGCCGCCCCCACCGCCCGATCGAAGGCCAGCGAGGGGTCGGTGTCGAGCACCACCGCCTCTCCGTCCACTTCGAACAGCCGGCGGGACCAGTCAATTGACCGATGCTCGACCAGCGACGCTCCGTCCACCAGCACAGCCCGGACCTGCTCGCCAATGAGCAGTACCAAATCGCACGCCGCCGCCCCCACCGTGTAGCCGTCGTCGGGACCCGCCCCCAAGGTTGCCTCCCCGGCCGCGGATTGCTCCAACCAGGCTTCGGCCACTGGTCCGCCCGCCTCTGCCAAGGTGGGGATACCCACCGCGGTGTGCTCCAGCAGGGGCTCGGGCAACGCAGCCCGACCCGCCTCCTCCAACAGCAGCACCAGGTCGGTCTCGTCCATGCCCAAACCGCCCACCGACTCGGGGGCGGTCATACCCACCACCCCCATCTCGGCCAGCGCAGTCCACACGCCATCAGTGCGGCCGGATTCATTTTCCCAGGCCGCCCTGACCACCTCGGGCGGGCATTCGTTGGTCAAGAGGTCCCGCACCGCCTCCTGAAACATGACCTGGTCGTCGCTGAACGAGAAATCCACACCTACCGCCTCGGGAGTCCGGGAACCGGAGTGCTCGACCTGTTCGGGAAGCTTGCAGTCATCGGCGGGGAAGTCCTAATACTCGCTCGGAGATGATGTTTCGTTGGATCTCGTTGGTGCCGGCATAGATCGGCCCCGACAACGCAAACACGTAGCCGTCCATCCACGAGCTGTCGGCCCGCTCCCCGTCGCGGCCCAAGAGCCGCAGGGCGGTGGCGTGCAACTCCACGTCGAGCTCCGACCAGAGCACCTTCATGAAGCTGGCCTCCGATCCGATGGGGGCGCCGCCTCGCAGGCGGGATTCGGTGGCGTAGGTCTGCCAGCGGTAGGCCTGTGCCCCCATCCAGGCGCTCACCACCTGATCGCGGCGGTCCAGATCGGGGCCCCGGCTGTCGGCCAGCTCCTTGTAGAGCCCTACCAGCCGGTCGGCCGCGGCCATGAACCGGCCCGGCGCTCGCAGGTTCAGCCCCCGCTCGCTGCCAGTGGTGGCCATGGCCACCGCCCAGCCCTCACCCTCGCCCCCCAGCAGGTAGCGATCGTGCACCCGGGCACCGTCGAAGAACAACTCAGCGAAACCGGGCTCGCCGTCCAAGCGGCCGATGGCCCGGGCCTCCAGGCCCTCAGTGTCGCCGGGAACCAGCAAGTAGCTCAGACCGGCGTGGCGCTCGGAGTCGGGGTCGGTGCGCACTAGGCAGAAGAACCAGTCGGCGAAGGCCCCCCGGGAGCACCAGGTCTTCTGGCCGTCGATCACGAAATGGTCGCCGTCGCGGGGGGCCTTGGTCTTGATCCCGGCCAGGTCCGATCCGGCGTCGGGCTCCGACCAGCCCTGGGCCCAGACCTCGTCGCCCCGGGCCATGGGCCGCAGGAAGCGGTCCTGCTGCTCGGGGGTGCCGAAGTCGAAGATGGTGGGGGCCAAGAGGCTCACCCCGTTGGAAGAAACCCGTCCCGGGGCGCCCGACGCCCAGTACTCCTCTTCGAAGATGAGCCACTCCACCAGAGAGGCCTCCCGGCCGCCGTATCGCTCGGGCCACGACACCACCGCCCACCCGGCGTCGAACAGAATGTGCTCCCACGCCCGGTGCTCCTCGAAGCCGTCTGGGGTGTCCATCGACGCCAGCGGCTCGGCGGGCACGTTCTCGGCCAGCCAGGTGCGAGCCTCCTCCCGGAAGGCCTCCTCGGTGGGCGTGAACGACAGATCCATCAGCGCAGCACTCTAGGAAGAACCCGGCGTTGGACCCGAACCGGCCAGGCGTTCCAAGACCTGTAGGGCTTCGGCGATAACGGAATCGATGATCTCCTGGCAGCTGGGAAGGGCGTCGATGTTGCCCACCACTTGGCCGGTAGGCAGGATGCCGACCTCGGGGTGGCCATCCACCATGGCGGCCTTGGTCATCATGGGAGCATTGGCCGCCATAGCCATCTGGGCCCAGGTGAGGTTGAGACTGCGGCGCATGGCCAAACCCTCGGAAAGCAGCTGTCGATAGCCCACTCCGGTGAGAGCTCGGAATTTAAGCGCGTTGCGGGCGGCTCGGAGGAACGACAGCGGACCCGACCGCTCCAGTCGGGAGATCACGTTGGTATTGATCACCCGCTGGGGCACGCCGTCCACCGCGGTGGTGACCACCGTGCCGGTGAGCTTGGTGTCGAGATAGATGGACTTCACATGGTCGGGGACGTCACTGTCGGACGACAAGAGAAAGCGGGTGCCCATGGCGATGCCGTCGGCCCCGAAGGCCAGTGCCGCGGCCAGCGAGCGGCCGTCCACCATGCCGCCAGCGGCGATGACCGGAATGTCCACGGTGTCGACCACCGCGGGCAAAAGCAGTGTGGTGGCGATGGGGCCAGTGTGGCCCCCGCCCTCGGCTCCTTGGGCGATGACCGCATCGACGCCCCAGGCGGCCACCTTCTCAGCATGGCGGGGAGCGCCGATGGTGGGCACCACCACCACCCTGGCGTCCTTCAGCTTCTTTACGATGGCCTCGCCAGGGGCCTGGGCGAAGCTGGCCACCGGTATCCCGGCGGAGATGATGTGGTCGACCCGTTGGTCGATGTCGGCGGCGTCGGTGCGCAGGTTCACCCCGAAGGGGCGGTCGGTGGCTGCGGCAACATCATCGATGGTCTCGACCATCTGATCGAACGTCAACGGCGCGGCGGCGATGATGCCCAGGCCGCCGGCGTTGGAGGTGGCCGCCGTCAGCCGGGCCCCCGACACCCACCCCATGCCGGTCTGCACGATGGGGTGCTCCACCCCGAACAGTTCGCACACCCGAGTCTGAAGGCGGGGGTCAGCGTTCATCAGGAAAACCCCTTGAACTGAAGGCGGGGGTCAGCGCTCATCAGGGGTTTAGCGGAACTCGGCCTTGCGGGCACCAGCAGGGTCGAGCACCTCGCGGATGAGGTGGAGTTCTTCGTCGCTGGGCAGTCGGGTCTCGGCCACATCATCGATTCCGGCCAACTCGAACGCAGTGGCCTCCACGACCTGTTCTACGGTCACTCCGGGGTGGGTGGAGGCGATCCTCATGCGGTTGTCGTCAGTCTGGAAGTCGAACACACCAAGATTGGACACCACCCGTCGCACCTCGTGGTCGCGGTTGCTCGGCGCGCCCAGCTCCCGCATCCGGTCGTACCCCGGCCCCGACACCACGTCCACCGAAGCCACAAACGAGCGGGTGGAGTGGTTGGGCACCCAGTAGCTAGTGGTGTGGTTGACCAGGTTGCCAGGGGCGCCTCGCAAACCGAGAAGCTGGGCCTTGGGCTGACGAAAGTCTCCAATGGCGGCGATGTTCTGATTGCCATACTGGTCGATCTGGCTGGCGCCCATCATCACGTGCCGTTTGCCCGACCACACGATGTCGAACACGGTGCGGTACGGCACCCACGACTCCACCACTTTGGGGGCGTCAGGATCGCCCACTGGGAAATTGTTGGCCGGCAGCACCGACACGGTGTCGGTGTACACCAGGTCGGGCTCAAAGGTGGCCCGGGCCAGGCGCCCGCCCACTATGGGAACCGTGCCGATGGGGTTGCACAGGATTTCGCCGTCTCCCCGGAAGGCCTCGGCGCAGGCCACCACGCAGATCTCGTCGATGGTTGCTTCGGCGAGCGTGCTCATGATCGAGCCTCCAGCGCCTTCAGGTAGTCCTCATGGGAGGGAGCGTCGAGATAGGTAGAGCGGAACGCATCCCACGCTTCAGGGTCGCGGGCGGTGGCGGCGTACTCCCGCTGGAAGGCCTCGTCGCGCCCGTAATCGGGCGGGCACTCGGTGAAGTGCGCACCGCGGGGGGCCTCCACCACGCCGTCGGTGAAGATGCGCTGGATACGCAGCGTATGCACCGGCCCCTCGTCCAGCAGGTTCTCGGTGGGGACGATCTTCTCGGTACTCAGGTAGGTCTTGTCGGCGGCCATGGCGAACAGGTCGTCGAAGTACAGGTCGGGCCCCAGGAACTGGCCGTTGCCAGCAGCGTCGGCCCGGTTCATGTGGATCAGCGCCGCGTCCAGCTTGAAGGCAGGTATAGCCACCAGCTCCTCTCCGTCGTCATAGGGCGATCTCACCGTGCGTAGCTCGGGGTTCATGGTCAGCATGTCGGACCCCAATCCCGCCCGGGTGGGATAGAACGGCACCCGGTGGGAAGCGGCCAGGAGCCCCAGGTAGAAGGCGCCCTCATCCAGCTCGGTGAACTCGATGGCCCCACTCTGGCGAGCCTGGCGGAAATGGGGCTCAAGCGGGATGGAGTCCAATGACACAAACCCGTACACCGCCCGGCGCAGCTTGCCCGCCGCGCACAGCAGTCCGATGTCGGGCCCTCCGTAGGCCACCACGGTCAGATCCTTGAGATCAGAGCGCAGAATGGCCCGCACCAGCGACATGGGCTTGCGGCGGGACCCCCAGCCGCCGATGCCGATGGTCATCCCATCCTTCAGCTCTGAGATGACTTCGTCTTCGGTCATCCGCTTGTCGACCATGGCGGCGACGATAGCCCGCCCCTGCAACCCGGCCCACACTGGCAGAACTGCCTCGTTCGGCGTGGTCATGCTCCCGGTGGCCCGTATAAGGCACACTGGCAGCAATGAACGACCTCGATTTCACCGGCAAGACCGCCATCATCACCGGCGGCACCAAGGGGCTGGGCCGGGGAATGGCCACTCGCTTCTTGACCGCAGGGGCCGATGTGGTGATCTGCGCCCGCCGCCCACCGGAGGAGCCGGTGGCCGCCGATGGCCGGGAGGCCCTGTTCGTGGCCGCAGACGTGCGGGATCCCGAACAGATCGCCGGGGTGGTGGAGGCCGCAGTGGAACACACCGGGCGAGTGGACACTCTCATCAACAACGCGGGCGGGGCCCCTCCGGCCGACTCGGCCACGGTGTCGCCCCGATTCAACGAGAAGATTGTGGCCCTGAACCTGATGGCCCCCATGGCGTTCAGCCAGGCGGTGTATCCGGTGATGCAGAACCAGGACAGCGGCGGGGTGATCCTCAACATCTCTTCGGTGTCGGGCATCCGGCCCAACCCCATGGGCATCGCCTACGGAGCAGCCAAGGCCGGGTTGGTGAACCTGAGCGAGACTCTGGCCGTGGAGTGGGGGCCGAAGATCCGGGTGCTGACGGTGACCGTCGGGTTGATCGTGACCGAAGACGCCCACCTTTACTACGGCGACCAGGCTGGCATCGACGCGGTGGGCGAGACCATTGCAATGGGCCGCATGGGCCAACCCGACGACGTGGCCGACGTGTGCCTGTTCTTGGCCTCGCCCATGGCCCGGTGGATGTCGGGTGCCAACATCAAAGTCCACGGCGGCGGCGAGAAGCCCGCCTATCTGGGGGTCTCCACCGGCGAGGTGGCCGGCGAAGAAAGCTGACCGCCTCACGATGGCGGTGAGCATCCCGTTTGCGACCGAGCCCGAGGTGGAATACGGCACGGTGGTGGAGATGGCCCCCGGACTACGCCGGGTGGTGGCCAACAATCCGAGTAAGTTCACCTACCGGGGCACTGGCACCTACATCGTGGGCCAGGGCCGGGTGGCCATCGTCGATCCCGGCCCCGACGACGCCGACCACATCAAGGCCGTTTTGGCCGCGGTGGACGGCGAGCAGGTGGAAGCACTGCTGATCACCCACACCCATCGCGACCACTCCCCCGCGTCACGGGCGGTGGGCGAGGCCACCGGCGCTCCGGCCTATGGCTTCGGCCCCCATCCGGCGGCCGATGACGACGACGGCAAGAGCGAGGAGCGGGGCGATCTCCAGTTCGCCCCCGACAACACGGTGGTCCACGGGGATGTTGTGGAGGGGCTGGGGTGGAGCTTCGAGTGCCTGTACACCCCCGGTCACATCTCCAACCACATCGCCTACCGCTGGCAGGAGGCGGCTGGGGTGTTCACCGGTGACCACATCATGGGGTGGTCCACCACCATCATCCCCCCGCCCGACGGCAACATGACCGACTACTTGGCCAGCCTCCGGCTGTTGGCCGACTGTCCCGACGACCAGGTGTATTGGCCCACCCACGGACCCCCGGTCACCGAGCCCCACGCCCTGGTGGAGGCCCTGTATGCCCACCGACTGGACCGGGAGCGCCAAATCATGGAATGCCTGGCTCGGGGGCCGCAGACCATCCCTGAAATGGTGCAGGTGATGTACGCCGATGTGGCCTCAGAGCTGCATGAGCCCGCCGCCCGCTCCGTGCTGGCCCACCTCATCGCAATGGTGGCCGACGGCCGAGTGGGCACCGACGCCCAGCCCTCTGCCGAGGCGGTGTACTACCGGGGGTAGTGGAGCGGCGGGGGCTACCGCCTCCTTGCCTTGCTGTTCAACTACGAGACTTCCACCGGAGACACATTCAGGTAGCAAGCGGTAAGGGCTGATGCCACCTCGTCCTGTGCCTCCCCAAAGCCCTCTCCGGTGTCGACCACCATGGCGTCCCTCACGACGTCCCGTAGCCCGTCAACCGAGATCTGGGAAGCGATGCACTGGGCTCGATCCATCGGCTCGCCCTCTGCCACCAAGACCTGGACCACGAAGTTCCGCCAGTCGACGCAACCCAAAGCCAGATTCTCGAGATCGAACGCCTCTCGATCGGAAATGTCGAACCAGTCCCCAAACACAAACAGTCCCGGCTGCCGGTATGCATCAGTAAATGAATCCGGGTTGAGCCCAATTTCGCCCAGTCGTTCGTCGGTGAACACGGCAAATGCCCCTTCGGCCAGGCAGATGATCTCCGGTCGCGTCATGAAGGAGGTGACCAGTTCGTCGGCCAAAACCAGCTCCACAAAT
This sequence comes from Candidatus Poriferisocius sp., assembly GCA_965208545.1. GTDB lineage: Bacteria > Actinomycetota > Acidimicrobiia > Acidimicrobiales > Bin134 > Poriferisocius. The sequence goes on along the minus strand of OZ242341.1, from coordinate 1,241,616 downwards.
GTGTCGGCCAACTCTTGCCGGTTGGATGCCGGTGGATCGACAGCTTTCGCCTGCTCGCCGGTTTCCTGGTCGGAGGCGTTGCCAGAAGACGAATTGGAAGCTTCGGCCGCCTCAGTGGGTTCGACGACTGGAGGTTCGGTGGCCACCACAGACGGCGCGCGGCCCTCGCTTTCGCCCGAGCAGGCCGGGGCCAATAGGGAAACAAGGAAGATCGGGATTATCCAGCGACGGCGCAATATCCAGATTCCCCGTCAGCCGTTTTCTTCGTTGGTCATCGGGTTCACGATTAGGGGAGGCTAACCGCCGAACCCGCCCATCGACTCCATTTCTTCAGGGGTCAGGCACCGGTTCTGGAGAGCCATGAGCTCGCCAATGAACTCCAAGGCGGCCTCATCGTCTTCCAGCTCCGGGCCCCCGAGCATCATCTCGACCAGCCCTTCGGGCATTCCGTCAGCAACGCAGCGGGCACTTTCTTCGGACAGACCCTCTAAGACCATTTGCTGAAAGAGGAGTTCCCTGATGTCAACGCAAGCCTGCAAAGCGGCCAAGGCCTCTTCTTCTCCCAGCCCCAAATCGTCCTCCGACTCCAAGATGAGCGCATTCATGACCACGGCCCGGACCCCCTCAGCGGAGATCTCCGAAGCAATGCAGTTGGCTTGATCGGGCGGGAGGCCCTCCGAGGCAATTTCCTCGGCCACCACGCCCCTCCAATCAAGGCATTCCAAAGCCCTGTCCACCAACTCGGAAGCCTCGGCCTCGGAGATCCCGAATTCACCGAATAGAGCAACGTTTCCACTGTCCTCGTACACAGTGGTAATCGATGGGCCGTCCAGTCCTAGCTCACTGAGGCGTTCATCTGTGAAGACGCCAGCCAAGTCGTCGGCCAAACAGCGAACCTGGCCTTCGGACACAACGCTGGGTCGCTCTTCGTCTTCGATCATTGCGGTGAAAATTGCGTCGGATAGTTCCTGCTGGGCGGTCGAGAGTCCTCCGGCGACTTCTGTTGGCTCCGGGGCAGGAGTTTGGGCTGGCTCTGTGGGCTGGGCCACAGGCGATTCGGTAGCTGCCACCGGGGGTTCAGTGGGTGCCACAGAAGGGCCGCTGTCCTCGCTGTCGCCTGAGCAGGCCGCCGCGATAAGGCAGACCAGCAACACAGTCAATGCCAATTTTGGTAAGCGCATCATGACGCTCTCCTTCATATACGTGAGATTGCCCGCTGCCCTCACTCATCTACGACGCTTCAACGCTACGGGCAGTTCCAACAGAAATCGCGGCTTTGTCGATCTGAATGACTCAGGCCACCGCGCCCGACGACCGGAGTGCCTCCACCTCGGCGGCGGAATAGCCCAGTTCAGCGAGAACTGAATCGGTGTCTGCCCCGGGGGGCTGCGATGCCATAGCCGGTTTAGAAGGAGTGCGCCCAAACCGAGGGGCAGGCTGGGGCTGGGTCACCCCGTCAAAGTCGAAGAACGAATCGCGGGCTTGGGCGTGGGGGTGGGCCGGGGTTTGGCCCATGGTCAGCACCGGGGTGACACAGGCATCGGTGCCGTCAAAAACTTCAACCCACTCGTCCAGGGTGCGGGCGGCGATGATCTCCCCCACTCGCCGCTTCATCTCCGGCCACCGGTCTCGGTCCATCTGTTCGGGCAGGTCATCGACGTCGGCCAGACCGATCCCGGCCATGAACTCGGCGTGGAACTGCGGCTCAATGGCACCCACAGCCAGCCACTTGCCGTCGGCCGTGCCATACACCTCGTAGAAGTAGGCCCCGGAATCCAAGAAGTTGGCCCCGTATTCGTCGGTCCAAAAGCCGCTGGCATGGGCCGCGTACAGCGGCGACAGCAGGTAGGCGGCGCCGTCCACCATGGCGGCGTCCACCACTTGTCCGTCACCGCCGCGAGCCACCTCCAGCAACGCCGCCACCATGCCCAGCACCAGGAACACCGAGCCACCGCCAAAGTCGCCGATGAGGTTGAGCGGCACCGAAGGTGGCTGGCCCGTCCGGCCGATGTGGGCCAGAGGTCCAGCTAGAGAGATGTAGTTGATGTCGTGACCGGCCCGGTCGGCCAATGGCCCGGATTGCCCCCAACCGGTCATGCGCCCGTAGACCAGCTTGGGGTTGCGGTTCAGGCAGGCTTCAGGCCCCACGCCAAGACGCTCGGCCACCCCGGCCCGAAAGCCCTCAAACAAGCCGTCGGACGCCTCAACCAGTTGTAGCACCGCCTCCACGCCTTCGGGCTGTTTGAGGTTGAAGGCCACGGTCCGCTTGCCCCGCTCCATGGGTCCTGACTGCGAAGCCACTGGATTTCCCGACCCGCCCACCCGGTCGACCCGGATGACCTCGGCGCCCATGTCCGACAGCATCATGCCAGCGAACGGGGTTGGCCCGATCCCGGCCAACTCGACGATGCGCATTCCCTTCAGCGGACCCATGGCCCTACGGTATGCCTGCGAGACGGAGCAACCGAAAGGCAGAGAACCAGATGAGCGCCACCGGACCAAAAACCGCCCTGGTAACCGGAGCCAGCCGAGGCATCGGAAAGGCCAGCGCCATCGCCCTGGCCCGAGCCGGATTCGACGTGGCCGTGTCGGCCCGCACGCTGGTGGATGGAGCGGGCCGGGACATGTACAACCCAGACCTGGCCATCCCCGGCGGCCTCGACACCACCGTGGCCGCCATCGAAGCCGAGGGCCAGCAGGGACTCGCCCTTGCCATGGACTTGCTGGACCGCGCCAGCGTGGATGCGTGCATCGATGGTGCCCTGGGGCACTTCGGACGCCTCGATGTGCTGGTGAACAACGCCATCTACCAGGGCACGGTGAGCATGACCCCAATCATGGAACTGGAGGAACCCGAGGTTCACAAGCTGTTCGAGGGCAACGTGTTCGCCCAGATGGCTGTGACCGGGAAGGTACTGGCCGCCATGGTGGAGCAGGGATCGGGCACCATCGTGAACATGATCTCGGCCTCGGCCTACACCGACCCGCCCGGACCAATCGGCAAGGGGGGCTGGGGCATGGCCTACGCCATGAGCAAGGGGGCCTTCACCCGCATGACACCCCATATTCACGTGGAGCACGGCCCCGACGGCATCCGGTGCTTCAGCATCGATCCCGGCTATGTGATCACTGAGGCCGCCCGGGCCCGCAATACCGCTGGCTCGTTCCCCTATCCAGGCGGGGAGCCCGCCACCATCGGCGCGGTGGTGGCCTGGCTGGCCACCTCTTCTGAGGCCGATGAGCATCTGGGGGGCATCGTGTACGCCCAAAGCGAGTTCAAGAAGCGGGGCCTGTCGGCGTGAGGGCGGTGCGCCACACGCCCGAGGGCATCCGCCCGGTGGAAGTGCCGGTGCCGACTCGGGTGGCGGTGGGCGAGGCCGAAGGGGTGCGGGTCCGGCCCCGCTCTGTGGGTATCTGCCAGACCGACCTGAACATGGTGGGTTTCGGACCGAGGGAGACGACCTTCGGACACGAGTTTGCCGGGGTGCTGGACGATGGCACCCCGGTGGCCATTGAACCGATGGTGCCCTGCGAGGTGTGCGAGTTCTGCGGAATGGGCGACTACCACTGGTGCGAGAAGTCGTACGAGATGATCGCCGGGGTGGCCTTTGACGGGGGCATGGCCGATGAGATCCTGCTGCCCGAGCGGTGCCTGGTGCGACTGCCCCACGGGTTGGACGTGGCCAACGCCTGTTTGTGCGAGCCGCTGGCGGTGAACATCCACAGTCTGATGCTGGGGCGGCTGGAGAGCCGTCACCGAGTGGCCGTGGTCGGTCCGGGAATCACCGGCTTCGGGCTCCTGGGTGGCGCCGCGGCCCGGTGGCGGGGATGCGCGGTGGACGTCGAGCCCGACCACGATCTGCATGCGGTGGCCGCGGAGCGGATGGGGTTGGGGGTCGGTTTGTCGGGCACCTACGACATGGTCATCGAGGGCGACGGTTCGGAGCGCTCCATCACCCGCGCCGCCGAGGTGGCCCGCCCCGGAGGCACGGTGCTGCTCGTGGCCGGCTACTACCAGAACAAGCTGTTCGAGGTACTGCCCTGGGTGGTCAAGGAGCTGACCGCAGTATGGGGCACGTTCTACGGCCACCACGGCGCGGGGCGAGCGTTCGATTCGGCAGCCGCCCTCCTGGCCCACCGTCCCGAGATCGCGGAGGCCATGATCACCCAGCGCTTTCCCCTTGATGCCGCGGGTGAGGCGTTCGCCCTGGCCGCTAGCGACACCCCCACCCTCAAAGTGGTCGTGGAGCCCTGACTTGGTCTCGGTGTAGGCGGATCAGACCAGAAACGAGTCCCGCAGGCGCTCGATGGTCTGGGGCTTGACGCCGTAGTCAAGGGCATATCCCTCGAGGCCACCCCACCGATCCTCAACAATCCCCAACAGCTCTGTCATGGCGCTGGTGGGGGCGTTGACGATGTCGGGGCGGAACTGCTCCCAGACTCTGGCCAATTCGGGTAGTTCGGCCAAAGACCGCTCCCGGATTTCCGGAACCGCTGGAGCAGTAGCGGCATAGTCGCCCACGATGTCTTGGCGCTCTACCCCGGCCAAGCCCAGGATCATCGCGGCCAGACAGCCGGTGCGGTCTTTGCCGGCCATGCAGAAGAAGGCAGTGGGCCACTGATCGGGGTCGGCCACCAACTCGATGGCGGCAGCAAATCGCTCTCCCCCGACATGGATCATGTTCTCGTAGATCTGGCCGAAGGAACGGTCCTTCAGGTCGGGATCGGGTGGATCATTGCTGTGAACGCTCCGGTCGATGGTGCCCACATGGTGCTCGTTGATGCCCAGGGCCGGATTGAGCACCCCAACCCTGTCTCGCTCGTCATGCGCCCGCAGGTCCACCGCAGTGCGGACCCCCAATCGACCCGTGAGCACCTCGGCGTCTGCCGGGCTGAGGCGGTGCAGCGAGTCGGCCCGAAACAGCACTCCCCACTTTGTGGTGCCGCCCAATGAGCTGGCGTAACCTCCTAGGTCTCGGAAGTTCACGCACCCGTCTAACGGGATACGTCTCAAGTGATTCATCTGTGCTTCTCCTGCCTTCTCTCCGGCTGCAATCTAGTGGCCTCCTACGGTCAATCAGCAGGAGTAGCGTGAGAGCGTGTCTGAAGTGATCCGCATTATCGACGAGCTGACGGTTGCTCCGGGACAGCTCGCAGAAGTGCGGCAGCTCATGGCCGAGGGCTACACCGCGGGCGCCGCAGAGCGGGGCATGACGCTGGAGCAGACGTGGCTGACCCCGCCAGTAGAGCTATTCGACCAACCCAACACGCTGGTGTACCTGTGGTCGGTGCCCAATGCCCCCGCGTGGTGGGCCATGCGGGGCGCGGCTGGGCGGGATCCCCGCGTCGCCGAGTTCTGGGCCGAGGTGGACGCCTACTGCGTGGAGCGGCGGCGGCGGTTCCTGTTGGACGATCCTCCCGCTGAGGCGGGGCGATGAGCCGCAAGCTAGCCCTGATGACCATCGCCGATGGGGCTGACCCCGGCAGGGTGGCCGAGTTGGAATCGGCTGCGGTATTGGGCAAGCACTTGCCGGGAACGGTGGGAGGCGGGCACTACACCTGGGACGGTTTGGACGAGCCTGTCCCTTCCAGCTTCGACGACGTGGCCGACATCGACTTGGTGGAGCTGGAGCTGATTGACGGCGTGGTGGCCGACCCCAGCTTCGCCGGGGAGATCAAGCGCACACTGCTGCTGCGAGTCGAACCCGATTCACCGGCCGACTCGGTGGCCGCGTTCGAGCGTGACCTCATGGCCATGCCCGACCACATCCCGGCCATCGTGAACTGGGCCCTCAGCCGAGTTGTCGGTCCGCCCACTTCGCGCTGGACGCACTGCTGGGAGCAGGAGTACTACACCCTCGATGGGCTCAAAGTGGACTACATGATGAGCCCCCACCACTGGGGCCTCATCGACGGCTGGTTCGACCCCGAGATGCCCCGGAAAATCGTGGACCTCGAACTGGCCCACGTCTACCACGCCACTGACCGCTCGGTTCTGGCCGCCGCTCTCGGCTAGGGGTGCTGGGAGCTGACCGAGATGATCTCGCCGGTCATATACGTCGAGTAGTCGCTGGCCAGAAACACCATCACGTTGGCCACCTCCCACGGCTCGGCGGCCCGATCGAAGGCCTCCAGCGAAATCAAGCTGTCGAGGAACTCTTGGCTGGATGTCTTGGCCAAAAACGGGTGCATGGCCAGGCTGGGCGCCACGCAGTTGACCCGAACCCCGGTCTCGGCTGCTTCCATGGCCGCGCAGCGAGTGAGGGCCATCACCCCGGCTTTGGCTGCCGCGTAGTGGCTCTGGCCAGCTTGGGCCCGCCACCCCATCACCGAGGCGTTGTTGACTATGACCCCCGAACCTCGGGGCATCATGTGGCGCAGCGCGGCCCGGGTGGTTCGCATGGTGCCGTTGAGGGTTACGTCGATCACCGCGTGCCACTGCTCATCAGTCATGTCCACCAGGTTGGCGGTGCCCCCCAACCCGGCATTGTTAATCATCACGTCGATACGGCCTAACTCGGCCACCGAAGCATCGATAAGGGCTTCAACCTCCTCCTCGACTGTGACATTGCACAGCTGGGTGGCGGGGCGAACTCCAAACTCCTCGGCCAGGCGGTCAGCGGCCTCACCTAAGCGGCGATCATGAATGTCGCTGATCAGCACTTGGGCGCCCTCAGCCATGCTTCTTCGAGCGGCGGCAAAGCCGAGCCCGGTTCCCGCCGCGGCGGTCACCACCACGGTCTTGCCCTCCAGAAGCCCCCGGCCGGGGGGCTCGGGGGGCACTTCCCGGCTCACGGGGACACCGGAGCCGGCGGCAAGTCCTTCATGGCCTCGGCCAACTCAGCGATGGTCCACTCCCGCTCGTCGTCAAGGAAGTCTTGGCGCAGCCACGGGGTATACCAGCGGACATCGCCGCCCTTGGCCATGAACACCCGGCCGGTCACGTCGCAGCCGGCGGTGGCCAGCCATCCCACCACCGGAGCGGGGTGGAAGGGGTGGTACACATCGAACCCCTCGGCGGGCTTGGCCACCATCTCGGCCACGCCCGGCGCTCCCTCGGTCATGCGGGTACGCCCCGCGGGGGTCACGCAGTTCACCCGCACCCCGTAGCGGCCCAGCTCTTGGGCGATGATCACCGTCATCCCGGCGATGGCCGACTTGGCCGCCCCGTAGTTCGACTGGCCTACCGCACCGATCAGCCCCGAGGTGGAGCTGATGTTGATCACCGAAGCGTTTACCGCCTCTCCAGCCTTGGTCTGGTCGCGCCACCACCCAGCGCACACCCGAGTCATGCAGAACGTGGACTTGAGGTGGCCGCGGATTACCGCATCCCAGTCGTCTTCGCTCATGCTGGCGAACATCTTGTCCCGCAAGATGCCGGCGTTGTTCACCAGAACGTCCACCCCGCCGAATGTGTCCAGCGTCTGGGCCAGCACTGACTCAGCCCCGGCCATGTCGGCCACATCATCGCCGTTGGCCACCGCTGTTCCGCCGACGGCAGTGATCTCGTCCACCACGGCTTGAGCCACCGTGTGGTCGGCGCCAGTGCCGTCGGCCTCGCAGCCCAAGTCGTTGACCACCACTTTGGCCCCCTCGGCGGCGAACAGCAGGGCGTAGTGGCGGCCTATTCCCCTGCCCGCGCCGGTGATGACGGCAATCCGTCCCGTCAGCGCGCCGCCGGGCATCAGCTGCTTCCCTGGGCGGCCTGGCGCTGGGCAGCCTGTGCGGCCAACAGGGCCATGGTGGGATGTTCTTCCTCGCCGATGGTGCGAGGCAGCGCCTCTTCTATGCCCTCTGGGGTCCAACTGCTGTCGGGGGCGTACATGGAGCGAACTTCGCCGAATTGGGCCCACACCGAAATGCGGGGGCCGACCACGGTGTACACCTGGGCGGTGATGTCCCGGGCTACGTCACTGAGCAGGTACGCGGCCAGGGGTGCCACATCTTCTGGGGCACCGGCCTCGATCTCAAACGGCACGTTCTCCGACATGCGGGTTTTGGCGCTGGGAGCGATGCAGTTGGCGTTGATGCCGTAGCGCTTTAGAGCCAGCGCCGCGCTCTTGGTCAAAGAGATAATGCCCCCCTTGGCCGCCGCGTAGTTGCACTGGGAGGTGGAGCCGGTGAACGCCCCCGAGGTGATCCCCACCAGCGATCCGCCAGTCTCCTGCTTGCGCATGATGGCCGAGGCGTGCTTGTACACGGTGAAGTGGCCCTTGAGGTGTACCCGGATCACATCGTCGAACTCTTCTTCGGTCATGTTGAAGATCATCCGCTCCCGCAGGATGCCGGCCACGCACACCGCGCCGTCAATCGACCCCCAGGTGTCCACCGCAGCTTGAACCGCCGCCGCGCCACCCTCCATGGTGCTGATGTCGGAGGCCAAGGCCAGGGCGGTGCCTCCCGCGGCCTCGATCTCGGCCACCACCGCGTCGGCCACCTCCGACGAGGGGTCGGAGCCATCTAGGGTCACGCCGTAGTCGGCCACCACTACATTGGCCCCCTCCGCAGCGCAGCCCATGGCGATGGCTCGGCCGATGCCGTTGCCCGCACCGGTGACGACGATGTTCTTGCCTTCGAGATATCCGGTCACGGGCGAAAACCCTACCCGTCGCCTGGAGCCAACAGTTGGTCGAAGAGCTGAGCCAGTCCCTCGGGGGGAATTCGGCCGCTTCCCCTGAATGCCAGCGTTCCGTCCCCAAACACCAGTGCCCAGAACGGGGTGCCCGCCTGGCCAAATGCGACGGCAATCTCATTGCCTTCACTGTCCACCATGACCGGGAACGGCCAGCCTTCATCTGCGAGCCATTGGCTGGGCGGGTAATTGTCCCTGTCGGAGTCAACCAACGTGACCACGCTGAGGAAGTCCACCCCTTCGGGCAGTTCGTTGCCCGCATCCAGCCAGTCGGTCAGCTCGGCAACCTCGGCTTGGCACGCCGGGCACCAGTGGGCCAAAAACACGATGGCCGCGGGTCGTTCGCCGGGAGTCCAGGCCAGCGGTGAGCCATCTATGGAAGTACCAGAGAGGCCAGGCACCGGTTGGCCGAATGCGGGATCAGCTTCCGGAGAATCCCCAATCGGTCCAAGCGGATCTCCAATGATCTGCACCGGGGCAACCTCTACCGCCTCGGATGCGGCATCGTCGTCGTTCCCGCCGCAGGCGGCGGCCAGCAGCAAGACAGCCACCGCGAGGGCTACTACTCGACCGGCACTGCGCTTTGAATTCATAAGCACAGGCTAAGGCCTCGCTACAGCGGCATCACCACGCCGCCGTTGGGCCGCATGGTCTGGCCAGTTACGAACCGCCCGGCATCGGAGCAGAGGTACAAGATGGCGTAGGCGATGTCATTTGGTTCGCCCACGTATCCCAAGGGGTTCATCTGGGCAATGGTGTCGAAGTGGTTTCTCTGGCGGTCGGGGTCGACCTTGCCATCCTCGTCGAGGAAATGGCGGTCGTAGATAGGGGTCTCGATGGAGCCGGGGGCCACCGCGTTCACCCTTATGGGCGCCATCTCCACCGCCGCGGTGCGAGTGATCATCTTCACCGCTGCCTTGGTGAGGGCGTATACAGAGATCATCGGGGCGGGCATGTCGGCTCCGGCCGACGACAAGTTGACGATCGATCCCGACTCCTGGTCGGCCATGGCCCGACCCGCCGCCGCGGTGCCCCAGTACACACCCTTGATGTTGACGTTCATCACCCGTTCGAGCTGCTCGGGAGTGGTGTCCACGATGAGGCTGTCGGTGATGATCCCGGCGTTGTTCACCATGATGTCAAGCCGACCATGCCGATTCACAGCGTCGGCCACCAGTGCGTCCACCGCCGCCTTGTCGCTCACGTCGGTGGGCACCGCCGACCACGAGGCACCCAGTGCATCCAACTCCCCGCCAGTCTCTCCCATCCCGTCGGCGTCGACGTCGCCCAGCACCACCGAAGCTCCGGCCTTGGCCAGCGTCACCGCAGTCCCTCGGCCGATCCCAGAGGCGGCTCCGGTGACCACCGCCACCCGGTCAGAAATGTCAAACGCCGCAATGATGTCGTCATGCATGGCCCCATCATGGCCCGCGCCGAACGGGGATCAGGAACCGTGATCGGGGTCTACTGGCTCGGCTCCCAGAAGACCATGGCGTGGTCGTCGTCGTAGGTGCGGGCGTAGGCGGCGACGGGCATTCCGATCTCGACAGCGTCGGGGTCGATTCCAGTGAGGCCGCCGAACATCCGCACTCCCTCGGGGAGGTCGACCATGGCTAGGACATAGGGCAGCTCGGCGAAGGCGGGCACCCCGTACTGGCGCACCACGGTGTAGGTGTGGACGGTGCCGGTGCCAGAAGCCTCTATCCACTCCGGCACGGCGGCGCAGGCGGTACACAGCGCCCGGGGATAGTGCTGGCGATGGCCGCACTGTGGGCACTGCTGGATGAGCAAACGGCCGTCGGCCGCGGCCGAGAAGAACTCTCCGTACTCCCCTTCGCCCGCGGGTACTGGTCCCTGCCACTCAAGATCACGCACAACCCTCATGAGGGACGGCCCTTGCCCAAGATGACGGTGCCGATGGCCGACAGCCAGCCACCCGAGCCGCAGGCCAGGGCCAACTCGGCGTCGGGCACCTGGGCTTCGCCCGCATCGCCCCGGAGCTGGCGTACCGCCTCGATCAACAAGAAGATGCCCCGCATGCCGGGGTGGTTGGACGACAAGCCTCCGCCGTCGGTGTTGGTGGGCATCGACCCGCCCCGGCGGAGATGGCCCTCGGTCACGTAGGCGCCGCCCTCGCCTTTGCCGCAAAAGCCGAGGCCTTCCAGCATCAACAGCACGGTGATGGTGAAGCTGTCGTATAGCTGGGCAGTATCGATGTCGCCTGGCGTCACACCGGCCTGGCCCATGGCCTCTGGTCCGCAAACTGCGGCGCCCATCTCGGTGAAGTCGGGCATCTGGTGGATGTTCCAGTGGGTCTGAGTGCCCGCCGCCCCCAGTACATAGACCGGGGCATGGCGCAGGTCGCGGGCGATCTCCTCGGTGGTCATCACCAGCGCCCCGCCACCGTCGGTGATCACGCAGCAGTCCAGCTTGTGCAGCGGATCGGCGATCATTCGGCTGTTCACCACGTCGTCCACCGTGATGGGGTCGCGGTAGCGGGCATCGGGGTTGAGCCCGGCGAACTCCCGGACCCCAACGGCGATCTCGGCCAACTGCTCGGAGGTGGTACCGAATTCGTGCATGTGACGGTGGGCAGCCAAGGCATAGGCCCCCACCAGGGGCAATCCATAGGGCGTGGCCATCTGCATGGCCCCGGCCACCGGCTGAGCGTCGCGCTGGAACCCGCCGGTGCCCAGCACCCGTCCCATGCGGGTGAGCTGATCAGAGCCGTAGGTCACCAGCACGGTGTCGCACAACCCCTCTCGGATCGCTGCGGCGGCGTGCTGCACATGGAACTCGAACGACGATCCCCCCACCATGGTCCCGTCGATGTAGCGGTGGTTCACCCCCAGGTACTCGGCCATGGACACGGCGTCATCCCCCGCTCCCGGTCCCCCGCCGCTGGTGCTGACATAGCCGTCGATGGCCGATTTGGCGATGCCACAGTCGGCAATGGCCCGGCGAGCGGCCAGGGCGTGGTGCTGCACCGAGTTCAAATGCGGTGCCACCGGATAATCGCTCAGGCCGATACCGCAAATGACCGGGTGACGGGATGGCACTGGGGCAGCTTAGGCGAGCAGGTGGTTGTGCTCGCCGATGTGAGGGGCCCGATGGCGGACGCGATAGGGCGACTTGGGGGCGATATAGGGTGCGCCCACATAGGTGAAGCTACGGCCTAAGTCCTCGTGCTCTACCTCGACGGGAAAGCCCCGCTCCTGGAAGTGAGGGTCGGCCAGCACCTCTTCGGGCGAGTAGATGATGCCCACTGCCAGTCCCCGCTCTTGGGCGCCGATGAAGAACTCGTGGGCGGTGATGTTCTGGGCGATGAACCGCACAGCCTCCCGGGCAGCGCCGAACATGGCGGTCACCTCGGGATCCTGGCCGATCTGCGATAGGTGCAGGTCTTCTTCGAGCTGGGTGCCCATCTCCAAGAAGAAGAACTCCTCGAATTGGTCCTTCAACCCCAGGCTCTCCATCCACTCCACCACCACGGCGAAGTCCCGGGCCGATCGGGGCGGAAAGCCGGTGTTGACGTCGATATCGTCCACCGACAGCGCCCGGGTGAACGTGGTGGGCTCAACGGCGGCGTGGCGCCCGGTCTGGCGCTGCACTTCGTCGCCAGCCACCAGCCACTGCACCGAGGCGAACTCGGTGGTCACGTTGGCGGCAGCGTGCAGGCTCACATCCACGAACTGGCCTTGGCCCGTGCGATCTCGGGCCAACAGCGCGGTCTGAGCCGAGAGAACCGCAAAAACCGACCCGGTCTGGTACCCCTGATTGCCCCCGCCCCGCTGGGGTGGGATGGCATGGTCGTCGTAACCGCAGCTCCACACTGGACCGCCGGCGGCCAGCACGGTGAGGTCGATGCTCTCCTCTTGGGATCGCGGCCCGGTGCGGCCGAATGGGGTCAACGACACCCAGATCAACTCGGGATGATCGGCCCGCAACGTGTCGTGGTCGATGCCCAAGTCGGCCAATCGTCCGGGACGCTCCGACTCCAGCACCACATCGGCGGTGCCGACCAGCGACCGGAATCGGTCCCGGTCGCCTTCTTCTCCAAGATCCAGGGTCACCCCCAGCTTGGAGGCGTTGTAGTGCCACCACCACAGGCTGCGCTCCGGTCCGGCCTCGTCATCCAAGAACGGCTCGAAGCCCCGAGAGTGATGGCCTTCGGGGGGCTCCACCACGATGACCTCGGCCCCCATGCCGGCCAACATCAGCCCGGCATAGGCCGAGGCCTCGCCGGCCAGCTCCACCACTCGGATACCGGCCAGGGCTCCGGGCAGATCGTTGCCCGCCATCAGATCACCCCCTCGGCCGCCAAGTCAGCCAGATCGGCGTCCGAATAGCCGAGCAGACCCCCGAGGATCTGGCGGTTGTGCTGGCCCAGCAGGGGGCCGCCGCGCTCCAGCACCCAGTCGGTGTCGGAGAAGTGAGCGGGGATGCCGTCGACCCGCACCCGGCCCATCTCGCCGTGGGTGACGGTGGGCCACAAACCCCAGGCCTCGGTGTTGGCGTCGTTGTCCACCCGGTCGACCGGCTTGGCCACCCCAGCCGCGGGCACCCCGACGGCTTGCAACTCGGCGGCGGCCTCGAATCGATCCCGCTTCGAGGTCCAGGCCCGCACCGCGTCGTCCAGATCATCCTCATGGGCGAGCCGTCCGGCGAGGTCGGCGAACCGGCGGTCGTCGATGCCCATGAGGGCGGCGATGGCCTGCCAGTCGTGTTCGTCTCGGGCGGCCAGAGCCAGCCAGGCGTCGTGCCCATCGGCCTCATAGATGCCGTGGGGGGCCATGGCGGGGAACTGGCTCCGGTTGGAGTAGGGCATTCCGTCGCGCCGCAGCGGCAGCCCGTTCACGGTGTAGTCCAGCACCGCCGGGCCGAGCATGGTGGCCCCGGCGTCGGTGCAAGACATGTCGATCCACTGGCCCTCGCCGGTGCGGCTGCGGTGTATCAACCCGGCCATGATCGCCATGGCCATGAAGTTCCCGCCGTGGTGGTCCATGTAGGAGTAGCCCCAACCAGCCGAGGGCATGTCGGGCAACCCGGAGGTGAAGGTGAGACCGCAGCAGGCCTGCACGATCGGCCCCCACGTCTTGTACTTGCGATAGGGGCCGGCGTGGCCGAATCCGCAGTTGGACACGTACAGGATGTCGGGCTTGATCTCCCGCAGGCGGTCGTAGCCAAATCCGAGACGCTCCAGCACCCCGGCGGCGAAGTTCTCGGTGACCGCGTCGCACTCGGCGATCAGCTCGGTCAGCAGCTCCTTGCCCTTGTCGGTGCGGAGGTTCAGGGTGATGCCCAGCTTCTCCACATTGTGGTTGTTGAAGCACCCGCCGAACTCATGGCCGCGGCGCTCGTCCACGAACGGGGACGTTCCCCGGAGCACGTCCCACTTGCCGAGGCGCGCCGGGTCTTCAACCCGGATGATCTCGGCGCCGAATGCGGCCATCCACCGGGTGGCCCCCGCTCCGGCCAACTGCCCGGTGAAGTCGCAGATGCGAATGTGGGACAAAGCCTCAGATTTCACGGCTCGACCTTACGCGGTGTTGTGCATGGGAATCCGAGCCGAGAATCTCCAGCCAGCCGGTTCAACAATCCCTAGGCTGCACGGCGTGCGAGTGCTACACCACATGGAAGATGGGCGTCTCGACCCAATCATCGCCCAGTTCCAAGACGTCGAATTCGTGTACGTGCCCCGCCAAGGCGACATTCCCGAGGATGCCTCCGGCGAGGCGTTGCTGACCATCCCCCGGGACTACCCGAACCTGGCTGAGCTGCTGGACCGGGGCGTGGAGTGGGTTCACGTGACCAGCACCGGGATAGACGGGTTCCCGCTCGAGCTGCTGGGCCACCGGGCAATGACCTGCTCTCGAGGAGCCGGGGCTATCGCCATCTCTGAATGGTGCCTGGCCATGATGCTGGCCTTTGAGAAGGACCTGCCCGGCGTATGGCTCGACAAGCCGCCGGAGCGGTGGTTCACCGCTGATTTGGGCTCGCTCTTCAGCAAGACGCTGGGATTGATCGGCCTGGGCGGGATCGGCACCGCGGTGGCACGTCGAGCCCTGGCCTTCGATATGTCGGTGGTGGCCGTGCGCCGCACCGCGGCACCTGCCCCATTGGAGGGGATTGAAATTGTCAGCTCGTTGAGCGACCTGCTGGAGCGCTCCGACCACATCGTGGTGGCTGCGCCGGCTACTGCGGCCACCCGCCATCTGCTGGATGCCGATGCACTGGCCGCCACCAAGCCGGGGGCCCATATCGTCAACATCGCCCGAGGCGACCTCATCGACCAGGACGCCCTGCGGGCTGCGCTCGACAGCGGTCACATCGCCCGAGCCTCGCTAGACACCGTGGAGCCTGAGCCCCTGCCCGAGGGCCACTGGCTGTACGACCACCCCAAGGTCCGGCTCAGCGCCCATGTCTCCTGGTGCATGCCCGAATCCTGGGACCTGCTCATTACCCCCTTCGCCGACAACCTCCAACGCCGCCTGACCGGCCAGCCCCTTGAGGGAATCGTCAACCCCGACGAGGAGTATTAGCCGCCGGTCGACAAGATTGCGGCAACCACTTCGCGGCGGCGGACCTGGCCGGTGGCCGGGGTGCGGGGGATGGCGCTCATGGCTTCGATGCGCCGGGGGTGCTTGAACCGGGCCAAGCGGTCGCTCAGATGGGCCTGCACCGCCTCGGCAGTGGGCAAGGCGGCACCAGGGTCCAGCACGAACACCGCGCACACCACCTCGCCCCAGCGGTCGTCGGGGATGCCCACGACCGCCACCTCAGCCGCGCCGGGGAAGTCGGCCAGATGGCCTTCCACCTCGGCGGGCGACACCGTCTCCCCACCGGTGCGGATCACGTCTTTCACCCGGCCCACGATGGAGTAGAAGCCGTCGCCGTCCACCTCCGCCAAATCGCCGGTGCGGAACCAGCCGTCATCGGTGAACGCTTCAGCGGTGGCCTCGGGATTGTCGAAGTAGCCGTCGAACATGAACGGAGAGCGGGTCTGGAGCTCTCCCTGGTCAAGACGCACCTCAGCGCCGGTGTGTGCCTGGCCACAGCTCCCTGGCCGCGACACTATGTCGAAATCGTCCAGCATGGTGACCGAGCCTGCTTCGGTGGAGCCATAGAACACCCGTCGGTGGGCATTGGGGAACGCGGCCTTCAAGTCGGCCAGCAGCTCCGGCGGGGTGGCTGAAGTGCCTGAGGTGGCGAACCGCAGCGAGGAGAGGTCTTCGTGCCGATCAGCGTCCAGCACCCGGCGCCACACCGCGGGGATGCAGTTCATGTAGGCGGCTTGGTGGGTGTGCACCGCATTGATGAGGACATCGGCGTCGGCCCGGTCGGTGAACACGACCTGTCCCCGGGCCTGCCAGGCTTGGAGGGCAATGGTCCACGCACCCATGTGGAACATCGGGAACATGCATACGGTGGGCCCTCTGGGCTCGAGCAGTGCCGGCGTACGGGTGCGCAGCCAGTTGCACCGGTGCGACAGCACCACGCCCTTGGAGCGCCCGGTGCTGCCGCTGGTGAAGAACACCACATGAGGGTCGGTTTCCTCCACACCCGAGGGGGGCAGCGTCGATGTCGACGCAGAGACGGCCTCGGCCACTATGTCGAGGCCCGGCCCGGTTCCGCCTAGGCAGAGCAATGGGACTCCCACCGCCTCGGCCACCGACTGGGCAGCCTCGGCATGACCGGGATCGACCACCAACACCCGGGGCCGGGCCAACGCAACCATCTCGGCTGCCTCATCGGGCGACAACCGGGCGTTGGCGGGGGCGAACACCGCTCCTGACCGGGCCAATGCCACGAACAGGGCTACTGATTCCAAGTTGTTGTCGCTCCAGGTGACCACCCGGTCGCCTCGACCCACGCCGAGACCGGCCAGCACATGGCCCATCTGATTGGCCTGTCGGTGCAGCTCCCCATAGGTGAGCGACTCTTCCCCCAGCGTCACCGCCGGGCGAGACGGCGCAGCGGTGGCCGCATTGTCGAACACCGAGCCGATCACCAACTCCATCGCCGGGCACACTACCGGCCCCATTCGGGGTCTACCCGTCCTCGATCCAAGTGTCCTTGAGAGCTAAAGCTCCTGCTGGCCAACGTGACACCATGGGGCCCATGAGCAGAAGGTCGGCGGACTGGAAGGAGCAGGTCGGGCTCGACAAGGTGTACGACGTCGAGGGGCCGGAGGACAACAAAGAGCTGTATGCAGATTGGGCCGACACGTACGACTCGGGATTCGTCGTCGACAGCCGATACGTGTACCCCCAGCAGGTGGCCGAAGTCTTCTGCGATGGGTTCGACCAGTCCTCCCAGCCGGTACTAGATGTGGGCTGCGGAACCGGACTAGTCGGCACCGAATTAGCCCAGTTAGGCGTATCGGTCATGGACGGCATCGACCTCTCGCCGGAAATGCTGGCCGAGGCCAAGGCCAAGACTCACGATGGCCGTCCCCTGTATCGCCA
Source organism: Candidatus Poriferisocius sp. (assembly GCA_965208545.1). Lineage (GTDB taxonomy): Bacteria > Actinomycetota > Acidimicrobiia > Acidimicrobiales > Bin134 > Poriferisocius. Next base: position 1,224,516 of record OZ242341.1, on the reverse strand, counting down.
ACTCTTTGAGGCTGACCTCACCCGGCCAACCGAGCTAGCCGATGGGGCCTACGCCGGCATCGTGAGCGCAGGAACGTTCACCCATGGGATTCTCGGTCCCGAGCCAATCATGGAGCTGTTGCGGGCGGCCAGCCCGGGCGCTCGATTCGCACTGGGCATCAACTCGGCGCACTTCGAGAAGTTCGCTTTTGCCGATTGGCTGGAGCAGCGCCAATCCGAGGGGCGCATCACCGGGGTGAGATATGAGCGGCGGCCAATGTATGAGGACGCTGAAGAAACCGATCCCGACCAGTGGACCCAAGTCGCGGTCTTTGCGGCCGCCTGAGCGAAGCCGCACAACCGACGGCAACGTGACACCATAAGAAAATGAGCTTGACTTCTGATCCGCTCTCCGGCACCGAAGAGGAGACGGCCTTCGACCCGTTTGCCTATCCCGAGGAGGTGCCCATCGACGAGCTGGCCGAGCTGCGATCAGAATGCCCGGTGGTCCGCACCCCCACCGGGTGGTATCTCACCAAGTTCGACCACGTGCTGGCCGCTACCAAAGACGTCGAGACCTTCGTGTCCAGCTTCCGCGACCCTGGCGTTGAGGTTCCTGAGGAGGAGAAGCTGATCAGCGAGATCGCCGAGCCCCGCCATGGCAAAGTGCGGCGGATCATCAACGCCACCGTGGCCCATCACAAGTCGATGCGGGCCGAGCCGATGGTGCGGGAGCTGTGCCATCAGTACCTCGACCCTGTTTTGGAGCGGGGCCGCGGCGAGCTGGTGGCCGAGTTCATCACCCCGGTGCCCATCAACGTGATCTCCCACCTCATCGGCGTCCCCGCCGAAGACTGGGAGCAGTTCCACATCTGGACCGACGAGGTGGTGCTGGGCACCTACCCCCGGACCAACCGCAACGAGCGGGGCGAGGGTCTGGCCGGCGCCCACCCCGAGTTCTGCGCCTACATCGACGGGCTGATTGCCGAGCGGCGGGCCAGCGATGACGCCCCCGACGATCTGGTCACCAGGCTTATCACCACGGAGATCGAAGGCCATCGGCTCACCGACGTGGAGATCCGCACCCAGCTGGCCTTCCTCATCATGTCGGGCAACGAGACCACCCGGCATCTGATCGGCAACCTGCTGTGGCGCATCATTGGGGACCCCGATCTGTTCGCCACCCTCAAAGCCGACCGGGGCCTGTGCGAACGGGCAGTTGAGGAGTCGCTGCGGATCGACTCCCCCGCCCACATGCTCATCCGGGACTGCACCGCCGACACCGATGTGTTTGGCGCTCCCATGAGCCGCGGCGACAAGATCGTGTTCGGCGTGTCGTCGGCCAACCGGGACGAGGACTACTTCGACGATCCCAACGAGTTCCGGCTCGACCGGGAACGCCCCAAGGACCACGTAGCCTTCGGCGGTGGCCCCCACATCTGTCCGGGTGCCAGTCTGGCCCGCCTTGAGGGTCGAGTGGCGCTGGAAGTGTTCTTGGACCGGGTGGCAGCCGCCGAGTTGGCCCCCGGCTGCGTCCGCAAGAAAACCGAGGTGTTCTGGGCCAACGGGCCCGAACGCCTCGATGCGTTCTTGACTCCCGAACCCGTTGGCTAATCAACCGCCCGAGGGCGAGCAGTACACCCACGGTTACCATCAGGTGATCGTGGGGTGGCACTCCCGACGCACCGCCGAGTCTTGCGCCACCTTCTTGCTGCCTCGACTGCGGCCCGATTCCGAGGTCCTCGACATTGGTTGCGGAACGGGCACCATCACTGCTGGGCTGGCCCGCCGCGCCGGCCGGGTGGTGGGTCTGGACCTGTCGGCTGACGTTGTGGACGCGGCCCGGGCCCACGCTGACGACGGTGGCCTGTCCAACATCTCATTCGAGGTCGGCTCGGTCTACGAACTGCCGTGGGACGATGCCAGCTTCGATGTGGTGTACGCCCATCAGGTGTTCCAGCACCTCTCCGATCCGGTCCGGGCCCTGCGGGAGGCCCGGCGGGTGCTGCGGCCCGGCGGGCTGGTGGCGGTGCGGGACTCCGATTACGAAACCATGGTGCACGCTCCGGTGTTCCCGGCCATCGAGCGCTGGCGAGACCTCTACCACCAGGTGGCCTCGGCCAACGGTGGGGAAGCTGACGCGGGGCGGTATTTGCTGTCATGGGCAATGGAGGCCGGCTTCGCCGACATCGAGGCCACCGCCAGCACCACCGCCCACGCTGACCAAGAGGGGCGAACGGTGTGGGGCGAGATGTGGGCGGTGCGGGTGATCGACAGCGATTTCGCCGACCACGCGTTGGGCAACGGATTCGCCACTCGCGATGAACTACGGGAAATCTCCGAAGCCTTCTCCCAGTGGGCCGCCCAACCTGATGGCTTCTGGGCCTGGATCAACGGCGAGGTCATCGGGGTCTGCCCGCCCGACTGACCAGTCTGGGCTATTCGGGAGGCGGGCTTTCGATCAGCTCCACACAGGTGCCGTCGGGATCCTCGAAGAACAACGCCCGGAGATCGGACGGCAGGCCGGGGCCCATCTCCAACTCCACTGGCGGCGAATAGCAGGTCACCCCGGCATCCAACAGGGCGGCGTAGTCACGATCGATGTCGCCGGTGAGCAGCGCCATCCGGAAGATGCCCATCTCGTTGGCCTTGCGACGGGCGGTGCCAGTGGGCTGGGGCTGCTTCCATTCCACCAAGTCGAGGATGAAGCCAGAAGGGCTGGCGTCGGGGGCGCCGATGAACCAGGCATCCCAGGCCACATCGCCGTCTACCCGGAACCCTGCGCCGGGCTGAGGCTCAGACGGGCAGGAGCGGACCCAAGGGTTCAGCCCGAGCACGTCGCAATAGAAATAGCGGGATCGCTCCAGGTCAGAGCAGTTCACGTTGACGTGGGCCAGACGGGTGCTGTCGGCCTGGACGAATTGCACTGGAGTGCCGTCGGGGTCGGAGCACAGAAACAGCTCAGGGGCGGCCATCCCCTCCGCGCCGAGCTCGACCCGAGCCGGCAGCGACCACACGTCGTGGCCCGCTTCGGTGAGGCGCTGGTGCAGGCCGGCCAGGTCATCGGTGAGGATGCACAACCGTCCGAAACCCAGTTCGGTGACCGTTGCCGGCGGCGACCCGGCTGGCCCGGGCACCTGCCACTCCAATAGATCGAGCACCGCTCCGTCGGGAGCGTCGTCGCCGGACAAGATCCACGCATCCCACTGCACCTCGTCCAACCCGAACGCCCCACCCGGTTGGGGCCGCTCCGGGCGGGTGCGGACCGTCGGCTGCAACCCCACCAGGTCCCGATAGAACACCAGCGACTGCTCCAGGTCGGAACAATTCACGTTGACATGGAAAAACCGCAAAGGCCCTACCGACATGAGGGTTTGACTACCACACCGCTCTCTTGCGACCCCCACCGATAGGGCCAGCAGTTCCTGATCGGCGATTCAGCCCTTGATGGTGAGGAATTCCAGCAGGTTGCCGTCGGGGTCGCGGAAGTAGACGGACTGGCCGCGCTCGCCGTTGCTGGCGGGGCGAGGGGCGGGACCCTCTATGACTTCGACGCCGCAAGCGGCCAGGTGGGCCTGGGCCTCGGCGATGGTGGAGCCCCAGCGAAAGCACAGGTCCACCGATCCGGGGGTGGGCAGGCGGGCGTGGGGCGAGGCAGGGGCGGCACCGGGGTGCACGTTGATGCGATTGGCCCCCACCTGCATCATCACGATGGGCATTTTGCCGGCCCGGAACTCCTCCAGATACATGGGCTCAGCCCCAAGCACGTCGCCATAGAAGGCCACGGTGGCCTCCACGTCGGCCACCGTGATGGCCAAATGGTCGAATCCCTCAACGCTCATGGTGCTTACCCTCGCATCGGGATGCCCGCAGTGGAGCCCCCATCAATGATGTATTCGTGGCCAGTCTGATACGACGCGGCGTCCGACACCAGGTAGCAGGCTAAATCGGCCACCTCAGCGGCCACGCCGGCCCGGCGTAGCGGCACATGCCCGAACAGCTCGGGGCGCCCATGGCGGTCGGTGGCCAGCATGGCGGTCTCGATTGGGCCGGGATGGATGGAGTTCACCCTGATCCCCAACGGGCCCAACTCAATAGCCGCCACCTTGGTCAAACCCCGCACCGCCCACTTGGTACCCCCGTACGCCGAGTGGTGGGCGATTCCCTCCATCCCAGCTATAGACGAGATGTTGACGATCCCCCCGCCGCCGGCCTCGGCCATGGGGTCGGCCGCGCTCTGGATGCCCAAAAACGTGCCCAGATAGTTCACCTCCCAAATGCGGCGCAGGCTCTCGGGAGTCTCGTCGGCAATGGGGGCGGTCCAGTGGATGGCGGCGTTGTTCACCAGCGCCCGTAACGGTCCCTGCTCCATGGCGACAGCCACAACCCGGGCCCAATCGTCAGGTGAGGTCACGTCGTGGTGGAGATAAACGGCCTGGTCGCCCAGATCGGCGGCCACCGCCTCCCCCTGCTCGTCGAGCACATCGCCCATCACCACGAAGGCGCCTTCGGCGACGAACTTCCGGGCCTCGGCCTCGCCCTGGCCCCGAGCCGCCCCGGTCACAATCGCCACCCGTCCATCAAGACATCCCATGGCGAAGTTCTAGCCCACCGACCGCTCCTGCCACACCGTTGGGCCGGGGATACAGTGGGTTTGTGGCGGCTTGGATCTTGGCGTTCGCCATAGCGCTCACTCACGGAGTGCTGGCCGTCTTCCTCATTGTGGGGGCTCCCCTTGCCGCCCGTCGGCCCCGGTGGATGAAGTGGTACCTAGTCGCGTTGATACCGACCGGCGTGGTGAACCTCACCGGTCAACCGTGCCCGCTGACGGTGTGGGAGAAGCACTTCTGGCGCCTCGCCGGTGAGACCCCATATCGAGGTGGCTTCATCTCCCAATACTTCATCGAGCCGTTCTATGCTCCCGGTTTGAGACCCGGTGATGAGACCATTCTGCTGATCAGTGTGGTCGTCTGGTGTCTGTTCTGGCTGGGGTACTCGGCTGTTTTACGTCTGCGGTTGCGCAGCGGCTGACCTCAGCCACCCGACACACAACTAGGGTGTGCGGCCATGCCATACCCGCAATCCCTCCTAGACATCGCCGCCCGCATCAACAACTGGGGGCGCTGGGGCGAAGACGACCAGATCGGCACGCTCAACTTCCTCACCGACGAGGTGGTGAAAGAGGCCGCCCAGTGCATCCGAACCGGCAAGCGCATCTCGCTGGCCTATCCCCTGCACAAAGACGGCCTCCAAACCGGCGTGATACCCGGCCGGGTGAACCCGCTGAAGACCATGGTGTCGCTCAATTCCTCAATGCTGGGCGACCCCGACATGTTCCACACCAGCGACGACGTGGTCACCATGGGCCTGCAATGCGCCACCCACTGGGACGGGCTGTGCCACGCCATGTACCGGGGCAAGCTCTACAACGGCCACGACGCTTCCACCATCACCGAGTGGGGGGCATCGGTGTGCGGCATCGAACAGGTCAAGAGCCTCACTGGTCGGGGTGTATTGCTGGATATCGCCAGGCTCCACGGTGTCGACGTGCTGGAACCGGGCTACGCCATCGGGTACGACGACCTGACCAACGCGGCCGAAGCCCAAGGGGTTGAGATCCGCACCGGAGACATCATCCTGGTCCGCACCGGACTGTTCGCCTACGCCAAGGCCGGCGACCTGGACAGCTACTACGGCGAGCCCATCCCCGAGTTGGGAGTGGTGCGCTCGGCGGGTATCGGGGTGACCGCCTGCGAGTGGTTCTACGACCACAACATTGCGGCGGTGGCCACCGACAACATCGTGTTCGAGGTGCTGCCCTACGACCCCGCCTTCGAAGGGGCCATCATTGCCATCCACTGCCTTGACCTGGTGGACATGGGCCTCACCCAGGGCCAGAACTGGGACTTGGAAGAGCTGGCCGTCGACTGCGCTGCCGACGGCCAGTACGACTTCTTCCTGGAGGCCTCGCCCCAGCCCTTTGTGGGCGGGCTCGGTTCGCCGGTCAATCCGGTTGCCATCAAATAGCGCGGAGACAGGCTCCAGATTTCAGGTCAGCTGACCGACTCGTTCTTCGAGCAGAGATAGATCGAGGCTTTCGCGCAGGGCGTCGGCCAGCCGGTTCAAATCGCGCTGCCAGCGGTCATGCAAGTCCTCACCCGGTGCCGCCTTCCAGCCCAACCACTCCTTCAACACCGCGTGCCGGTATTCGGCCTGATCGAACAGCCCGTGTACATAGGTGCCCATCACCCTGCCATCGGCAGACCGGGCAACAAAGGGATAGAGCGTCGGGTCCGGCGAACTCTCGCCGTGGCGGATCTCGTAGCCGGAGAAGTCCAGCTTCACCGGCCACCGCGCTAGCCCTGAGACGGCGCGGACCAGCTTCTCCTCTTTAAGTTCGGCTTCCACCGGCAGCCAACCCAGACCTTGAGTCTCAGCGGGGCCTTCAATGCCGAGGGGATCGAGAATGCGCTCGCCAAGCATCTGGAGCCCTCCGCACACCCCTAGCACCCGTCCGCCATAACGAACATGGCGCTCCAGAGCCTCCACCCAGCCGTGTTGCCGAAGCCACGACAAGTCGGCGGCCACCGATTTGGACCCCGGTAGCACCACCAAGTCGAGTCCGGTAAGAAGGTCGGGATCAGCTAACCAGCAAAAGTCGACTCTCGGGTCAGCGGCAAATGGATCCAGGTCGGCGGTATTGCTGGCCCGCGGATAATGGATGCCTCCTACCCGCAGCTCATCCGAATGACCCTCCTCCTGCCTTCTGCCGCGTCCCTCTTGAAACGAGTAAGGCGCATCTTCTTCGGGCAACGCCAGATCGAAGATGTAGGGCACGAAACCCAGCAGCGGTCGCTGGACCCGCTTTTCCAACCATTCGCAGGCGTCCCCGAGCAGTGATGGATCTCCTCGGAAACGATTGACAACCAGAGCCTCCACCAGTCGACGATCCGGCTCATCGAGCGCGTCCATGGTGCCGAGCAGGGAAGCGAAAACGCCTCCTCGGTCGATATCGCCTATCAGCCATACGGGCACGTTCGCGGGCTGGGCGAAGCCCATGTTGGCAATGTCGCCTTCCCTCAAGTTGGGCTCTGCTGGCGAACCCGCTCCTTCGATCAGCACGAATTCGTACTCCTGTCCTAAACGGCCGAAGGCGGCGAGCACTTCGTCCAAGAGCCCCTCCCGATCTTCGCGGAATCGATTGGCCATCAGCGTTCCCCGGACCTGTCCTGAGACCACAAGTTGGGCCCTACGATCGCCTTCGGGCTTGAGCAAAACCGGATTCATATCGACCGTAGGCTCCAATCCACATGCGAATGCCTGCAGCGCCTGGGCCCTTCCGATTTCGCCCCCAGAGGGGCAAGCGGCCGAAGCGTTGCTCATGTTCTGGGGTTTGAACGGCGCGATCTGAATCCCGGAGCGTGCCAGCAGTCGGCATAGTCCGGCCACCAACAACGACTTGCCGACGCCTGAGGCCGTCCCCTGGATCATCAATGCATTGGTCATGGCGCCGGAGATGGCGAGTCCCGGAGAGCGGCGGCCTCGGCGCGCTCCTCTTCGGAGCGGATTTCCTGGCGAAGCGGGATCTGTCGAACCAGGATGGCCGCCAAGATCCCCAAGGCGATGACCGGTGCTCCCAAGATGAAGCAGCGGCCCACCCCTACCGCAAAGGAATCCAGCACCGCATTCACGATGGCGGGATCCTGGATGGCCCGAATCTGCTGGGGGCTGCCCAGCAGCTTGTCGGGATCGGGGAGGGCGGCCAGTTGGGTAGGGGTCACTTTCGATTCCAGCGAGGAGTTGAGCCCGGCTGCGTAGATGGCGCCCATTGCGGCCGCGCCGATGGTGCCCCCCAGCGACCGCACAAAGTTGGTGGCCGCCGACACCATGCCGATGTCGCGGTGAGGGCTGGCGTTCTGCACGATCAGTACCAGCACCGGCATGGTCATCCCCAGCCCCAAGCCGATGACGAACACCATGAGACCCACTTGAACCTGGGTGGTGTCGCGATCCATGAACAAGGCCAAGAGCGCCATGCCCGCGGTCATGAGCGCGGTGCCGAGCACAATGAACACCTTGTAGTTCCCGAACCGGGTGAGCAGCTTGCCGGACAGAACCGATGTGAAAATGATGCCGATGAACATGGGCATCATGTTCAGGCCCGAACCGGTGGCGCTTACCCCTGTGACCACCTGCAAGAACACGGGAATGAACAGCGTGGCCCCAAACATCACCAGCCCGATGAGCAGCATGACCACCATCGACCAGCGCACAATGTCGTTGGAGTACAGACGGGGCGGAAGGATCGGATCGGCGGCCTTGGTCTCCCACCAGAAGAACGCGGGCAGCAGCACGGCCGACACCGCCAAGATCAGGGCCATCCCCGGCGACGACCAGGCCAGTTGGTTACCCCCGAGGCTCAGGGCAATCAGCAACGGGGTGAACCCGGAGATGAGCAAACCCGCGCCCAGCCAGTCAATCGGGCGGGACACGACGTCGAGACGCACGTTGAACAGCACCGCGATGGCCACCATTGAGATCAGGCCCACGGGAATGTTCACGTAGAACACCCAGCGCCAGCTCAGATGGTCGACAAAGAAGCCTCCGATGAGCGGCCCAGCCACGCTGGCCGTTCCGAACGTGGCCGCGATGTAGCCCTGGTAGCGGCCTCGCTCGTTGGGGGCGACGATGTCGCCCACGATGGCCATGGGCAGCGCCAGCAGGCCGCCGCCGGCCAATCCCTGCAATGCCCGGAACAGCACCAGCTGCAACATCGACTGGGATAGACCGGCCAACCCCGAAGTGATGATGAAGAAGCTGATGGTGAGTTGGAACACCAGCTTGCGGCCGTAGATGTCGCTGAGCTTGCCGATAAGCGGCGTGGCGATGGTGCCAGTCAGCAGGTAGGAGATGATGATCCACGCCACCTGATCCTGGCCGCCCAGCTCACCGGCGATGGTGGGCACCGCAGTGGCCAGCACCGAGTTGTCGAGCGCGGCCAAGAACATGCCGGTCATCAGGGCGATCATGATGATGTGGACCTGGCGGGGGGCCAGATCCTCAGGCTCGACGAGCTCCGGGTTGAACAGGCGGGCCATCATCTCAACCAGCCCCCGCGTTCACCCCGTCCGCCTAGATGGCGCGGGTCTTGCCCTCCCAGTACGGGTCGCGTAGTCGGCGCTTGTACAGCTTGCCGTTGGGGTCGCGGGGCATCTCGTCGGTGAAGTCGATAGAGCGGGGCCACTTCTGCTTGGCGATCTGGTCCCGAAGTAACGCCATAATCGCCGCCCGGGTGTCGTCGTCGGCGGCCACACCGGCAGCGGGCTCGATCACCGCTTTGATCTCCTCGCCGGTGTCCTCGTTGGGAATCCCAAAGACCGCGGCGTCACCCACTAGGGGACTCTGGAGCAGCGCCCCCTCGATTTCAGCGGGATAGATGTTCATCCCGCCCACGATGATCATGTCGTTGGAGCGGTCGTTGAGGAACAAGTAGCCGTCTTCGTTGAAGTAACCCACGTCGCCCACGGTGAAGAACTCCTCTCCCAAGCGGGCCTTGTCGGTCTTCTCCTTGTCCTTGTAGTACTCGAAGGTGGCGCCGCCGGGCATCTTCATGTAAATGGTCCCGCTGGCGCCGGGGGGCAGGCGGTTGCCGTCCTCGTCCACCACGATGACCTCCGAGCCAGGCCATGGACGGCCCACTGTGCCGGGGTACTGGCGCCACTCGTCGGGAGGGATATAGGTGCCGCCGCCCTCAGTGGCGGCGTAGTACTCCCAGATGCAGTCGCCCCACCAGTCGAGCATCTTCTGCTTGGTCTCAACCGGGCAGGGGGCGGCGGCATGGATCATGCGCCGCAGCGACGACACGTCGTAGCGCTCTTTCACCTCGTCGGGGAGCTGGAGGAGGCGGTGGAACATGGTGGGAACCATGTGGCTCTGGGTGACCTTGTATCGGTCGATGCGCTCCAGCGCCCCCTCGGCGGTCCAGCGGCCCATGAGCACCGCGGGATGCCCCATGTGCAGCGAGGTAGTGGTCCAGATGTTGACCGCGGTGTGGTAGAGCGGGGCCTGGGTGATGTGGACGTTGTCGGTGTGGGGCATGATGCCCAGCAGCAAGAACAGTCCCCCGGATCCGGCCGCGGACTCATCGGGGTGGACGCCGGGCAAGGCCCGCCGCACGCCCTTGGGCCGACCGGTGGTGCCTGAGGTATAGAACATAAACGACCCGGTGGTGAGGTCGTCGGGCCTGCTGGCCGGCTGGGTGTCGATCAGCTCAGACAGCGGGCGGAACCCGTCGATGCTTCCCACCGAGAACCGGTTGGCGGCCGGCACATCGCTCTCCTCGAGAACCCTGGTGGCTTGTTCGGCAAAGTCCTCATGGACGATGAACGCCTTGGTCTCGCTGTCGTTGACGATGTAGGCGATCTCCGGGCCGGCCAGGTGCCAGTTCACGGTGGTGAGGTAGAAGCCGCCCTGGTAGGCGGCCAAAGAGACCGCCGTCTGCTCGATCCCGTTGGGCAACACGGTGGTCACTTGATCGCCCACCTCAAGGCCCGCAGCCCGCAGGCCGTGCACGATGCGGTTGGTCAGCTCGGCAAGCTCTCGATAAGTGATCTCGTTGTAGTCGGGGTCTACCACCGCGAGGCGCTCGGGATCGGCCTCGGCGATCTTCCAGAGTCCCAGCACGTCGGTCTCAGCCATTTGCTCTCCCTTTTGCAGCCAACTTCGTCATGACAGCATCAGCCATGTTGATTTGTCCTCCAGTCGGCGTGCGCGCTTGGAGGATGGTAGGCGCAGCCTGTTCAATCGCCGAAACCGTGCCTACATGCCGGTGAAGTCGGGAGGGCGCTTCTCCATGAAGGCGGCGATGGCCTCGACGTTGGCCGGCGCTCCCATCAAGCGGGAGAAGGCGGCGTTCTCCCGCTCTCGGGCGGCGGCCACTCCGTCATGCCAGCCGTGAGTGACGAGCACCTTCGACTCCATCAGCGACGACACCGGCAACGCGGCCAGCTTCTGGGCGTGGGCCATCGTCGTGTCCATTAGCTCTTCGGGAGGGCACACCTTCCAAATCAGGCCCATCTCCTGGGCCTCTTCGGCGCTGATCCACTCCGCGCTGAGCAGGGTCCACATGGCCTGCTGGCGGCCCAGCAACAGCGGGAAGGTGTAGCTGCTGGCCGCCTCGGGAGCGACGCCCAGGCTGGAGAACGGGCACCGCAGCCGGGCTTCCGACGACATGAAGGCCAGATCGGCAAAGCCCAGCATGGTGGCCCCCACCCCGATGGCCAGTCCGTTCACCGCGACGATGAACGGCTTGGGGAAGGAGTCCATCTGGTCGATCATTCCGGCAAATCCATGGACACCAGGTTCGACGCCGCCTCCACCGGGATTGCGGGCCCCCATCTCAACCAAGTCGGTGCCAGCGCAGAACGCCCGTCCGTTTCCGGTCAACACCACCACGGCCACATCAGGATCGGCGGCGGCATCGATCAGGGCTTGAGCGGTGGCGTCGTACAGGGCCTCGCTGAACGCGTTCAGCGCATCGGGCCGATTGAGGGTAAGCACCCGCACCCGTCCTTGGTCTTCGATTTCGAGCATTGACTTTCTCCTACAGCGGATTCCAGCGGGGCTCGCGGCCCTCGCGGAAGGCCTGCGATGCCTCGGTCATATTCCCGGTGAACGTGCCCAACACCTGGGTGCGGTTCTCCAGTTCCATGGCATGGCGCAGGCTGGGGGCGTCGAGGGTGGCGTTGGCGCCGAGTTTGGTCATCCATACCCCGTACTCGTTGTTGGCTGCGATCAGCCGGGCGGCTTCGAGGGCTGCCTCCACCACTTGGCCATCGGGTACCACTTGCGACACCAGCCCGATGCGCTCAGCCTCGGCGGCATCGAATATCCGGCCAGTGAGCATCAGCTCCCGGGCCCGGCCGGCGCCGACGATCCGGGGCAGCAGGTAGCTGTTGCCCACGTCGAGCGACGACAGGCCCACCTTGATGAACACCGAGCCGAACCGGGCCGACTCCGCGGCCACCCGGACATCGCAGTGCAAGGCGATGGCGAATCCCCCGCCCACGGCCGGGCCGTTCACCGCGGCGATCACCGGCACCCGAAGCTCGTAGATCTTGAGCATGAGGTTGGCCAAGTCGAGCTGCATGTCGTAGATGGCTCCCAGCCGGCTTCGGTCGGGCGGCTCGGCGAACTCCTGATCGCCCCCGGCTTTGAGATCAGCACCGGAGCAGAACCCCCGGCCAGCGCCGGTGAGAACCACGGCCCGTTGCGAGCGGTCCCGCTCCACTTCGTCGAGGGCTTGATGCATGTCGGCGATGAGCTCAGGACTCAGGGCATTGAGCCGCTCAGGGCGCGACATGGTGATCTGGGTGATGCCCGGTTCGAGTGTTTGGACCGTGACGGTGGATGCATCAGTCACGGGCCTCACACTAGGACTCGGTCGCGAGGCAACCCGAGTTGCGCTCAGCCGTGCTCGCGATACAGTCTCGCTCGTGGGGGCAAAAGCCCTGGTGACAGCACTGGTTCAGGCGGGAATCCTTTGAGCGGGGCAAGAATTATAAGCAACGGGCACGGCCATTTTGTGGATTTCCCTGTGAACCAGTTGTGGACAGAGCGGATCATCCCTATAGTGCCGGTTCTGGCATGACTTTGGGCATTGCAGTAGGGGCCTATCTCGTCGTGCATTTGCTCGGCGTTTACTTGCTGCGCGCGTCCGGGGTTTCCACCGATCTATTCGGCCGATTCCGCAACGTTCCAGACCTGCCCGAGCCCAAGCAGCTGTCGGAGTACGCCGACTTCGTTGAGACCCACTCCTTCTGGGATGCCGAAGAGGAAAAGGCCCTCGAGGCCATCGACGAGTTCGAACTCCAAGCCGTTTTCTGGAACGAGAGGCGCCGCCGCAGCGCCTGACCCTTCCCCGCTATCGAGGCAGGATCAGTTGGATTTGGCGTGTAGGCCGCCGTCCACCAGCACCACGGCGCCGTTGATGAATGAGGCGGCGGGCAGCACCAGCGACAGGGTGACCTGGGCTACTTCCTCGGGATCGCCGTAGCGGCGGGCCGGCACCCGGCGGCGGGCATATTTCTGCTTGGCTTCTTCGGGGATGTCACCGGTCATGGCGGTGCGGATCGGGCCGGGGCAGATCGCGTTGGCCGTCACTCCGAACTGGCCCAACTCAACGGCCAGCGCCCGGGTGAGACCCACCACCCCGTGCTTGCTCACCGTGTAGGGCGAAGTATTGGGAGTGGCCATCACCCCCTCGGTGGAGGCCACGTTCACGATGCGCCCATCGCCGTTGCGCTTCAGGTCGTCCAGGCAGGCTCGCACCAAGCGCATCTGCGCGGTGAGGTTTACTTCCATGGCGGCGGCCCACACATCCTCGTAGTCGGCTGCCTCGACCGGAGCGCCAGCGGCAATGCCCGCGTTGTTGATCAAGATGTCCACCGGGCCAAGTTCGGCCCGCACCTGCTCCACCACCGGTTCCACCACGGCGGGATCAGCCAGGTCGCAGACCATCGCCAGCGCCCTGCCTCCGGCGTCGACGATGGCGGCCGCCGTCTCCTCGACCCCGGTGCGATTGACGTCCAGCGCAGCCACCTTGGCCCCCTCGTCAGCCAACAGCCACGCAGTGGCCCGGCCCATGCCTGAGGCCGCGCCGGTTACTACCGCAACTCGCCCGGCCACCGACCGGTCCAACTTGGTGAGGCGAGACATCAATCCCGACTGGCGCGCTCGTGGTCGATGAGCCAGGTCTTGACCTCAGGGCGGCCTCCGTACTCCCCCACCGACCCGTCGCTTCGCACCACCCGGTGGCAGGGCACGATGAGGGGAATGGGGTTGGTGGACATGGCCGTTCCCACGGCGCGGGCCGCACCCGGCGAACCGGCCATATGGGCCAGCTCCCCATACGACACCGTGGTGCCGTACTCCACGGTCATCAGCGCATCTTGCACCTGGCGATAGAACCCGTGGCTCAGGCGCCAGTCCAAGGCCACCTCAAACCAGCGGCGGTTCCCGTCGAAATACTCGCGGAGCTGAGTGATGGGCTCGGCCAGCCAGTCGGGGTCGCCTTGGTCCATCGAGCAGGGCAGTTCGGCGAGCTCGGCCATCATGTCCTCTCTGGTTTCCATGTAGCCGAACCCGATCCTCACCAGCCCCTGGGAAGTTGCCGCCAATTGCAGCGTTCCGATGGGCGTGTCTACGGAACCCAGGGCCACGCCGAGGGCATCGGCTTCAGGGGAAGCAGGGTCGGAGCGGGAAAGCAGCGCAGTTTGAGACATGGCACTGACCGTAGCGGAATACCAGACTGAGGCGGTGGAGTCTTCGAGCACCGAAATCCCCGGCATCGACGTCGCGCCGGTTACCGGCTGGCTGGCGTCCAACGTCGCCGACAGCGAGCCTCCGTTTGACTTCGACCTGATTGCTGCCGGCGGGTCGAACCTCACCTTCCGGCTGACCGATTCCGGAGGCCGACAGTGGGCATTGCGGCGACCACCGGTGGGATCGGCGCTGGCCACCGCCCACGACATGGGGCGGGAGTGGCGCATTATGGCCGCTCTGGGTGAGGCCAGCGACGTGCCAGTTCCCGAGATGGTGGCCTTCTGCGACGACCACTCCGTGAACGGGGCCGACTTCTATGTGATGGGCTTCGTAGAGGGGTTGATCCTACGTGACCAGGAATCCGCAGCCACCATGACCACCGAGCAGGCCGAGGTCGCCACCCAGAGCCTGCTCGACGTGCAGGTTGCCTTCCACACGCTCGACCTGGACGAGGTGGGACTGGGCGACCTGGGCCGCCGGGAGGACTACGTGGGCCGCCAGCTGAAGCGATGGCGTCGGCAGGTGGAGGCCGCCGGGGTGCGGGAAGTGCCCCTGCTCATCGAGTTGCACGAGCGGCTGAGCGCGGCCAAGCCACCCGAAAAGGCACCCGCCGCGTTGGCCCACGGCGACTACCGCTTCGACAACACTGTGCTCAACGACCAGTGGAAGATCGCCGCGGTGTTGGATTGGGAGCTGTGCACCACCGGCAACCCCATCGCCGATTTCGCCTGGTCGCTCCAGTACTGGGCCGACCCCGGCGACAAGATGAGCTTCCTCACCGACCCGCCTACTCTCCAAGACTGCTTCGTTCGCCGAGACGAGGTGGCCGACCGCTACGCCGCCCAGTCGGGCTTCGACCTTTCCGACCTCCCCTACTACGCCGTGTTTAGCTGGTGGAAGCAGGCCTGCATTGT
The DNA here is from genome assembly GCA_965208545.1 of Candidatus Poriferisocius sp. Classification (GTDB taxonomy): domain Bacteria; phylum Actinomycetota; class Acidimicrobiia; order Acidimicrobiales; family Bin134; genus Poriferisocius. Next base: position 1,209,301 of record OZ242341.1, on the reverse strand, counting down.
GGAGGGCGCATACGGCCGCCGCCTGAAGGGCATGAGCGGGGGCATGGCCAACACAGGCGACGTCCACGACATCGCCCGCCGAGTAGACGCCATGCTGGACCACGCCGCCGACATGGCCGTTGGAGTGCTGTAGTTCGCTGAACTCAGGCCGCGGCGGCCACCAGGGCAGTGAGCAGCACCAGGGTGAGCACCGACATGGGCACCCCCAAGCGCAGGTAGTCGGTGAAGCGATAGCGGCCTGGGCCGTACACCATGGTGTTGGTCTGGTAGCCGATAGGGGTCAGGAACGACGCCGAGGCGGCCACTGCCACGCCGAGCGCCATGGTGCGGGGGTCCAGCCCGGACTGGGCCGCCGCCTCCAGCGCCACCGGGAACACCAGAGCCACCGCAGCCACGTTGGTGATCATCTCGGTCAACACCATGGTGGCCAACACGATGCCCAGCACCACACCGGCGTCGCCCATGAAGTCGAAGCCGGTGACGATGCCGTCGGCCAAGTTCTCGGCCAAACCGGCCTCCTCCAACGCGGCTCCCAAACCGAACGCCGCGCCGATGGTGATGAGCACGCTGAAGTCCACTGCCTCCCGAGCCTCCCGGGGAGAGAGCACCCCGCCGACGACCACCGCTCCCGCGGCGATCAATGCCGCTTCCAACACGCTCAGCACCCCCGCCGCGGGCAGCACCACCAGGGCCACCACTGCGGCCAGGGCCACCGGTGCCCTCCGGGTGGCCCGGGGCGGGGACCCGCCCAACCGGGACACCAGCAGGAAGTCGTTGTGGTTGCGCCACCGCTCGTCGAAGCCGTCGGCGGCCAATACCAACAGCGTGTCGCCGGTGCGCAGGCGAACCTGTCCGAACTTGGCCTCCACCGGGGCGCCGGAGCGGTGGATGCCCACCACTGCGGCTTGGTAACGGCTCCGGAAGCCGGCCTCGGCCAGCGTCCTCCCGCTGAGGGGTGAAGCCGCCCCCACCACGGCCTCGAAGAACGTGTGGTCGTCAGAGTCCACCGCCTCCAGGTGAGGGTCCTCGGCGGAGGCAAGCCCGGTCATGGCCTGGAGGTCCACAACCAGATCCACCCGGCCCGCGAAGGTGAGCCGGTCGCCGCCCCGGAGCACGAAGGTGGGCGCCACCGGGGCGATCACTGTTCCCTGCCGTTCTACCTCCACCAAGAACACTCCTTGGAGGTGGCGCAGTCCGCCGGCCTCAACCGACTGCCCGTCGAACGCTCCCTGCTGCACCACATACATCGACACCAGATAGGAACGGCCCTCGCCAGCCGGCTCGGGATCGCGTCTCTCGGGCAGCACCCAAGGAGCGGCCACAACAATCAGCACCAAACCGGCCCCGGCCAGCGGCAACCCGTAGCGGACCAGCTCGAACATCTCCAGTTCGTCGTAGCCCGCCGATTGCAAAAGTCCGCCTAGCACCAGGTTTGTGCTGGTGCCGATGGCGGTGATCGCCCCGCCCAGGATGGTGGCATACGACAGTGGGATCAGATATCGGGAGGCGGCCCTTCCGTGCCGTTCTGTCCAGCCCCGCACCGCGGGCACCAGCATGGCCACGATGGGGGTGTTGGCTAAAAACGCCGAGGCCGCGCTGGCCGGGGCCAGCAGGCGGAATAGGGCCACCCGGGTGCGGGAGCCCCGGTCCAAGACCCGGGCCACTACGGGTTGCAAGGCGTTGGTCTTGGTCACCGCGCCGGCTACCACGTACAAGGCCCCAATAGTGAAGAAGGCCGGGTTGGCAAATCCCTGGAAGGCCTGGTCGACGTCGATCACCCGGAGCAGGAACAGGCCGCCCGTGGCACCCAGCACCCCGGCTGCGGGCGAAAGCCGGTTGCTGATGAGCCCGGCGCCCATAACCGCCAGCACCGCGACAGTGAGCACCGCATCGCCATCCATTCAGGGAAATGCTACGGCCTCGGCACGGAAACAGGACTCTGGCTCTCGTCCGGGCGGCGGTTCCACCATCCCCGTGTTCCGATGACTCAGCCGACGGGCAATTGCGATATGAAATGTCCTGTGGCTTCACAACTGATCCAACCCCATGGTGGTGAGCTGGTCGATCTGATGGTCGACAGCGCCACCGCCGAACAACTCAAGGCGGATTCGCGCGACTTGCCGTCGTTCACCCTCCAGCCCCGGCACCTCTGCGACCTGGAACTGCTGTTGAACGGGGGCTTCTCCCCGCTTCGGGGTTTCATGGGCCAAGCCGACTACGACCGGGTGTGCTCTGAAATGCGGCTGGTCGACGGGACCCTGTGGCCCATGCCCATCACCCTTGATATGGATGCCAAGACGGCCGAAGAAGCCCAGGACGCCGGTCGCCTGGCGCTTCGGGACGTGGAGGGGGTCATGCTCGCCGTGCTCACCGTGAGCGACGTGTGGCGGCCCGACACCATGGCGGAGGGCGAAGCGGTGTTCGCCAGCTCCGACCCCGACCACCCCGGCGTGGGCCACCTCATGAGGAGCACCGCGCCGGTCTATGTCGGCGGATCGGTACAGGGCCTGCAATACCCGGTCCACTACGACTTCACCGAGCTGCGGCGCACTCCGGCCCAGTTGCGGGCTGCGTTCGATGCCGCGGGGTGGAGCCGGGTGGTGGCCTTCCAAACCCGCAACCCGATGCACCGGGCCCACGTCGAGCTCACCAGAAGGGCCGCGGTGGAGGCCGACGCCAACCTGTTGATCCACCCGGTGGTGGGCATGACCAAGCCCGGAGATGTGGACCACTACACCCGGGGGCGGGTGTACCAGCACATCATCAAGCGCTACCCGGAGAACTCGGCCATGCTAGCCATGCTGCCCCTCGCCATGCGCATGGGCGGGCCCCGTGAGGCGGTGTGGCACGCCATCATCCGCAAGAACCACGGGGTGTCCCACTTCATCGTGGGCCGGGACCACGCCGGACCGGGCTCCGACGCCTCGGGCAACCCCTTCTACGGTCCCTACGACGCCCAGGACATGTTGCAGGACTACACCGACGAGTTGGGCGTGACCATGGTGCCGTTCAAGATGATGGTGTACGTCCCCGACAGCGACAGCTATCACCCGGTGGACGAGGTGGAAGAGGGAACGGCCACGCTGAGCATCAGCGGCACCGAGTTGCGAGACCGGCTGGCATCGGGCGACGAGATTCCTGAGTGGTTCAGCTACCCCGAGGTGGTGGCCGAGCTGCGCCGCACCCACCCCCAGAAGTCCAAGCAGGGATTCACCGTGTTCTTCACCGGTCTCAGCGGCTCGGGCAAATCCACCATCGCCAATGCGCTCATGTCCAAGCTGCTGGAGCGGGGAGGGCGGCCGGTGACCCTGCTCGACGGCGATGTGGTGCGCACTAATCTGTCGTCGGAACTGGGGTTCTCCAAAGAACACCGTGACATCAACATCACCCGAATCGGTTACGTGGCCTCGGAGATAACCAAGCACGGCGGCATCGCAATCTGCGCGCCGATCGCCCCCTACGCCGAGCCCCGGCGCCGCAACCGGGAGGCCATCTCGGCCAACGGCGGCTATGTGCTGGTACACGTGTCCACGCCGCTGGAGGTGTGCGAGGAGCGGGATCGCAAGGGGCTGTACGCCAAAGCCCGGGCCGGCATCATCAAGGAGTTCACCGGCATCTCCGATCCCTACGAAGAACCCATCGACGCCGACGTAGTGCTGCCCACCGTGGACCAGACACCCGATGAAGAGGCCCAGATAATCATCGATCACCTGGAGGCCGAGGGGTACCTCGACCCGATGGGCGACTGAGGTGTCGCGCGCCGACGATCTCGAGCGCATTTCCGAGGCGCTGTCGGCAGCCGACGAAGTGCTGAAGCGGTTCACGCCCGGAGAGATCGCATCGGAGCTGAAAGACGGCGGCGACCCGCTGACCGCGGCCGACACCGCGGTGAACGATGTGCTGGCCAAGGTTCTGCGGGGAGGCGACGAGGGATGGCTCTCTGAGGAGACCACCGATGCCGGAGGGCGTCTTGACCAGCGCCGGGTATGGGTGGTGGACCCCATCGACGGCACCCGCGAGTTCATCGACGGCATCCCCGAGTGGTGCGTCTCCGTCGGGCTAGTGGAAGACGGCGTGCCGGTGGCCGGAGGCGTGCTGAGCCCGCCCAACGGGAATTTGATCATCGGCTCGGACGAAACCGGCGTGATGTGCAACGGTCAGCCTGCGGGCACGACCTCCACCACCGATATCCGGGGCGCGCTGGTACTGGCCTCCCGCAGCGAGGTGAAGCGGGGCGAGTGGGAGCGATTCTTCTCCACGCCGATCGCGGTGCGAAACATGGGTTCGGTTGCCTACAAGCTGAGCCTGGTGGGTGCCGGGCTGGCCGATGCCACTTGGACGCTGGTGCCGAAGAACGAGTGGGACGTGGCCGGTGGGGCCGCGCTGGTGAGAGCCGGAGGCGGACAGGTGTTCGGGATCGACGGCGCCGACGTGGTGTTCAACCGGGCCGACCCGCTGATGGACGGCTTCATCGCCGTTGCCCCCGGCTTGTGCGACCAGGTCATGGACCTGCTCGAGATACCGCCGAGGCCGTGAACGACCACCAACTCGCCGCTCACCTGGCTTGGAAGGCGGGTGAGCTGCTGGTTGAGCTGCGGGCCGAGCTGAGCGCTCAGAAGTTGGCCCCATTCGCCGTCGGGGCCCGAGGCGATGCTCTGGCCCACGACTACATCGCCAAAGCCCTCCACCAGCACCGTCCCGACGACATGGTGTTGTCGGAGGAGTCGGTGGACAACCGCCGTCGACTAGAGCACAGCCGGGTGTGGATCGTGGACCCGCTGGACGGGACCCGGGAGTTCTCCATCCCGGGCCGCACCGACTGGGCCGTCCACGTGGCCTTGGTGGCCGACGACAAGCCCATCGCCGGGGCGGTGGCGCTGCCCGCTCAAGGGATCACACTGGCCACCGAGCCCGCTCCCCCCACACCGGTGGCCGCGGCCCGGCCCCGGGTCATCACCAGCCGGAGCCGGCCCGGTCGCCTGGCCCGTCGCATCGCCGACGACCTCGGGGGCACCATCGTGCAAATGGGCTCGGCCGGAGCCAAGGCCGCAGCAGTCATCAACGGGGAAGCCGAGGTGTATGCCCACGCCTCGGGGCTCCACGAGTGGGACCTGTGCGCTCCGGCGGCAGTGGCGGCGGCCGCCGGACTGCATGTGTCCCGCCTCAACGGCGACGAGCTGAGCTTCAACCAGTCGGACACCTATATGTCCGACTTCGTCATCTGCCACCCCGACTTCGCCGCCGCAGTTGTGGCCAAATGACCACTGCCCCCTCATCCCCGTAGATTTGAACCACTGTGCGGCCGGTGATCGCTCGATGAAGCTCCTCGATGCTGCTTCTGCAGACGGGATGCCCCTGTGAGACTGGTAGTTGCCCGGTGTTCGGTGGACTACGACGGCCGATTGGCCGCGCACCTGCCTGAGGCGGTGCGGCTCATCATGATCAAAGCCGATGGCTGTGTGGCCATCCACGCCGACGGGGGCGCCTACAAACCGCTGAATTGGATGAACGCCCCCAACCGGCTGTCGGAGGAAGACGGCGTGTGGACGGTGGTCAACCCATCGGGCGAGAAGTTGACCATCACTATCCACGAGCTGATCTCTGACACCGACCACGATCTGGGCCACGACCCCGGCTTGGACAAAGACGGCGTGGAGGCCCACCTCCAGGAACTGCTGGCCGCGTCGCCCGAGGTGCTGGGAGACGGATTCCGTCTGGTGCGGCGGGAATACCCCACCGACATCGGCCCGGTGGACTTGCTGTGCCGCGACGCCGACGGGAACGCCATCGCGGTGGAGATCAAGCGGCGGGGGGAGATAGCCGGGGTGGAACAGCTCACCCGCTACCTCCAGTTCTTGAACCAAGATCCGACCCTGGCCCCGGTTCAGGGCATGCTTGCCGCCCAGGTAGTCCGGCCCCAGGCCCGGGCCCTAGGGGCCGACCGGGGCATCGAATGCGTGGAGATCGACTACGACCTGCTCCGGGGCATCGAGCCCGACCAGGCCAAGCTGTTCTGACTTCCGCCATGTCTGCTGAACCCGGCCGGCGGGAAGCTCCCACTACGATCCCCTAATCCCCATGGATCGCCAACCGCCACTCAAACTGCGCCGGCCTCCCCGCCCGATTTGGATGTGGGTCCTCATGTTCGTTCCGATGCTGGTCCTGGTCGTTTGGCTGCTGATCTGGCTGATTGACTACTCCGGCAGCGGCGACCGGACTCCCCGGGGTTTGAAGATCGAGAGCCCAATCATCACCGACAGCGGCATCGACATCGGCGGATTGAGCGAGGACGACGTGACCGCGGTGGTTGTCGACCTGGCCGAGCGCTTCCAGCAGACCCCGGTGGAGATCGCAACGCCCAGCCAAGCCATCACCGTGACTGCCGCCGACACCGGGCTGGCGGTGGATGTGGAGGGCACTGTGGCCGCGATCATGGAATTGGACAGCGGGACAGGCAATCCCATCGGCTGGACGGCCTCATTCTTCGAGAGCTCGCGGTCGGAGCTGTTGCTCACTCTGTCGGCCGAAGAAAGCAAGATCTCCCGCCTAGAAGCCGAACTGCACCGCGCCCCGACCGATCCGCACATAGTGCTGGAAAACGGCATATTCCAGGTGGCGCCCGGCGTGCCCGGCGAGGTTGCCGATCTATCGCCAGCGCTCCCCCGGCTGCTGGAAGCAGCCGTCCGGGGCGACGACCCCCTAAGGGTCGAGGCCGAAGTGAGCCTGATTCCCCCCGAGCTAGGCGAAGAGGTGATGCTCCAAACGGTGGACTGGATCAATCAGCGCACCGCTCAGGGGATCCTGGTGACCGTGCAGGAAGTCACCAAGCGTGTGCAGCCGGCCCAGCTCCGCTCTTGGCTCACGCTCCATTCCGAGAACGACCAGTGGTCCTACGGAATCGACCAGCAGCGGATCAAAGAGGATCTGGCCGAGCTCTTCATCGAGGTGGCCACCGTGGCATCCGAACCGATCCTCACCATTCAAGAGGATGTGCCGGTGCTGGTGAGCGAGGTCCCGGCCTACATCTGCTGCCAGCTGAGCGCGGCCCAAGAGGTGCTAGCCGCACTGAACACCGCCCAGCCCGCCGTGGAGTTGGAGTTGCGGGAGTCCGATGAGATCAACGACCAGAGCTGGCTGGAGGAACGGGGAATCGTGGAGCTGACCGGACGCTTCACCACCTACTACACGCCGGGCCAGGATCGGGTGTCCAACATCCACCGCATCGCCGACATACTCCAGGGCGCGGTGGTCTATCCGGGTGAGACCTTCTCGGTCAACGGGTACGTGGGCGAGCGCACCGAGGAGAAGGGGTTCGTGGATGCCGGGGTGATCTACGACGGGGTGTACACCGATGATGTGGGCGGGGGAATCTCCCAGTTCATCACCACCCTGTTCACCGCCACATTCAACGCCGGGATGGAGTTCCCCGAATACCAGGCGCACAGCATCGACATCGCCCGCTACCGCGAAGGTGTGGATGCCACCATCTCCTGGCCCAAGCCCGACTTCAAGTTCCGTAATCCCAACCCCTATGCGGTGTTGCTGTGGCCCACCGTGACCAGCGGCAGCGTCACCGTGAGTGTGTACTCCACCGCCTATGCCGAGGTGGAGTGGACCAACCGCTACGACACCCCGCGGGGGCACTGCACCCGGCGCACCACCGAACGCAGCCGGACCTACTCCGACGGCACGGTTTTGCGCGACTCGGTCTCCGCGCTCTACCAGCCCCGAGAGGGCATCAACTGCCAAGGAGTGTGCACCTCTTCAGTGCTGCCCATGGATGCGGACGGCGACGGCGTGGTGGAGTTGGACGAAGCGGGACTACCCGTGGAGTGCATCGACCCTGAGGATTGCACCGGCACCCACGCGCCCGCTGACGTGAATGACGACAATCGGGCAGATCTCTGCACCATTGCCCCGCCTGAGGAGGAGGTGGAGCCCGGTGAGGCTGTTCCTCCCGAGGGAGAGGGAGAACCCGGAGAAACACCCACTCAAGATCCCGACGCCCAACCCGGGCAATCGCAGGCTTTAGATCCCCAGCAAGCGGCGGGCCAGGCCGCGTGAGTCCGTTAGATCGATGAGAGGCGACTGGGACGCGGCCATCATCGGGGCCGGGCCAGCCGGCTGCGCGGCGGCCATTACCCTGGCCCGGGCCGGGCAGCGGGTGGTAATGGTGGACAAGGCCTGCTTCCCACGCCCCAAAGCGTGCGGCGACGGCCTGACTGCCGGCGCGCTGAGGCTCCTCGAGGGGCTAGGGCTGGACCCGACCCCCATCTCCACGTGGATGCCGGTGGAGGACGTCTTCATCCGCTCGCCCTCAGGCCGCACTGTGGAGTTCCCTCTTCCACGATCGGGCGGTCAATTCGCCGCGGTAGTCCCCCGGGCCGAGCTGGACAACGCCCTAGTGGAGAAGGCCAAGGCAGAGGGCGCCGATTTGGTGGAGGGCGCCGCCTGCCAGGGGCTTTCCGAAGATGACGGGCAAGTGACCTTGGAATTGGAGGGTACGGGGACAATGACCGCTGGCTATGCCATTGCCGCCGACGGGATGTGGTCGCCCACCCGCAAATTCTTGGGACTGGCCCACGACGGATACCGGGGCGATTGGCATGCGTTCCGCCAGTACTGGTCGGGCGTGGACACTCCGGCCAGCCGGGCATTGTGGGTGTGGTTTGAGGAGGAGATCCTGCCTGGCTACGTCTGGTCGTTTCCCCTTCCCGACGGCCGGGCCAACGTGGGGTTCGGCGTGCGCCGGGGCGGCCCGGTGGCGGTAGGCGATATGGGCAAGCTATGGCGAGACCTGCTGGAAAGAGACCACATCCGAGCCGTTCTGGGCGATTGCGCCACCCCCGAGACATCCCACCGGGCCTGGCCCATTCCCGCCCGTATAGACAAGATCTCCCTCACTGGCCGCCGAACCATGTTCACCGGCGACGCCGCGGCGGCCACCGACCCGATGAGCGGCGAGGGCATAGCCCAGGCCCTGCTCACCGGCATCGGCGCGGCCAATGCCGTACTCGCCGGCGGCGGCGACGCCAACCGGGTCATGGCCCACTACCGCCGCTTCGTGCGCCAAGAGCTGTTCGCCGACCATCGCATGGCCCGCCGACTCGGGCGGGTCTTGGCCACTCGCCCGGGTGCGCGGGGGGCGGTGCGCATCGCCGGGCTCACTCCCTGGACCCGGCGAAACTTCGCCCGCTGGCTCTTCGAGGACTATCCCCGGTCCATCATCACCACACCCCGCCGCTGGTTCCGCAAACCCCTCACCGCCCCCGGCGCTTACCGCTGACAGCACAAATCGCCGTAATCTTCTGCCTATGGCATTGAGTTTTGACAACCGGGTGGCGATCGTCACGGGGGCCGGGGGCGGTCTGGGTCGCCTGTACGCCCTGGAGCTGGCCCGGCGGGGCGCCCGATTGGTGGTCAACGACTTGGGCGGGGCGGCCGACGGCACCGGAGCCAGCGAGGGACCGGCCCAGTTGGTGGCCAACGAGATTAACGACGGGGGCGGCGAAGCGGTGGCCGACACCAACTCGGTGGCCACCTCCGAGGGCGGGGCGGCCATCACCAACACCGCGATGGAGGCGTACGGCCGGGTGGACGTCGTTATCAACAATGCTGGCATCCTGCGGGACAAGACCTTCCACAAGCTGGAGGACGACCAGCTCCACCCGGTGCTGGCGGTCCATCTTCGCGGGGCGTTCAACGTCACCCGTCCGGCCTTCGTCCAGATGCGCGAGCAGGGCTACGGCCGCATCGTGTGCGCCACATCCAACGCCGGCGTGCTGGGGAACTTCGGCCAGTCCAACTACAGCGCGGCCAAGATGGGCCTGGTCGGTCTTACCCACACGCTGGCCCTAGAGGGGGCCAAGTACAACATCAAGGCCAACTGCATCGCCCCAGTGGCCACCACCCGCATGACCGAGGCCATCTTCGGCGAAGAGATCAAAGAGGCCATGAACCCGGAGCAGGTCACCCCGGTGGTGTGCTTTTTGGCCCATGAAGACTGCCCGGTCTCCGGCGAGGTGTACTCGGCGGCCGGCGGCACGGTGGCCCGGTTCTTCATCGGCCGGACCCCGGGCTATTACAACCCCGACCTCACCGTGGAGGACGTGGCCGAGAATTTCGACCAGATCCGCGACGAATCCGGCTACAAGGTTCTGAATGACGCCAACCACGAAGTGGGCGTGGCCTACAAGACGATCCGGGCAGCCCAGGAATGACCGCAGACGAGGCTGAGCGCCTCGATGACGCTCCCGACGCGGCCGACTCGCTAGAGGACCTCGAAGACGAGGACCTCGAGGACGTGGCGTTCTTCGGCGAAGCGCCCGACCACGAGGCACTGGACGACAAGGGGTTCGAAGACGAAATCCCCGACGGAACCTCGGCGGCTGTGGAGGCATTCGACGAGGCCGTGGAGCAGCTCTTCGCCAGCCTACGGGGGAATCCGATGGCCGACCGGGTGTTCTACGCCGCCTCGGAACTGGGCAACTTCAGCATCCTGTGGCACGCCCTGGCCTGGGCGGGGGCAACCTCCAAGCGGGGTCGGCGCCGGGCCCTGCGGGTGTCTGTGGCATTGGCGGTGGAATCAGCGCTGGTCAACGGACCGATAAAATCAGCCTTCAACCGCTCCCGGCCGCTGGCTGAGCACGACCACCCGCATCGGCTGCGCCAGCCGCTCACCAGCAGCTTTCCGAGCGGCCATGCCAGCGCCGCCGTGGTAGCCGCCGCGCTCTTGGCCGAGTCCCGACGCCGACGCTGGCCATTCTGGGCGGCCGCCTCGGTGGTGGCGGCCAGCAGGGTCCACGTGCGCATCCACCACGCTTCCGACGTGGTGGTCGGCGCCCTGGTGGGTGCAGTGATCGTTCGCGTATTCAAGAAAATCTGGCCGCTTCGCTAGAAGTGGGCGATGGCCGATTACAACACCGTCAGCGTCTACGAGGACCGGGCGGCCGAATGGCGGGCTGAGCGCCAGCCCAAGTCAACGACGGCAATCGAGGCGTTTGCCGCCCTAGATCGCCCCGACGGCATCACAGCCGATCTGGGCTGCGGCCCCGGTTGGCACACCGCTGCGCTCCCCAGTCCCGGGTTGGCGATCGACGCGGCCCGGTCCATGCTGGAAATGGTTCCCGAACACGCCCCCGATGCCCTGCGCTGTCGGGCTGATCTGGCCGCGCTGCCCTTGGCCACCGGGTCGCTGGCCGGGGCGTGGGCGTCGCGCAGCTACGTACACCTCGACCGCCGCCATGTGCCCCTGGCGCTGGCCGACCTGCACCGGGCCCTGGCTCCTGGGGCGCCGGTGGAACTTCACATCTTCGAGGGGAACGCCGATTTCGAGCCGTTCTCCGACGACGACTTCCCCGGCCGCCGCTTCTCCCAGTGGCCCAAGGAGTGGATCGCGCCCCTCATGGAGGGCGCTGGATTCGAACTCGACGCCTTGGAGCGGTTGGACCGGCCCCCCAAGGTGGCCACCCTCATCGTCAAGGGTCGGCGGGCCCGCACGCTGCCCGACACCGTAGGGCCGGACATGCGCCTCCTGATCTGCGGCCTGAACCCCAGCGTGTATGCGGCCGATGCCGGTGCGGGATTTGCCCGGCCCGGCAACCGATTCTGGCCTGCGGCGCTGGCCGCCGGCTTGGTGAGCGCCGACCGCGATCCCCGACGGGCGCTGATCGACCACGGGATGGGCATGACCGATCTGGTCAAGCGGGCCACTCCCCGAGCCGATGAGCTCACCGCTGACGAGTATCGCCGGGGTCTCGACCGGCTGAAGTGGCTAGCGGAGTGGCTCAGGCCCTCGGCGGTGTGCTTCGTGGGCCTGGCCGGCTGGCGTGCCGCGGTGGATCGAAAGGCCCAAGCCGGGCCGCAGCCCCAGGGATTGGCCGGTCGACCGGTCTATGTCATGCCCTCCACCAGCGGGGCGGCCGCCGGCTACCAGCTGGCCGACTACGTCAGCCACCTCCAGCAGGCCGCGGCGCTAGCGACCTGACTGCCTCCCAGGGGTCGATCCCGCCCAGAGGCATGACCATGAGCGAAGAGGTGGTGACCCCGTTGTCGAAGTATCGGTCGATGTGCTTGCGGCACTCCTCAGGAGTGCCGTTCACAATCAGGGCGTCCACCACCTGTTCGGGTATGGCCTCCAGCGACCCGGCCCGGTCGCCCGCCGCCCACCGCTCCCAATGCTCGGCCAGCAGATCACCCCGGCCCAGCCACTGGTGGAAAGCCCGATACACGGGCACATTGAGATAGCCGGCCACCGCTCGCCGCCCCTGGGCGATAACCGTCTCCCGGTCGGGGTTGGGGCACACGAAGATGCGGGCCACGATCTCCTTGTCGGGACCTTGGGAATTGACGATCTCGCTCACCCGGGCGGTGTCGTCGGCCGACAGCCAATTGATGATGGCCCCGTCGGCCTCCTTCCCGGCCAGCGTCAGCATCTGGGATCGAAGCGCCGCCACCAAGATGGGAGGCGGCTCCGGCGGGACCATTCCCAGCCGAAAGCCCTGAACCGAGAAGGTGTCGTAGTCGCCGCTCACCTTTTCGCCGGCCAGGGCGGGCTTCAAGAAGCGCACCAAGTCGCGCACCCGCTGGTAGGGGGCGTCGAATGGGATGGAGTTCCACCGTTCCACGATCACGTCCGAGGAGCTGCCCACCCCCAACAGGAACCGGCCCGGCGCCAACGAGGCCAGTGTGGCCGCCGACTGGGCCACCAGGGCCGGACCCCGGGTGTAGGCCGGGACGATGGCGGTACCCAAGCGCAGCGTCGGCGCCCACTGCGAGGCCAGCACCAGCGGGGTGAAGGCGTCGTGGGAGTTGGACTCCGACGACCACACGTCGGTGTAACCCAGTTCGACCAGTTCAGCCATCTGCGCGGCCTGCTGATCGATGGGGCCGAACAGGGGAACCGTCATCCCGTCACGTCGTGAAACCATGCGGCAACTCTATGGCTCCAGGGTAAGGGCTCTGCCAAGCCTGCTTGATAAAGTTCCCAGCCGTGAGTGAAGAGGTCGAAGCAGGGACAATCGGGGTCACCGCCGGCGAGTCCGATGTCCTCGACCCCAACTGGGTGGGCGACCAGATCATCGACACGCTCGACCCGGTCTACTTCGCCCGCACCCTGGTCAATGCGGGCATGAAGGCCGCGGCCAACCCGGTGGGCGTGGGCACTGCCCTCCTCAAGGCGGCCGCCGGAGCGATGAAGGTGGGAGCGGCCACCATGGCCAAGGCGGCCAAGACTGCTGACCCCGAGGCGCCCGCGCCCATCCAGCCCCGGCCCAAAGACCACCGCTGGACCTCCACAGCCTGGCAGGACAATCCGTATTTCTTCGGCCTCCAGCAGACCTATCTGCTGACCAGGAACTTGGCCGACGACCTCATCGACGCGGCCAACCTGGATGAGGCCGAGGATCGCAAGGCCAAATTCGCCGCCTCATTCGCCTTTGACGCCCTGGCCCCCACCAACATGCTGCTCACCAACCCCGACGCCTTGGCCAAAGCGGCGGCCACCGGCGGGGCCAGCGTGGTCAAGGGCGCGGCCAACATGCTCCACGACCTGCGCCACAACGACGGGTGGCCGTCCAAGGTGGACGACTCGGGGTTTGAGCCGGGTCTGAACATGGCCCTGACCCCCGGCAAGGTGGTGTATCGCAGCGACCTGATCGAGGTCATGCAGTATGAGCCGCAGACCGAACAGGTCTACAAGATCCCGATGCTGTTCTGCCCGCCGTGGATCAACAAGTACTACATCATGGATCTGGCCCCGCAGAAGAGCCTGATCGAGTGGGCAGTGCAGCACGGTCACACCTGCTTCACCATCAGCTATCGCAACCCCGACGGGTCGATGCGCGACACCAGCTTCGAGGACTATCTGCGCCAGGGACCCCTCGACGCCCTGCGGGTGGTGCAGGAGATAACCGGGCATACGAAGGTGAACACCGTCAACGTGTGTCTGGGGGGCACGCTCAGCGCCATCGCCATGGCCCACGGAGCGGCCACCGGCGACCAGCCGATCCACACCGCCACGTTTTTGAATACTCTGACCGACTTCTCCGATCCCGGCGTGCTGGGAGCGTTCACCGACGAGCCCACCGTGGCCGGGCTCGAGCGCAAGATGGCCGACCAGGGATATCTGGAGGCCAGCGAGATGGCCCGCACCTTCGACGCCATCCGAGCCAACGACCTGATCTTCCAGTACGTGGTTAACAACTGGCTGCTGGGCGAGGCTCCGCCGGCGTTCGACCTGCTGGCCTGGAACAACGACAGCACCCGGATGCCAGCCCGCATGCACAGTAGCTACCTGCGGCGCTGCTACCTCCACAATGAGTTCGCCACCGACGCCTTCGAGGTCGACGGCACTTCGCTGCGCCCCGCCGACGTCAAACAAGACGCCTACGTGCTGTCGGCCATCGACGACCACATCGTGCCTTGGACGGCGGCCTACCGCACCGCCACCCTTCTGGGGGGCCACAACCGCTTCGTGCTCAGCACCTCCGGCCACATCGCCGGCATCGTCAACCCGCCCAGCCCCAAAGCCCGCCACTGGACCAACGACCAGATCCCAGAGTCGCCCGAGGAGTGGTTGGAAGGCGCCGAACAGCACCAGGAAACGTGGTGGGAGGACTGGGCCGAATGGATCGGCCAGCGGGCCGGCGACAAGGTCGATGCCCCCAAGCAGCTCGGCAGCAAGGCCTATGCCCCAATGGAGGACGCCCCAGGCCTCTACGTGAAAACGCGCTCCGACGGCGCAGCCTCAGACTGATCGAATTTCTCCGAAAAAAGTCTCCTCTGAATTGCCGATCAAGCCTTTGCTAAGTAAAGTAAGCAACATGACCGACGTCAAAGAAATCACCGAAGCCGTGCAAGAACAGGTTCTGAGCGCCCTCAAGATGGGCCAGACCGCCATCATCGAAGGTGTCCGCACCTTCACCGATACGGTCGGCAGCATCACCCCCGAGAGCATGAAACTCGATTCCGTGCCCGGCCTTGACTCCCTTCCCGATCCCAAGGAGCTGATGAACGTCAGCTTCGGGTTCGCCCAGGAACTGCTCAACACCCAGAAGGAGTTCGCCCAGAACTTGCTGGCCGCAGCCTCCGCCAACGGCGCGGCTCCGGTACAGCCAGTTTCCAAGAAGAGCTGATTCCCCCCTCAGCTCTTTCCTGCAAACGGGGCCGGTCACTGACCGGCCCCGTTTTATTTTTCTACCGCTTGCGTACTATCCTGAACAACCACGTAGGGGTCGCCGGTTTCGGCGGACGGGAGGGAAACCATGACTACGGGTGCTGACTCCTCCGGTGCACAGCCGCCGCAGGACCTCGAGTCTCCGTTTGAGCCGATCAACAAAGTCGGAGTGATCGGCGGAGGCACGATGGGTTCGGGAATCGCCGAGGTCTGCGCCCGAGCCGGCCTGGATACCCTGGTCATCGAGGTGGACGACTCCGCTATCGACGCGGCCCGCAATAAGATCGAGATGTCCATGGACAAGGCGGTGGCCCGAGAGAAGATGCCCGCCGCCACCCGAGACTTGGCTTTGGACTCGCTCAGCTACAGCACCGACTTGGGCGACCTGGCCGACCGAGACCTGGCCATCGAGGCTGTCATCGAATCACTGGAAGAGAAGCTGTCGGTTTTTCGAGCCATGGACAAGGTGATGGCGCCCAACGCCATCTTGGCCACCAACACCTCTTCCATTCCCATCATCACCCTGGGCTCCATCACCAGCCGGTCGGACATGGTGCTGGGCATGCACTTCTTCAATCCAGCCCCGATACAGCCGCTGGTGGAGTTGGTGCGCTCGCTGGGAACCTCCTTGGAGACCATCGACCGGGTCGACCGCTTCGCAGTTGAAGTTCTGGGCAAGCGAGTCATCCGCTGCCGCGACCGAGCCGGATTCGTGGTGAACCGCCTGTTGGTCCCCTATCTGCTGGAAGCCATCCGCATGTTCGACCAGGGCAAGGTGAGCGCAGCCGATATCGACAGCGGGATGATGTACGGCTGCGGCCATCCCATGGGCCCGCTGACGCTGTGCGACCTAATCGGGCTGGACACCATCGAAGCGGTGGCCGACGTTCTCTACGAGGAGTTCAAGGGCTCCCACAACGCTCCGCCCCCGCTGCTGCGGCGCATGGTGGCGGCCGGACATCTGGGCCGCAAGACCGGCAAGGGCTTCTACGAGTACGAGAGCTAGGTCGAGCCATGGATCAAACCGCCGTCGAGGCATTCGGAAACTACCTCCGCAGCCAGCGAAAGCTGGCCCAGCTCACCCTGCGGGAATTATCTGATTTGGCTGAAGTTTCCAACCCCTACCTCAGCCAATTGGAGAGGGGCCTTCATCAGCCATCGGTTCGGGTGATCAAGTCGTTGGCCAACGCGCTGAACCTGTCGGCCGAGACTCTGCTGGCCCAAGCTGCGGGCATCGACGGGGCCAACGGCGACAGCGCCGAGGGCGTGTCCGACACCGAGGCCACCATCCGGTCCGACGCCAACCTCACCGACGTGCAGAAGGCGGCCCTGCTGGAGGTGTACCGCAGCATGACCGGCGGCCTCCAAGATTCCTAGGGGTCTCCTTTCCCCACTTCAGAGGGGTATTCGGACGAAATTTCCCATTCGGTGACCAAACTGTCACTCCCACCGGGATACTGGTGGTATGAAGCTACAGCTCACGCTATTGGAGGCGCCGCCAGACTGGCGGATCGATGAGCGCACCAAGGAGATCGGTCGCCGCGGTCTGGCTCAGGCCCGAGCAGCCTTGCAGGGCCGCTCCCCCACCCCCCAGCCGACGCCAACGCCCTCCGACGACGTTCCCCGTGCTGCGTGAGGCCGACACCAGCAGTCGGTGGGCTGCTGATTCTCGCCCTCGCCGGCTGCGCTGCGAATCCCACCAACCCAACCGGCACCTCGTCTGAGCCGGACGGGGCGATCTCCGGGGCAGCCGCGACCGTGGTGGAAGTAGTCGACGGCGACACTGTGGTGGTGGAGATGGTCGGGCGTACCGAGCGAGTGCGCCTCATCGGCATCGACACCCCCGAGACAATCGGGGGATTCCTGCCCGCCGAGTGCTATGGCGACGAGGCCACCGTATTCACAAAATCGCTTCTGCCGGAAGGAACCGAGGTGCGACTGACCCGCGACATCGAGGCCCGCGACCGCTACGACCGGCTGTTGGCCTACGTGTACCGTGCCGGCGACGGCCTGTTCGTCAACCTCGAGATCGCCGCCAACGGGTACGCCGAAGCCCTGGTCATCGAGCCGAATACCACCCACGCCGATTCCTTCTACGCCGCCGCGGCCAACGCCCGCAACCAGGGGCTGGGCCTGTGGAGCGCCTGCGGCAGCGCCGACGTCGTGCTTGAGTAAGCGTCTTCTCCAGTTAGGGGCGGTAGCTTTCCGGTAGTGAGCGAGCTACTGGAACGCCTAGGCGGAAACCCCAACGGCCGGGGTCTGATCATCACTTGCGACAACTTGGGACAGTCCCATGCGGCCAATGCGGGTATCGCCGACTGCCTGGACCTGGGGGTGGCAACTGCCGCCAGCTTGATGGTGCCGTGCCCGTGGGCCCGAGACGCAGCCGGGCGCTTCGCCCACACCCCGGTAGGGGTTGACCTCACCCTCAACGCCGAGTTCGACAATTACCGATGGGGTCCGATAACCCAGGCGCCGTCGCTGCTGGATGGCGACGGCGGCTTCCCCCGGACCCCTTCCGACTCGTGGGAGCACAGCGACCTTGACGAGGTCCACCGGGAGTGCCGGGCCCAGATCGAGCGGGCCAGCCAGTGGGGCAGCGACCTGACCCATCTGAGTCCGCACTTGGACACTCTGCTGATGCGCCCCGAGTTCTTCGACGTGTACTTGGAGCTGGCGGTGGAGATGGCGCTGCCGATGCGCCTCGGGGGAACCGACCAAGAGCGCAGATCCGGCTTCCCGTTCCGCCGATTGGCCGCCGACGCCGGCGTGCTGGCCCCCGACCACTTGGTGCAGATCCGCGGCCGTCCCGCACGGCGCACCTTGGAGGATGCGCTGGAGAACCTGGCTCCGGGTGTGACCGAGATTGTGGTGTCCCCGGCCATCGACACCCCCGAGCTGCGGGAGATGGACCCGGGTTGGCTCAGCAGAGTGGAGCAGTACCTGTTGGTGGCCCACGACCCTGGGCTGCGCACCGCGGTGGAGCGCTCCGATGCCCGGATGCTGAGCTACGCCGACCTACGCGACGCTCAGCGCCAGGGCTGAGCCTTAGCTAGAAGTCGGTGTGCTCAGCCAGAGCCGATCGGAAATCGTCGTACTCGGCTGAGCCCAGCAGGGGGCGCAGGCCGAATACCCAGCGGGCGTAGTCCCCCTCCAGCTTCATCCGGCCGGTCATGTAGGCCAGGTCGGGGTGGTCGCCACCGGAAATCTCGGCTTGGGCGTCGGCGTACTTGTAGACGATGTTGACGTCGGCATCGTCCAACTTGCCCGAGCCCATTTCCGCCAAACGGCCGTCGCGGATGACCGTGTGGTAGCGGACCTTCCCATCGGGCGCTCCGCCCACCTCGAAGTTGGCCGAGCAGTCCACGCCAGGTCGCTTCGGCCACCCCGAAGCCGCCTCCAGGTTCAACCCGAACCACTCATCGCTGAGGTACCGGGCCCGATCCATCGGCCTAGGCGATCCCCGCGAACAGGTCGGTTTCGGGAAGATCGGTGTCCACCAGGGTGCGGGCCAGAACGTAGTCCTCCCAGGGGTAGGCATCGGCCATGTGGTGATCGGGCAGGCCGAACCAGAATTTGGAGTCGGGGTCGACCTGGGTGCGATGGGCCAACAGCGCCTTGGAGCGGCGGTCGAAAAACTCGGCGCACTGGATGCGGGTGGTGATGATGTCGTCGTTGGAGGGTCGGCTGAACCACCGCTCGTCATAGGGCGACTCCAGATCAAGTTCCCCGAACTTCTCGTGCAGAGCGGTGATCCGGTTCCGCGACCAGGTCACGTAATACATTTTCAGCGGCTGCCACGGCTCCCCGGCGTCGGGATAGGCATTGGGATCGGCGGCGGCATCAAAGGCCGGGCCGCTGATCTCGGCCACCCGGAGATGGTCGGGGTGGCGGTAGCCCTGCTGGTCCTCCCCGTAGGTCACCACCACATGGGGGCGCTCGGCCCGGATGATGGCCACCAAACGTCCGACGGCTTCCTCCAGAGGAGCTTGGGCGAAGCTGCGGGAATCGGCGTTGGCGTCGCTCTTGGGCATACCGGAATCGCGGTAGCCCAGCCAGTGGACGCTCCGATAGCCAAGCACGTCGGCGGCCTCCACCAGCTCTTCCCGTCGAACCTGGTTGAGATTCTCCCGAATCTCGGGGCGGTCCATGGCCGGATTCAAGATGTCGCCCTCTTCCCCGCCGGTGCAGCACACCAAAGAGGCCGACACCCCCTGGTCCACGTACATGGCCACCGTCGCCGACCCCTTGGACGCCTCGTCATCGGGGTGGGCGTGGATGGTGAGCATTCGGAGGTCGCCGGTCATCGCCCGCTTAGGCTACCGCCGCCCCGGTCCCGCCAAGAACCCGAACCCGGCAACCCTCAGTGGGTTTCCGAGTCCCTTGGGGTACCAGGGCAAGGGTTAGTCTCCGGGAATGCCAAGCCCAGAATTCGAAGCGGTGCGGTCCATGCTGGCGTCCGCACCAAAGCCCGACCCCTCCGAGACCCCCGCCGAGCGCCGAGCCCGCCTGGACGCCAACGCCGCGAACACTCCGCTGGCCGACGGGGTGGTCAAAGAGAGCGTGGAGATTTCCGGAGTGCCCGGCGCCGCTTGGCTACGTCCCGAGTCCCACGATCCCGACGGTTTGCCGGCGCTGCTTTTCTTCCACGGCGGGGGCTATCGGGTGGGATCGATCATCTCTCATCAAGGCTTTGGATCCCATCTGGCCTCTTTGATCCCAGCCCGGGTGCTGATGATCGACTACCGACTGGCCCCGGAGGATCCGTTCCCCGCCGCCGTCGACGACTGTGTGGCCGCCTATCGCTGGATGCTGGACACCGGGATCGACCCCGCCCGCAT
Source organism: Candidatus Poriferisocius sp. (assembly GCA_965208545.1). GTDB lineage: Bacteria > Actinomycetota > Acidimicrobiia > Acidimicrobiales > Bin134 > Poriferisocius. Next base: position 1,189,285 of record OZ242341.1, on the reverse strand, counting down.
CGCGTACATCGGCGACTCGGCCGGGGGCGGCCTGGTGGGCGCCGTCATGCTCGGGGCCCGCATTCAGGGGTTGCCGCTTCCCGGCGCCGGTGTCTGCCTGTCGCCCTGGGTCGATCTAACCAACTCCTCGACCAGCCACGCCGAACGCGACGAGCTGGATGTGATGTTCGGCCACGACGACGCGGTGACCGCGGCCAGCTGGTATTTGGACGGCCAAGACCCCCGAGACCCGTTGGCCTCACCGCTCTTCGGCGACCTAGAGGGACTGCCCCCCATGCTGGTGCACGCCGGCGACCACGAGGTGCTTTTGGACGATGCCACCGGGTTCGCCGCGGCGCTGGAGTCGGCCGGCGTCGAAGTGGATCTCCGCATATGGCCGGGGATGATCCACGACTTTCAGATCATGTACCCCAACTATCCCGAGGCGATTGAGGGAACCGAGGCCATTGCGGCCTTTGTCCGACGCGTCGTGGGATGAGGAGGTTGGCGGTGCCGGTTGCATCCGGCACCGGGTTTGTGCGGTTGGCTCAGGCCGATTCCCGCTCGGTGCGGTGGCGCCGCAGACCGATGACCGGAGTTGAGGGGGCAAAGCCCGCCTCAGCCCGCTCGATCTCCGACTCGCCGCCCCAGAAACCGAGCTCGCGCTGGTCGCGGGCCCAACTCCGGCACGCCCGAATCACCACACACTCACCGCAGATGCGACGGGCTGCATTCTCCCGCCGCTCCCGTGCCGACGGGCGTTCGCCGGCCGGGGGGAAGAACAGCTCGCTCTTCCCTTTGCAGTTCGCATTTTCCATCCACCAAGGACGAGGCTCCATTGCCATCTCCACCCATTGCCTCCCGTACGAGTCCGGGGGCCTTTCTCCGTTTGGCTATTACTTCAGCAACCAAATTCCCCAGCAATCGCTTAGATATTTGCTTGCTTTCCAGACAAAAAGTTAGACGCTCGAATAGCGCTCGTCACGATATCCTATATGAATAGTTTTGATAAATCTATCTCTATAAGTGATAGTAGTCCGGCAGGGAGCGGCAACCTGCCCAAACGTCAGGTGCTGGTCATCATACTCACCCTGATGCTGGCCCAGATGATGGCGGCCATAGAGGGGACCGTGGTGTCTACCGCGCTGCCCACCATCATTGGGGACTTGGGGCGGCGGGACCTCTACACCTGGGTGTTCACCTCCTATTTCATCGCCTCCACTTCGACCACGCCGCTGTGGGGCAAGCTCTCCGACCTGTGGGGGCGCAAGAGTCTGTACCAGGCCGCCATCGTCATCTTCATGGCCGGCTCGGTGCTGGCCGGCATGTCGAGCGGAATGACCATGCTGATTGTGTTCCGGGCCATCCAGGGACTGGGCGCCGGCGGGCTGTTCACACTGTCGATGGCCATCCTGGCCGATGTGCTGTCGCCCCGAGAGCGGGGCCGGTACCAGGGATACATGGGCGGCATCTTCGCCCTGGCCACAATTTTGGGGCCGCTAGCCGGGGGCCTGCTGGTGGACTACGCCCACTGGCGATGGGTCTTCTTCATGGTGCTGCCGCTCGGCGCAATCTCTCTGGTGATGTCGGTCACCCATCTCGAGTTGGCCTTCACCCGCCGAGAGGCTCGGGTGGACTACACCGGAGCGGGACTGCTGCTGGTGTGGGTGATCGCCATCATCCTGGCCATGGAGTTGGGGGGCGACTCCTGGGACTGGGTGTCGGCCCCGTCTATTGGACTGCTGGCCGCGGGAGTCGGCGGTGTGGCCCTGTTCGTGGCCCAGCAGCGGCGAACAACTGAGGCCATCCTGCCGCCCCGGCTGTTCCGGCTGCAGCTGTTCAACTTCTCCTGTGCGATCCAGTTCATCTCTGGCGCCGCCATGCTCAGCGCGGGCATTTTTGGGCCGCTCTTCCTCCAAGTGGTCACCGATGTCAACGCCACCCGGTCGGGACTGCTGCTTGTGCCCATGATGTTGGGGATGCTGCTCACTTCGGTTAGCGCCGGGCAGGTGCTCACCCGCACCGGGCGCTATAAGGCAGTGCCGATTTTCGGGGCCGTCGTGCTCACGCTGGGGGTGTGGATGATGTCCACCTTGAGCGCCGAATCGTCGACTCTGACGGCCATGGCCTTTCTGTTCACGATGGGCTGCGGGGTAGGGGCAATCATGCAGGTGCTCTTGGTGGCGGTGCAGAACATCGTTCCCCACGACGATCTAGGGGCGGCCACCTCAGCGTCCAACTTCTTCCGCTCCCTGGGTCAGACTTTCGGGTCTGCGGTGATGGGGGTCATGTTCACCGCCCGGCTCGACCACTATCTCCCCCGGCTGGTGCCCGGTGGTGATCAGCTCGACATCGAGGCCCTCATCGCGGTGCCCACTCAAGTCCACGCCATCGAATCGGCAGCGGTGCGCAATGGAATCGTGGAGTCGTTCGCAAGCGCCATTGCCGACGTCTACTGGTGGGGCATCCCGGTGACGGCACTGGCCGTGATCTTGGCCGCGCTGGTGCCCGAGTACCGCCTGCGGGAGAAGGCTGCTATCGGGAACTAGTCGTGGCTGGCTGCCCCGCGGGCCCGCTGGATGCGGGCATCTCTTTCGGTGATCAATCGGCCGGCACCGATCCCGGTTTCGCTCAGCGCTCGCATCACTCCCAGCAGGCTTTGGTCCCGCTGGCGCTCCAACTCGGCCACCGTGCGCCCGGAGGCCTGGGCCTCGGTGCCAGAGGCCATGGTCTCAATGAGCTCCTCGGTGAGCTCGGGGGCCTCCATGTGGGTCCAAGGCAGATCCAGCGCCGGGCCGAACTGGCTCAGCATGTGGCGCATCCCACCGTCGCCCCCGGCCAGATGGAAGGTCAGATTGGTGCCCATGGCCGCCCAGCGAAGGCCGGGACCGTACACCACGGCGTCGTCTAGCTCGGCGGTGGTGGCCACCCCGTCGTTCACTAGGTGCAGCACCTCGCGCCACAGCGCCTCTTGGAGGCGGTCGGAGAGATAGCCCTCGATCTCGTTTCGCACGATTAGGGGGTGCATGACCAAGTCGTCGTAGTGCTCCACTGCGGTGGCCACCGCGTCGGGACCCGTGGCCTGACCGGCCACCACCTCCACCAGAGGCAGCAGATACACCGGATTGAACGGGTGGCCGATGAGCAGCCGCTCAGAATGGCGACAGCCCTCGGCCAAGCGGGTGGGCAAGAGCCCCGACGAGCTGCTGGCGATCACCGTGTGGGGCGGGGCGGCGGCGTCCAAGCGGCGCAGCAGGGAGCGCTTGAGCTCCTCGTTTTCAGGGGCGCTCTCCTGCACCCAGTCGGCAGATGCCGCCACCTCCTCGGGCGATTCGGCCCACTGCACCCGGCCGGGATCGGCTCCCGGAAACAGCCCCAGTTCGGTGGCCACTGGCCAGGCTCGTTCAATTGCTTGCCGCAGCCGGTCCTCGGCACCATCGGCCGGATCCCAGGCCACCACGTTGTACCCCCGGGCCAGCACCCGCACCGCCCACCCCGAGCCGATGACCCCGGTGCCCGCCAGCCCGATGGTTCTCGACATCTGGACCTCGCCGGTCACCAAGTGGGATTGGTGAGGATGCCGCCGTCCACCACCAGATCGGCGCCGGTGATCCATCGGGCTAGGTCGGAGCACAAGAACACGCAGGCGTCCCCCACGTCTTCAGGGGCTCCCATCCGCCCGAGCGGAACGGCGGCCATCCAGCGCTGCACCCCCTCGGGCCAGTCGTCGGCCAAACCCGGGCGGTCGATCAGCCCCGGCGACACCGAGTTGACCCTGATGCCATGGGGCCCCCATGCCAGCGCCGCCGCCTTGGCGTGCATCACCAGCCCGGCCTTGGAGGTGGCGTAGTGGCCGTGGACCGGCGTGGGGTGTTGGGCCTCGATGGAGGCGATGTGGACGATCGAGCCGCCGGTCCCCTGGTCCGCCATGGCCGATGCCGCCGCCTGGGTCAGCCGGTGTACTGCGGTGAGGTTGGTGTCGATCATCTCGGCCCACTGCTGGTCGTCGAGATCGGTGAACGGGGCCACCGGCTGGATGCCGGCGTTGTTGACCAATGCGTCGATCCGGCCGTGGTGCTTGTTGGCTGCCTCCATCACTGCGGCTGGACTGTCTTCGGCAGTGATGTCGGCCCGCACTTCGGTGACCTGTCCCCCGGTCTGATCTATCGCCGACGACCGGGTGTGGGCCACCACCGAGGCCCCGGCCGCGACCATGCGCCGCACGATGCCCGCGCCGATCCCTCCGCCCGCGCCAGTGACCACCACCACCTTGCCGGTGAGATCAAGCAGCTCAGCGGGCGATGCCGTCACGGCCTCACCAACCCGGCAATCTCCGCAGCTGCTGTCGGGTATTGGCTGGCCAATTCGTCGCCGTCGCCTAGCTCGAATCCATCGTGGTGATACGGCGGCGCCATAGTTGTCCCCACCAGCGACCACTCGCCCCTGGTCGAAGCCCCCATCCAGGTATGAGCTGGCACCACCACGCAGGGCCGCTCCCCCGCTGCCAAGTCATCACCTAGTACCGGCTGCTCCACCGACCCGTCGGGCCCCAGCAGCAGCATCTCCACCGCCGCCCCCGCATAGTGGTGCCATAGCTCCGGCCCGTCCAACCGGTGCATGGCCGAGAAGTCCCCCGGCTGTACCAAGAAGTAGATGGCCGTGCTCTGCTCATCCCGCCAGACCTCCCGCCACATCCCCCCTTCCTCCGGCAGCGGCGCCAACCCCAGCATCGCCACTACTTCTTCTCCTGTCATCCCCCCGCCCGACATCGCTAGGGCTCTAGGACGACTTTGATGGCGCCGGAGGCGCGGTCGGCGGCGGCGGCGAAGGCTTCAGCGGGGGCGTCGAGGGGGAAGCGGTGAGTGATGACGGCGTCGGGGAGTTCGGGGAGTTGGGCCAGGGCGGCAGCGGCCACGTCCATGTCGCGGGTGGGGCCGGAGCGGCCGTACATGGAGGAGGGCACAACGGTGATCTCCTTCATGCTCAGCTCTATGCCGGGCATCTCAACTGGGTCCCAGTAGGACCCGAGGATGACGATCTTTCCGCCGGGGCGGCACTTCTTGGCCGCATCGGCCAGAGCCGAGGCGGTACCGGCAGCCTCTACCACGATGTCGTAGGGCTCATCGGTGAGCGGGACCGACCCCAGGCGCTCGGCGGCCTCCTTTTGGGCGTCGTGGCGAGCAGAGATGGCCACCTCGCATCCGGCCAGGCGAGCCACGCCCAGCGCCGTCTGGCCGATCGGGCCGCCACCGATGACGGCCACCCGCATGTCGCCTCGCAAACCGGCCAAGCGGAAGCCGTGCACCGCGATGCCCAGCGGCTCCACTAGGCAGGCATCCCGGGCGTCCACTCCGGCGGGCAACCGCACAATGGCCTCGGGCCACATGAGCACCTCGTCGGCCATTCCCCCGTCACGGGAGATGCCGGCGATGTCGGTCAGGGTGACCGGGCAGCGGTTGTAGTCGCCGGCCAGGCAGATCTCGCAGGTGCCGCAGCCGTGGATGGGCTCGATGGCCACCGGGCTGCCGTCCTCCAGCCAGCCGGCGAACTCATGGCCGATGGTGAAGGTGTTGAGCATTCCCAGCTCCAGCATGTGCAGATCGGAGCCGCACACTCCCGCCGAGGCCATCTTGATCCTCACTCCGTCGCCCTCAGGAGGGGCCACCTCCACGGTGGTGGGCCGACCGTCGACGCATCGCACTGCTCTCATGGCTTCATCCTCTCACCGGGCGGATGCTCACAGGCCCTTGGGGCGGGTGCCGATAACGCCATCAGCCTCTAGCACTGCGATCTCGTCGGCCGACACGCCCAGCTCGGCCAATATCTCGTGGTTGTGCTGGCCCAGGGTGGGCGAGGGGGAGGTGATCCAGCGGTCCACCGAGGCGAACCGGTAGGGCATCCCCGGCATGGGGTGGGTTCCCACCGCGGGGTGCTCGACCATCTCGAAAAGGCCCCGATGGGCGTGCTGGGGGTTCTCGTTCTGGAGACGGGGATCCCACGCCTGGGCGGCAGGAACGCCAGCGTCCACCAGCCGGGCCACGGCATCGTCGAGGTCCTGCTCGGCGGCCCAGGCGTACAGCCCCTCGTCTATGGCGTCGTGGCTCCCCCGACGACCGGCGTCGGTGGCGTACTCCGGCCGGTTGGCCCAATCCGGCGACCCGAGCACCTCCACCAGCGCCTGCCACTGCTCATCGGTGGCCACAGCCAGCGCCAGCCACTGCTCATGGCCCCGGCAGGGGTAGAGCCCCTGGGGGGCGGCGTAAGGACTCCGGTTGCCGGCCCGCTCCATCACGTTGCCATAGGCGGTGTACTCCACGATCTGCTCAGCCGAGCAGTTGAGGGCGGCCTCCACCATGGTGGACTCCACGAACACTCCCTGGCCGGTGCGCTCCCGCACGGCCAAGCCCAATATCGCGGCGTAGGCGCCGTGCATCCCGGCGATGGGGTCGCATGGGCCTCGCATGATGCGGGGCTGGTCGTAGAGATGGCCGGTGACCCAGGCCATGCCGGTGAGCTGCTCCATGGTCTGGGCAAACCCCACCCGATCCCGCCACGGCCCGCTCAGGCCGAACGCGGGCATCCGGGTGAACACTGCCCTCGGGTTGCGGGCCGAGACGGCCTCCCAGCTCAGGCCCCACTTCTCCACCACCCGGGGGGAGAAGTTCTCGATTATCACATCAGCTTCCTCGATGAGCCGCCACAAAAGGTCCATGCCCGCCTCGGTGTCCAAGTCCAACGTCAGGTCCCGCTTGTTGGGGTTGATGGCCACGAACATCGAGCTCCACTCCCACCAGTCCTCGGTGCCGAACATGAACCCGGTCATTCGCATACCGTCGGGGTGGCCGGTGGACTCGATGTGGATCACATCGGCGCCCAGCATGGCTAGCGTGCCGGTGGCCGACGGCCCGGCCCACCAACTGGTGAGGTCCAACACCTTTACCCTGGCCAAGGGCAGATCGTGGGAGCCGTCAGCAGCCGACGGCTCCGGCCGGGGGCGGGCTTCGATTGTGCCGGTGTGCTCGCCCAATCTTGGAGCAGGCGTGGCGGGCCTGCGCTCGCCGCCGCCGTCCATCAAGTAGGGCGACCGGGGCTGGAGGAACCCACCGGGGTTGCGCACGAACACCCCTCTGGCCGCGAACTGCTCGTTGTCGAGCACGCTGCGCCCGTCGTTCACTTCGGCCACCGGCACCCGCAGATCGGAGGCGGCCTTGATGATCTCGGCCACGGTGTGGCGGGAGGTCCACGGATGGACCATGGCATTCCACTCGTCCAAGCGGCCGGCCCGCTCCCCGATTTGGCTCCACTCGGTGTCGATCAGGTCGGGGCGCTCGATCATCAGCACGAAGCCCTGGTATTGCAGGGCAGTGTTGGTGTTGAACCCCACCCAGCCGTCGAGGGCGGGCTCGATGGAGGGTGCCTCCACCGACCGGGCCACCCGGTCGAAGTCAGAACCGCCGCCTCGCATGGAATTGGCCAGATCGCTGAACGTGGTGGCGGCGATGCCCATCACGTCGGCCACCGCCAGGTCGATGTGCTCGCCGCGACCGGTGCGCCGGGCCCGCAATAGCGCCGACAGGATCGCAGGCCCGGCGTAGGCCCCCGCGGTCCACTCGGCGATACCTCCTCCGGCGTGGATCGGGGGCTGGTCGGGCCTTCCCCGACAGGCGATGGCCCCGCACTGGGCCTGCACGGTGTACTCGGTGGATGGATGGGAGACCAGCGGGCCGTCCTGTCCGTAGTGGGTCACCGACAGCACCACCAGATGGGGGTGGCGCTCGGCCCAGGCTTGGCCCAGGCCCGACCCGGCGGGGAACGACTCCACCACCGCGTCGGCGGTGGCTACGAGCTCTTCAATCTCGGGGTCGCCGGGCTCACCGACAACGCCCCGCTTGGAGGCGTTCAACAGTTGGAACAGCGCGCTGTCGCCCTCGAATTCGGCCCGGGTGGCCGACCAGCGGCGCACCGGGTCGCCCTCCGGGCCCTCCACCTTGATCACATCAGCCCCGGCGTCAGCCAGCAGCTTGGTGACATAGGGGCCGGGCACGCCGGTCGAGAAGTCCACCACCCGGATGCCGTCCAGGATCGAGGCCTGCGTGTGGATGCCGTTGCTCGCACTCCCGCCGTTGTTCCCCGCCGTCATCGCTGGCTCACTGGTTTCCGGTCAGTCCGCACCCCGGTATCTTGTCGCATCAGAAGTTCCCGTACACTGGCCGACAGTCGCCAAACGATTGCAGCAAAGGACGGCCGTCGTGAAGCTCACCGAAGTCAACCTGCTAGACCCCGACCGATTCGTGCGACAAGAGCACCATGAGATGTTCAGGGTGCTGCGCGAACAAGCCCCCGTCTTCTTGCACCAGGATCCCAACGGACCGGCGTTTTGGAACGTGGTCAAACACGACGATCTGGTGGAGGTGAACCGCGACACCGAGCGCTTCTCCTCCGAGATTGGCGGCACTTCGATTCCCGACCCGGGCACCCGCGAGAACGGCGGGCCCGACTCCCGGGGGGTGATGATGCTCACCACCGATCCGCCCAAGCACACCCGCTACCGGCGGCTGGTGAACAAAGGCTTCACCCCCCGAATGATCGGCCTGATCGAGCAATACCTGCGGCACCGGGCCATCCTCATTGTCGACAACGTGATCGAAAAGGGAGAGGCCGACTTCGTGGTGGATCTGGCCTCTGAACTCCCGCTCCAGGCCATCGCCGAGATCATGGGCGTGCCCCAGGAAGACCGCATGATGCTGTTCGACTGGTCCAACCGCTTGATCGGCGTCGACGACCCCGAGTACGCCGGCGGCGCCGAAGACGGCGTGGCGGCTGGTGCCGAGCTTTACGCCTACACCAATCAGCTGGCCAAGGACCGGGCGGAAAACCCCCGCGACGACATCGTCACCAAGCTCATCAACGCCGAGATCGACGGCGACCGGCTGAGCGAGCTGGAATTCGACATGTTCATGCTGCTGCTCACCGTGGCCGGCAACGAGACCACCCGCAACGCCACCGCCCAGGGAATGCTGGCGCTGATGGACCATCCCGAGCAGTTCGAGATCATGAAGGGCTCCCCCGACGGGGTGACCGACACCCACATCGACGAGCTCTTGCGGTGGTCCACCCCGGTGCTGCACTTCCGCCGCACCGCAACCGAGGACACCGAGATCAGGGACCAGCACATCGACGAAGGCGACAAGATCGTCATCTGGCACATTTCGGCCAACCGGGACGAAGAGGTGTTCGAAGACCCGTTCACCTTCGACGTGAACCGCACCCCCAACGAGCAGATCGCCTTCGGCGGCGGCGGGGCCCACTATTGCCTGGGCGCCAACCTGGCCAAGATGGAGCTGCGCCTCATCTTTCAGGAGATCATCGAGCGCATGCCCGACATCCACCGAGTGGGCGAGCCCGAATGGCTGCGCTCCAACTTCATCGGCGGCGTCAAGCACCTCCCCGTCGCCTGGACCCCCGGCGCCAAGGTCAACCCCGGCGCCGCCCCCGACCAAAACCTGTCCACGCTGGTCTAAAGCGATCAACCCCTCCCCAGACAAGATCTGTTGCCACTTGCTGGGTCGCAACAGTATGAGCTAATGGCCAGCACTACGTCTTTCGGCGAACGACTCGCGAAGCGAATCGCAGAATATGGGCCGCTATGCATTGGGCTCGACCCGAGCCGCGAGGTCCTTGAGGCATGGGGCCAGCCTCAGTCGGCTGTCGGTCTGGAAGGCTTCATGGCAGATGTGATCGACCGAGTTCCGGAGTCATTGGCGGCGGTCAAGCCGCAGGTGGCCTTCTTCGAGCGATTCGGAGCCACAGGTTGGCGGATTCTGGAGGACTCGGTCCACGAGTTGCGTCAGCGTGGATTCCTGGTGATTCTCGACGCCAAACGGAGCGACATCGGTTCGTCGGTTGAGGGGTACGCCGAGGCCTACTTCGGCGAAGGCCCCCTGAGGGTAGATGCCATTACGGCGAGCCCGTACCTTGGGGTCGACGCGTTGAACCCATTGTTCGAGTCAGCGGCATCGCTAGGTTGCGGAGTTTTCGTGCTCTGCCGTACTTCAAACCTCGAGGGACGTGGGATTCAGGATCACTGCTCGGTCGATGGCCGACCGATATGGGAAGACGTGCAAGATGCCGTAGCGAAACTCAACCCCGGTCCCAAGCTCGGCTCAGTTGGGCTGGTTATGGGTGCGACGCTTACCGATCGATTGGAGCGCTTCGACCTGCACAATGGCCCAATACTCGCACCAGGATTCGGGCATCAAGGAGCGACGGCCGACAGCTTCGCCAAGCTCTTCCGCACGGTCACCGACCGGACCTTGGCAAGCTACTCCCGCTCTCTTCTCCTTCGTGGACCAACAAGTTTTGCCGCCTCGGTATTTGGAGCCGCTGACGAGTTCCGCGAGGCGATGGCCCACCCCCACACATGATTCGACTGGTAGGGCTAGACGCCAGCAAGCCCAAACAGGCCTAGAGCTCTCTCTGTCTTAGCGGTAGGCGTCTCTTCTGTGGGTGATCGTGAGCACGATGATCTGACCCTCGCTTGCCGTGTAGATGATGCGATGTGATCGGCCCAGCCGTGCGGAGCGTTTGCCCTGGAGTGGAACGGCTGGCTACTTCGGTGTTTCACCGATGTAGTGGACATAAGTGCCTCCCTCAGACTCACTCCAGAGGATGATCCATTCCTCGCCTGATCCATAGACAGGTATCCCCCAAATAGGCGGTGTTTGGTAGCGGAGCCGTCGGACTGAGGCATCTCCCGGGTCAGCCTCTAGGACATCGAGGAGGTCGTTGATCCGGTCGTAGAGCTGGCGTCGACCGGGGTCGGCCTGGAGCGCGGCAAGCTGTTTGTCGGCAACTGGAAAAAACAGCAGCTCAGCCACGCATGACACAGTAGTGTCCCGTTACTGCCCTATTGGGGAAATCGGGCACTATGATCATTACCCTAATGTAAATGCGCTACGCTACGAGCAGCCGATTTAGCTATGGCAGGACCACCCCCACATGAAATCCAACGACACCCAACTCGTCGAGCTTGATGCTCGCCGAAGGGTCGCCCTCGGGCGGCTGGGCAACCCCGAGCACAACCGGTACCTCGTCACCGAGCATCCCGATGGTTCGCTGTTGCTTACGCCAGCGGTCGTGATGACCGCCCATGAGGCTGCTCTTCTGCGCAACCCTGAGCTCGTGGACCAAATCGAACAAGATCTGGCCGACCCGTCAAAGGCCGCTCCATCTTCAGCCCGCCGACCCAATCCCGAACAGGCCTAACCCCCTCTTTCCGCCTCAGCGGTAGGCGTCTCTTCTGTGGGTGATCGTGAGCACGATGATCTGGCCTTCGCTTGCCGTGTAGATGATGCGATGTGAGCGGCCCAGCCGTGCGGAGCGCTTGCCCTGGAGTGGACCTTGGAGCTTCTTGCCCAAATTCGGTTCTTGGTCAAGGCGTCGGATGGTCTCCTTTGCCTTGGCAGCCATCGCCTCTGGCAATGCGCCGAGATCCTTCTTGGCGCGGCGCGCCAGCTTGGCCACGGGTTATCAGTCGAGTTCGAATAGTTCGCCAGCCGCCACATCACGCTCGGCCTCGGCAATGGCAGCCATGGTCGCGTCATCGGCCAGAATGTTCAGCGTTTCAAGCAGCGACTCGTACTCCTCGGAGCTCATGATGACTGCCGCTGGCCGACCGTGTCGGGAAATCTCGATCGTCGAACCAGTCGAAGTCACCTCGTCAACGATTTCGCTTAGCCGGCTACGGGCTTCGGTCAGTGGGGTCATCGGAGTCTCCAAAACAAGGGGCATCGGCCTATTTCACAATTGTACAGAATCCTAGACAGAACAGCTAGGCCCTCTCATGCAATTCCAGCGTGCACGGCCTCTTGGATGAGAGGGCGGAGTTGTTGGGCGGCCTGGAGTTGGCGGGCGAGGACATCGAGGGTCCCCTCGCTTTCCATGCGGGCGAAGGCGGGGATTCCGGCGGCGGCTTTTCGGGCCACGCTGCGGTGGCAACCGGCGATTACCTCGCAGACCATCTCGGGAAGCTGCTGGGCCTCAGAGGGGGCTAGGCGGTAGCCGCGTACGAGGGCAGTGACACGCTCGCTCCGGTCGGGTGGGGACGGCCACTGCTGGAGCCAGGCGTCGTCGTCATCGCAGATGGGGGCGAATTGCCACAGGGCATGGCCGAGATCCCATAACGCTGGGGCGACCCAGATCCCGTCCCAATCGATGAAGGCCACTGCCCGCCCGTCTCGAAAGACGGTATTGCGGGGGGCGATGTCGCCGTGGCAAACGATGTCACCCTCGGCAAGGGCCTGGGGGCCCTCTTCGAATCCAGCCTTCGGAGCAAAGTCCCTCACGGTGTCGTGGTACTGGCGCAGTAACTGGCCCACCGACTCGAGAGCCTCAGCATCGAGCTTCCAAGCCTCGGCTTCGTCTGGCACCCACCCCTCGATCCACGTCAGCCTCACTGTGCCATCAGGCTCAGAGCCCACAACCCGGGGAGCACCTTGGAAACCGCCCTCCTCCAGATGTGTGAGCAGTTGCCTCATCGATTCAGAGTTGGCAGAAGCCGGGCGCAGCACTTCGTCTCCAACCCGGACAAATTCGGTCACCTTCCCGGCGATCATCTCTCCTTCACCAGAGCCACTCCCCACGCCTCAAGGCTAACGGGACAGGCTCAAGCGCCATTTTCCGCCGGTCAATCCCCCGGCAGTCGGCTCCACATCACGACGTCGGGTTGGTCGTCTTTCATCTTCTGCCAAGCCCGCAGTACGCCTTCGCGTTGAAAGCCGCAACGTTCGGCCACCCGTTGGGACCCCGGATTGTCGACATGGGTCACCAGATGAACCCGGGCCATGCCATGCTCGGAGAACGCCCAATCGGTAATCAGGTTGAGGGCTTCGGAGGTGATTCCTTGGCCCCTATGCCGTCGGTTGAGCCAATAAAACGCCTCCCCCCGCCGGAACTGGGGTTCCAGAAAGATGCCAATCTGACCGATGCAGCGATCCGATGGAGGCAGAGTGATCGCAAATGCGAATATTCCCTGCTCCCTCTGAGCCAGCCGTCGCTCTATCCACTCAAGAGCCTGCGCCTCAGACATGGCTTCCGGCATCATCGTGAATCGGGGAATCTCCGGGTCCTGGCACGACTCAGCAACGTCGGCCGCGTCCTCAACTCGAAACGGTCGCAAGAACACCCGCTCCCCTGCCAGCGTCGTTTCCGGAACAGCCACAACCCCCAGTCTCCCAGAACCCCAGCCCGGTAAGTCCCTCAATTTGGTAGTGCGCCCAAGTCCGTGGCTTGCGCAGCTCGGCCTCGCGTCGGGCCGGGTGAGTGCGGTTCTATACTGCGACAGGGGGTGTAATGGCCGACTTGACATCGAATCGGGTTGTGCTGGGCTATGAGACGACGGGATTCGGCGGCGACGGCCACTTAGTGGAGATTGCCTGCGTATCTATATCGCCTGAAGGCCAGGTCCTCGAGGAGTGGGACACGCTGGTGAATCCCGAGAACGACCCCGGCCCTGAGAGCCTGCACGGGATCACCCCATCTTTGCTGGAGGGCGCCCCTGCCTTCAGCGCGGTTTCCGGCGATGTCGCCGCTCGCTTGGACGCAGCGGTCCCGGTGGCCCACAACCTGTCGGTCTGCATGGGTGTGCTTGTCCGAGAGTTCGACCGGCTGGGGGCCTATGTGGACCCCGGGTCCGGGGTTTGTACGTTCGAACTGTGCGGGACCTCTCTTACGGCCGCGGCGCAAAGGCACGGCATCGCCGTTGGCGGCGATCGCGGTGCGCTGCAACACGCCCGCATCGCCGCTGAGCTTTATCGGCGGCTGATCGAGGACTCCGGGCCGGTTGAGCCTGCCTATGTCGCCTCAAGCATCGGCATCGGCCCGCCGGGGGCCCCGACCAAGCGCAGGGATACCGACACTGTCCGCTCGGGCGGGCTGTGGACCATCGGCGACCAGGTGAGCTGGCCCCGCGAACACCAAGACGAATCAGCGGTGTATTTGGACTGTTTGGACCGCATGCTCGACAACTTGGAGATCGGCAGTGCCGAGCAGCGGTTCTTGGACGAGGCCGCCCGCGATCTCGGGATCTCCCTGGCTGAACGCCAGCGGCTCCACGCCGCCTACACCCAGTCTGTCAAATCCATGATCGTGGCCGACCGAGTGGTGACCCAAGCCCAGCGCGACCGTCTCGAAGCCGTCGCCCAAGCCCTCGGCTGCGAAATCGACCTACCCGACATCACCGATCCAGCACCGCCCAATTGACCAACTGATAGAGCTAGTCGCTAGCGAATACGGCCTCTTGAATGAGGGGGTGGACACAAAACCCTTAGTCGCCCGAATGATCGGGCTATACCATCCTCCTGCCCGAAGGAGAGTCTGTATGTCCGCCAAGCCCGATCCCCTTTCCGTCCCATTTGGGACCGTTTTCTGCGACTGGATGACGACGGCCCGATCCGACGGCGGTCCTTTCGCATACCGCGGATCGCCCGAGCCGTTCGGCGACTTGAGCTTCAGCCCGGCCGCGCATGTGCTGCACTACGGAAGCTCCGTTTTTGAGGGATTGAAGGCCCATCGCCAAATCGACGGGTCGGTGGCCATTTTCCGACTGGACACCCATGTCGCCCGCATGGTCACCAGTGCGGCCTGCCTGCGGCTACCAGAGGTCGACCCCGCCGTCCTGCGCCAGATGATCATCGATGCCGTTGCGGCCAACGCTGACGAGGTCCCCGATCCGCCCGGGTCGCTCTACCTGCGCCCGACGCTGGTGGGCACTGGTGCCGACATCGGGGCTGCGGCCCATCCCGCTCCCTCTGCACTGCTGTTCGTGGTCAACTCGCCGGTGGGCGACTACTTCAAGGGAGGCATCCGGCCCCTCACACTGCAAGTGGAATCATCTGCCCCGCGCACCGTGCCCCAGTTCGGCAGGGTCAAGTGCAGCGCCAATTACGCCATGGCCCTGGGCGCCACCCTCGACGCCATGGCTGCCAACGAGGCGATCGACCAGGTGCTGTTTGCCACCGGCGGCGACATCACCGAGACCGGGGCCTCGAACTTCTTTCTGGCCGACGATGGGCGGATCGTCACCCGGCACCTCGACGATTCGTTCCTCCACGGCGTGACCAGGGACTCGGTGATCCAGCTCGCCCGCCACCTCGGCTACGACGTGGAGGAGCGCGCCATCGATCCCGAAGAACTTATCGACTGGTCGGAGCGGGGCGAAGCGTTCCTGTCGGGCACCGCAGCCGGAGTGGCGCCGGTAGGCACGATCATCTATGAGGGCAAGACCATCACCATCGGCACCGGCCAACCGGGACCCAACACCTTGCGCCTGCGCCAGGCCCTCACCGACGCCCAAACCGGCGCCGCCCCCGACACCTTCTCCTGGCGCACCCCGGTGGGAAGCCAGTAGTCGACTGTGGCCCAGGCGAATACCGCGCTCGACTGGCCACTAAAGTCGGGGTTACATCACATTATTGACAGATAGCCGAACAGAGGTTGCTTCTATGACCGCCGTGCCAACCGAATCGGAAGCCGCAAGCGGCACTTTCACCAAGCCTCCGCCTGCAACTGAGGCCGACCCCCACAACCCGCTTCACAACGCCTTCTGGAGGCGGGACCGCCGGGTGATTGACGCCGATCTGAAAGAGGCGTGCTCCCGGCCTCTCACGTTCTATCCCGGGTTCGAATTCACCGGCGATCTGGAGAGCGTCTCCTCTCCGGGAGCGTGGTTCGTCACCCGCCACTCGACCATCCTCGAAGTGTCCCGCAATCCCCAGATCTACTCCTCATCTTCGGGGGTCACCATCAACGACTTCCCGCCGGAGTTCAACGAGTACTTCAACTCGATCATCGCCATGGACGACCCCCGGCACGCCCGGCTGCGGAAGCTGGTATCGGCGGGCTTCACTCCTCGGATGCTGGCCCGGCTAGAAGACTCGGTGCAGGACCAGGCCAGGCTCATCGTGGACGAGGTGTGCGAGCGGGGCGAGTGCGATTTTGTCACCGACGTGGCAGCCCGGCTTCCGCTCCGGATTGTGTGCGACCTCATGGGTATCCCCGCCTCCGAGCACGACTTCGTATTCGACCAGTCGAACGTGATCCTGGGGGCGGCCGACGAGGAGTACGTGCCCGAGTTCGGCGACTTCGTCACCGCCATCCTCATGGCCGGTGAGGCGCTGTCCAACCTGATGGACGAGGTGGCCGAGTCCAAGGTGGGAATGGACACCGGTGACCTCACCAGCCTTCTGGTCAACGCCGAGGTGGACGGCGAGCGGCTCACCCGCGCCGAGCTGGCCAGCTTCTTCGTCCTCTTGGTGGTGGCCGGCAACGAGACCACCCGCAATGCCATCAGCTGGGGGCTGGTGCATCTCACCGACAACCCCGACCAGCGCAAGATCTGGACCGACGACTTCGACGGCGTGGCCCACAGCGCGGTGGAGGAGATCGTGCGCATTGCCAGCCCGGTCACCTACATGCGCCGCACGGTGCTGAGCGACACGGTGCTTGAAGGCCAGAAGATCGACGAGGGCGACATGGTGGTCATGAACTACCTGTGCGCCAACCGGGACGAGTCGGTGTTCGACGACCCCCTCAAGTTCGATGTGATGCGCGACCCGAACCCCCATGTGGGCTACGGCGGCCCCGGACCCCACTTCTGCCTAGGCGCGCACCTGGCCCGGCGGGAGATCAAGGTCATGTTCCGCGAGATCTTCGACCGCATCGGCGACATCCATGCCACCGGCGAACCGGTGCCCCTCTCTTCATCGTTCATCCACGGCATCAAGCACCTGCCCGCCGAATTCACCCCGTCGAAGCCGGTGGGGGCATAGGCCTAGAGCCGTCGGCGCTGGGCTGTTTTAGTCGGCGTCCTCTTCGGCATTCGGCCCCCGGGTTTGGGCGAGCTGGTTCAGCGTCTCCCGGTCGAGGTGGCGGAACACCCCCTCGGCCAGCGCGGTGACCTGTCCGTCTTGCAGCGCGTGGCCCTTGACCTCGGTGATTGTGCCGTCGAAGGTCTCCACCCACCCCTCGAACACAGTCTCCACGTTGAGCAGCGTGGGACGCCGGTAGCGCACCGACAGCATCATGGTGGGGCCGCTGGCGTCTCGGGTGGAGCAGGCGCTGGTGAACACCATGTCGAAGGCCGCGGCGATGGCCGCTCCGTGGACGCAACCGGGCGGTCCCTCATACACGGTGGTGAACACGGCCCGGCCCCGGGTCTTGGGGGGATCGGTGTCCATGTGAACCGTCATCTCCACCGGCACCGCTGTGGGGTTGCAGATGCCGGTCACATAGTCGAACGGCGCCCGCTTGTGGGTAATGGGCGGGCCTTCGATTTCAAGTCCGCCGGGGCCATAGCGGGGAGGGGGGTCGGCGGGCACATGGGCCTCGATGCGGTCGGCTAGGGCGTTGGCCTCGTCGGCCAGCGCGGCGGTGTCGGCGGGCGAGGCGGTGTTGGTCACGGTGGCGGCCACCAGCCGTCGAACCGCGTCGGCCAGCGCCCGCAGCTCCCGCTCCCGGCCGGCCACCGCCGGATGGTCGATGGCCTGGAACGGGCCGCCTGGCTGATTGATATGGGCCACGACGGCAACGGTATGTTTTGGGCACTGCCACGGCGCAACCAGGCGCCCAAGAACCCCAATCCCGTTAGGAGCCCCCCCATGCCCCTCGACCCAACCGCCGTCGGCGCCGAGAGCGATCCGAGCACCTCGAGCTGGAAGTCCAAAGACGCCCTGTTGTACTCCTTGGGCGTGGGCGCGGGCATGAGCGATCCCACCGGGTTCGAGTTGGAGTTCACCACCGAGAACACCAAAGACGTGGAGCAGAAGGCCCTGCCCACCATGTGCGTGGTTCTGGGCGGCGGTGTGGGCGGCGCCAACAGCCCTCTGGCCAAGATCGGGACCTACAACCCGGCGCTGCTGGTGCATGGCGAGCAGGGGTTCACCCTCCACAAGCCGCTGCCGGTGGCGGCCACGGTCAGCTCGGTGAGCCGTGTCACCGGCATCTACGACAAGGGCAAGGCCGCCCTGGTGGTGCTGGAGAGTGAGGCCACCGACACCGCCGACGGACAGCCGCTGTTCACCAACGTCACCTCGCTGTTCATCCGGGGCGAAGGCGGCTGGGGCGGAGACCGGGGTCCGGCCAGCCCGCCGAAGGTGCCCGAGCGCGACGCCGACCACGTGGTCACCTACCAGACCCGTTCCGACCAGGCTCTGCTCTATCGGCTCAACGGCGACCGAAACCCGCTTCACTCCGATCCGTCGTTTGCCGCCGCCGGCGGGTTCGATACCCCCATACTCCATGGCTTGTGCACCTATGGCTTCACCGGTCGGGCGCTGTTGCACTCCCTGTGCGGCAGCGATCCGGCTCGCTTCAAGTCGATGAATGGCCGGTTCTCCTCGCCGGTGCTGCCGGGCGAGACCCTCGACGTCCACATCTGGGACGAGGGCGGCGGGTCAGCCCGGTTCCAGACCCGGGTGGGCGACCGGGTTGTGCTCGACGCCGGGACCGTTACCTTCGAGTAGGCGCTGGGCCGCTGGCCCTCGGATACTCGAAATCCGCCTATCGGCTACTCGCCGAAGGCGGCGTCGATTTTGCCATCGACCAGAGCTGTGATGGGCAGATCGACGCCCAATTCCTCCCCGAGGGTCAACGCCCCCCTGAGGTCTTTGTGGGCGATCTGGGCGAAGCTGCCGCCCATAGCCGGAGGCGGATAGACAATGGGTCGGGTGAACAAGCCCACGTGGGGGCCGATGTTGCGGTCGGAATAGGTCACGATTTCGGCGAACGCCTCCAGGTCTACTCCGGCGGACGCAGCCAGTGCGATGGCCTCGTAGGCCACGGCCATTTCGGCGTAGGTGATGAGATTGCGGGCCACCTTGGCCTTCAGCGCGGAGCCCAGGGGGCCGACGTTGACCACCATGCCGCCGTAGCGCTCGAAGTGGGGTCGCCCCTGCTCGGTGTGGGCCTCGTCGCCCCCGCAGAAAACCACCAGGTCCCGGCTGCGAGCCGAAGGAGTGCCCCCGGTGATCGGGGCGTCGATCAGCGCCACCCCGGCTTCGTCGGCCTCGGCGGCCAGCTCTATCACCGTGGCAGGCAGAACGGTGGAGTGAACAGCCACCATCGCTCCCGACTCGGCCGCCCCGGCGATAGCACCGTCGTCGCCCGAGCACACCTGGCGCACCTGAGCGTCGTCGATCACCACCACTGCCACCAGGTCTACTTGGCGGGCCAGCTCCCCGACCGAGGCGGCCGGAATACCGCCCAAATCGGCGAACTGGTCCATGGCCTCGGCGGAGATGTCGTAGCCCACTACGGTCACCTCGTCGTCCCACTGGCCGGTGAGCACGCCCTCGGCGATGGCTCCGCCCATGTCGCCCAGTCCGATGATTCCCAGTCGAGTCATTGCGGTATCTCTTTCTGTCTCAGCGAAGCGGCCGGAAGAAGGCCCGTACCTCTTCCACCAGTGCATCGGGATTCTCCAAGGCGGGAAAGTGACCGCCGTCGTCCACCTCGGTCCACCGGGTGATGTTGTAGTAGGGCTCGGCCAGCTCCCGGGGCGGGCGGTTCTTCTCGTTGAACACCGCCACCCCGGTGGGCACGGTGATCCTCGGCGGCTGGTTGAACGCCGAGCCGGCCCCGAAGCTCTCGTAGTACATGCGCATCGACGGGCCGATGGTGGCGGTGGCCCAGTAGATGGTGAGCAGGGTGCACAGCTCATCGAGGGTGTAGCGCCGGGCCAGGTCTCTCCCGCCGGGGCCGTCGATGTCGCTCCACCGCCACCACTTTTCGACTATCCAAGCAGCTAGACCAGCTGGCGAGTCGGTGAGGCCCACCGCCGCGGTCTGCGGTTTGGTGCGCTGGAGGTGGACGTATCCCCACTCCTGATCGCGGTACTCCTTGACGCCCTCCCACCACTGGCGCTGCTCATCGGTAAGGGCGTCCTCGTCGATGGGCGGGGCCACCATGTTCAGGTGGATGCCGACCATGCGATCGGGATGCATGGCCCCCAGCCCGGCACTCACCGCCGAGCCCCAGTCGCCGCCTTGGGCGCCGAAGCGCTGGTAGCCGAGGGCGGCCATTAGCTCGGCCCACATATCGGCCACCTTTGCCGAGGACATCCCCGGCTGGGTCGGCGGGGAAGAGAACCCGTAGCCGGGCAAGGAGGGGGCCACCACATGAAAGGCATCAGCCGGGTCGCCGCCGTGGGCTGCGGGATCGCTGAGGGGGCCGACCACCTTGTGCATCTCCCAGAAGCAACTGGGCCAGCCGTGGGTGATGACCAGCGGCAATGGGCTGGGACCCCGGCCCTCGGCATGGACGAAGTGAACGTCGAGCCCCTGGATGCGCTGGGTGAACTGGGGCAGCTCATTGAGGGCGGCCTCGTGGTCCCGCCAGTCGTAGTCGTGTCGCCAGTGGCGGCACAGCTCGGCGATGTATGCGGTGTCGGATCCGTAGTCCCACCCCACATCCTTCAGTGCCTGCGGCCACCGAGTGGCGTCCAGGCGCCGGTGCAGGTCGTCGATCACCTCGTCGGGCACGGCAATCCGGAACGGCTCGGCCACGGCGTCAGGATATGCGAGCGCTCAACGGTCGCCGATGGCGTAGAAGCCGCCGACGCGGTCGGCTACGTAGATGACGCCGTTCCACACCGCGGGGGTGGCTTCCACACACCCGCCCAGCGACATGCGCCACAGCTCGGGCGGTTCAACAGAGGGGTGGGAGATGTCGTAGGCGTAGATGTTGCCCGCGCAGTCACTTTGCATAAGCACGTCGTCGATCACCACCGGCGATGACCACACCGGACCGATCAGCCGCTTGAACCACACGACCTCGCCGGTCTCGCGGCTCAGCCCGTACAGGAAGCCGGCGTTGGTGGGCACGTACACCATCTCTTCAGTCAGCGCCGGAGTAGCCCACACCCCGTCGATGTCGGCGTTGCGGAGGTCTGTGCCCCAAACCAGAGGATCCTCGGCCAAAGGATCGAGCTTGAGCATCTGGCCCAACTCCTGGCTGCGGGCATTGCCCCGCTCGTACTCCACACCCACGTACAAGAAGCCCTCGCCATCGGCCACCACGGTGGCGTCCACGTCGTCGCCCGCCCAGTAGCGGAACACCCGCTCAGGCACCTGTCCGTCGGCCACCCCGGAGATGTCCCAGCCCTGCACCAGGCCCCCGGAGTTGGCGAAATAAAGGGTGTTGCCCACCACGGTCATCCCCGCCTCTATGGATACGTTGCCGTCGGTCACCACGTTGAGCAGCTCGTCGTCCCAGCCGGGGTTGGAGAACACTACTTCGGGATCGACGGTCACTAGGCCGTCGGGGCCGAAGCCACGATTCAGCTTGATGATGAAGAAGTGGCTGTTCTCGCCGCCCTGGAACAGGTAGTCGTCCAGCACCAGGGAGGCGCCGTCCCAGTCGTCGTTCCACAGCACCGGCGACACTTCATTGGCGTGCATTGACCACAGCTGGATCGGCTCCTCCCGGTCGAAGGCAATGATCCGGTATTCGTTGTCTCGCGCTCCGAAGTACACCAGGGGGTAGCCGTCGGGATCGACGGTGACCGAACCCTTGACGAGATCGCCCACCACAAACTCGGGGAGCAGTTGCTCGCCGGTGGCGGCGTCCAGGAAGTGCACCCCCGGGGTGTAGGTGCCCGCAATCACCCAGGTGCGCTCATCCCACTCGATCACCGCCGGCTGGCCAGTCCACCCCGCGCCGCACCATAGGGTGGTGCCCGCTTCCCAAGTGGTGAGCGAGCACAAATCCCGCTCGTCGCTTCCGGTGAACCGCCACAACACCTCCGGCGCCTGGGGAGCTGGACCGGTGCCGTAAAAGGTGCGCGTGGGATTGCCCCGGAAGGTGAGCAGCCCGGGCATACCGCTGGATGGCTGGAAGGCGGTCGCCGGATCCACCCAGCCGGGATAGGGAGTGGGTGTGGGTACCGGAGTGGGCGTGAGGGTGGGTGCCTCGGTGGGGCTGGTTTCTCCGGTGGGGATGGGTTCGGGCGAAGGGGGCGCCGTGGAGGCGGGAGTCGAGACGGGCGACGGCGCGATCGGTGCTGGAGAGGTGGTGAGCACAGGATCCTCCTCGACAAAGAACTGCCGATCCACCACCACGGCCACAACTCCGACCGCGGCGGCGATCACCGCGATCACAGCCCATGCCTTCCACTGATGCACTTGCACTACCGTAGAGCCATGGCGATCGAATATATGGACCCACAGGCTGATCCGGGCGAACCGGTTACCCCTTATGAGCTGTCGGCGGGAGGCGGAGTCCTCACCATCGGGCTGTTGGCCAACGGATTCCCCGACTCGGTGCCGTTCATGGATGCGGTGGGCGAGAGCCTGAGACGGGTGCGCCCCGACGTGGAGGTTCGGGCCTGGAACAAGGGCAACGCCTCGATGGTGGCCGACGATCAGCTGATGGGCGAGATCACCGAGGCGTGCGACGCGGTGGTGGCCGCTTATGGCCATTGAGGCAGCTGCACCAGCGGCACCGTGCGTGACGCCATCAAAGCCGCCCGCCGCGACACCCCGGCGGTGGCCCTGGTAACCACCAAGTTTTCCCCTCAGGGAGACTTCGTGTCCCGGTCGGCAGGCATGCCCGACATTCCCAGGGTGATCCTCCCCCACCCGGTGGCCGGCACCGGGGAGAAGGCCATGAAGATGGTGGCCGACGACATCGCAGACGAGGTGCTTCAGGCGCTGGGCGCTGCCGGATGAGCCAACGGCTGACGGCGCTCTCCGAGGAGGCCGCTCTCGAACAGCTCCACGAAGCGGGCTGCACCGACGGGCTGCCAGTGGTGATACCCACCCCGGCCCGGGTCGAGCGCATGGTGTTGGCATCGGGCCTCGACGGCGATGTCTCGCTGGGCCAGCTTGGCCCCAACCTAGGCGAGGCCACCGTGGAGAAGGCCGCCATTGCCGCGGTCATGGCCGGCTGTTTGCCCGATTACTTCCCGGTGGTGATAGCCGCTGTCCGGGCGGTGTCCGACCCCCGGTTGGACATGACCGAAGTACAGGCCACCACCCACAACTTGGGGCCGCTTCTTGTGGTCAACGGACCGGCGGTGGGAGCGTGCGGCATTGCGTCGGGCTTCGGCGCGCTGGGCCCCGGCCACCGGGCCAACGCCAGCATCGGCCGGGCGGTGCGCCTGGCCATGATCAACATCGGGGGCGGACGACCGGGCACCTCCGACATGGCGCTGCTGGGTCATCCCGGCAAGTTCACGTTTTGCCTGGGCGAGGACGAGGAGGCCAGTCCCTTCCCGCCGCTGCACACTTCGCTGGGCTACGGCATCGACCAGAGCACGGTCACGGTGGCCTGCACCGAAGGGCCGCATTCGGTGCTGTGCTTCCCCGACGACGACCCCGAGGTGTATGCCGACCACCTGCTGAATGTGCTGGCCGCCTCGCTGTCGGGGCTGGGGGCCAACAACACCCATTTCGCCCGGGGAACCCAGGTGCTGGTGCTCAACCCCGACCATGCCATCGCCCTAGCCGACGTGGGCCACGACCGGGTCACCATCGCCGAGGCGCTTCACCAGCGGGCTAAGCGATCCTGGTCGGAGCTGTCTGCGGTTCGGGCGCGGGGCTCGGGCATCGACCGCCATCAGCGCAGCCAGGGCGAAAACCCCGACATAGTGATCCACGCCTTGAGCAGCCCCGACGACCTGCTCGTCTTCGTAGCCGGCGGCACCGGCCTGTACTCCGCGGTCATGCCCTCCTGGGGCGCCGGCCCCCACGGCAACGGCCACCTCACCGTGGAGATCGACCTCGACCAGTCCTGCGAAGTGCCTTTGGTACGAGCCAGTCAATAAGCCTCGATTTCGTCGTCGCAAAACTGTCGTCCTTCGCTGGTAGCGTTTCAGCCATGGGTCGATTTCGTCGAACAATGGACACCGCCAAGGCCTCATGGGCGGTGCTGCAACACGATCGGGAGCTGGCCGTCCTGCCGATTCTGGGGGCGCTGGCCTCGATAGCAGTGGTATTGGCCGTCGGGCTGCCCATCTGGCTTTCCACCGATGGGATTGACGACGGGGGCAGCAGCGCGGGAAGCGATCCCATGCTGTGGATCGGTGGAATCATCATCCTTTTTGCCGTCACCGTCATCACCGTTTTCTTCAACGCCGCAGTGGTATCGGGGGC
This sequence comes from Candidatus Poriferisocius sp., assembly GCA_965208545.1. Taxonomy (GTDB): domain Bacteria; phylum Actinomycetota; class Acidimicrobiia; order Acidimicrobiales; family Bin134; genus Poriferisocius. The sequence goes on along the minus strand of OZ242341.1, from coordinate 1,165,160 downwards.
CCGGGAGCGGTTCAGCGGTGGCGACCCCACCATCTCCAGCGCCATCAAAGGGGCGTTCTCCCGGTTTCATGTGATCGTGCCCTGGGCGATTCTGGCGCTGACCGTCGGGATGATCATTCGACTGATCCAGAGCTCGGACAACATCGTCGCCCGCATTCTCGGCAGCCTCCTCAGCATGGCCTGGGGTGTGCTCACCTTCCTGGTTGTGCCCATCCTGGTGGTCGAGCAAACCGGGCCGTTTCAGTCGCTGAGCCGCTCCGGCGAGCTTCTGCGCCATACCTGGGGTGAGAACCTGATCGCCCAGGTGGGTTTCGGCATCATCGGATTCGTGGCCGCCATCCCAGGCATCATCATCATTGCCTTGGGGGCGTCAGCCGGATCAGTTGGCGCACTGGTCGCAATCGTCATCGGGTTTGGGTGGATCGCTTTGGTGGCGGTGGTTGTAAGCACGCTTACCGCCATCTTCCAGATGGCCCTCTACCTGTACGCCACCACCGGCCAGGTGCCCATGGGGTTCGAGCAATCCGGCATCAGCGACACTTTCAACGAACGGTCCCAAGGTCCCCTCATGCGAGGCTTCGGCGGTGGGGGTCTCGGGGGCGGAGGCTTCGGCGGCGGCAGGTTCTAACCGCTAGTCGCCAGCAGGCGCCATCGCAGCCCGGGCTATTTCCGGGTTGAGGTACTCCCTGGTGAAGCAGACTTTTCCTTCGCGGAAGCGCCACAAACCGATATAGCGGTTGGAGTAGCGCCGCCCAGTGGGAATCACCTCGCCCTGGCTGACGTATTCGGCGATCACTAGGTCGGGGTCGACACAGGGGTAGACATCGGTGATGTGCAGGGTGAAGCGGAACAATTGGAATGCCCCCACTAGCCGCTCCCGCACCGCCTCTCTGCCCTCGGTCCGATCCAGTTTCTCGGGATGGGCGTAGGGCAGCTCCAACACGTAGTCGTCGGTGTAGTGGGCCACCACCGCGTCGGCGTCGCCCATGGAGTCGAACACCGACTGGAGGATCTCAAGGTTGGTCCGCTTGCTCATCTCGCTAGTTGACCACGTTCTTCGAATCAGTGGGAAAGCTGGCAGTAGTGTCGCGCTTCGTGTCTTCAAATGAACTGCCACTGAGCGGCCTGAGGGTCATCGACATGGCCGACATCAAGGGCGAGTTGGCCGGGCGGTTGCTGGCCGACTTCGGCGCCGACGTGATCCGGGTGGAGCCGCCCGGCGGAGCCGAATCCCGGCGCATGCCCCCGTTCGCCCCCGACGGCGACGCCAGCCTGTACTTCGCATTCCGCAACTTCAACAAGCGGGGCGTCACCGTGGATGTGAACGCCGCAGAGGGACAGGCCCAGCTGCGAGAACTGCTGGCCAGCGCCGACGTGTGGATCGAGTCGACCAAACCGGGGACGCTGGCCCCACACGGGCTCGACCCCCGTGAGGTGTCTGCCGAGTTCGAGCACCTCTTGGTGCTATCCCTAACCGACTTCGGCCAGAAAGGTCCCTACGCCCAATTCGAGGCCACCGACGAGGTTATTCAGGCCATGAGCGGGCACTTGGCTGCCTCGGGCATCCCCGAGAAGCCGCCGCTGCTCATCCCCGGCGCCTTCGCCTACGACGCCGCCGGCGTGGTGGGCGCGCTGGCCGTGCTCATCGGCCTAGTGGCCAAACAGCGCACCGGTCGGGGCCAGCACCTGGACTTCTCGGTGCTGGAGGCGGCCATACACCTCAACACCTGGCAGCTGGCCAACATGCAACCCACCCTGGACGCGGGTGTAGACCCGCCCATCGTCCGGGCGGGCACCACGGTGGTCTATCCCTTGTTCGAGACTGCCGACGGATTCATCACCATGGTTATCCTGAGCCCCCGCCAGTGGTTCGCCATGTGGGAGTGGATGGGCCGTCCCGAGGCATTCGCCGACGAGATGTGGAGCCAGACCATCACCCGCATCATGAACGGCGATGTGCTGAACCCGGTGATCGCCGAGCATTTCGCCCCCATGATGATGGAAGAGGCCGCGGCCGAGGCTCAGCGCCGAGGCGTGGTGGTCACCCCCATGCTCAAGCCGTCCGACATCCTGGTGAACGAGCACTACGTGTCCAGATCGACGTTCGTGCCGATGGATGTGTCCCCCGGCGTGCAGGCGGCCACGGCCTCGGGATTTATGGAGATCAATCGAGAGCGCCAGGGGTTCCGGTTCGGAGCGCCGGCAGTGGGCGAGCACGACGACGAGGTGGCCGCGGAGGCGGCGGCCGCCGAGCCCCAAGGGCCGGTGCCTGATGCTGGCGAGTTGGCTCAGCCGCTGGCCGGGCTGCGGGTGCTGGACTTCGGCCACGGCGGCGTGGGCGTGGAGGGCGGGCGGATGCTGGCCGAGTACGGCGCCGACGTGATCAAGATCGAGACCCGCACCTATCCCGACTTCATGAGGCTGGTCATCGGAACCGAGATGACGGCTTCGTTCGCGTCGTCGAGCCGCACCAAGCGCAGCTTCGGGGTCAACTCCAAGATTCCCGAGGGCCTGGCGGTGCTCAAGGAGTTGGTGAAGACCGCCGACATCGTGATCGAGAACAACTCCACCGGCACTATGGACGCCATGGGGGTGGGCTATGAAGCGCTCAAAGAGATCAACCCCGGAGTGTGCATGGCTAGCAGCCAGCTCATGGGCTCGACCGGAGCCTACGCCGACTGGATCGGCTACGGGCCCACAATCCAGACCGTGGGGGGCATCAAGTATCTGTGGAACTTCACCGACGGCGACCCGCCTCCGGGGTCCAACGCCATCCATCCCGACCACCTGGCCGGGCGGCTTTGCGCTCTGGGCGCATTGGCCGGGTTGCTGAACCGGGAGCGCCGGGGCGAAGGGTCCCAGGCCGAGATCAGCCAAGCTGAGGCGCTGGTCAACACGTTGGGCGACCTGTTCATGGCCGAGTCGCTCAGCCCGGGGTCGGTGCAGCCGGTGGGCAACGACTCCGACCAGGGCGCCCCCTGGGGGGTGTTCCAATGCGCCGGCGACCAGCAGTGGAGTGTGGTGTGCGTGCGCGACGACGCCGACTGGGCCGCGCTCAAACAGGCTATGGGCACCCCGGCATGGGCCGATCACCCGGCATACGGCAGCGCTGAAGGCCGGATAGGCGCCCGAGAGGCAGTCAACGCCGGAGTTGCAGAGTGGACCTCTGGCCTCTCACCTCTGGAAGTCCAAGAGGCCTGTCAAGCGGTCGGCGTGCCCGGCTCGGCCATGCTGACAGCCTTGGATCACATGACCGATCCCCAGCTCAGCGAGCGGGGGTTCCCGCTCGAGGTTTTCCAGCCCGGCGCCGGCAACCTGGTGTTGGAAGGCCCCTGCTTCTACGGCAGCGAGATGCCCACGCCGCCGGTTCATGCCGCCCCCCTGCTAGGCGAGCACACCCGCCAGATTTGCATCGAGGAGCTGGGCATGGATCCCGCCGAAGTCGAACACCTCGTCGAGATGGGCGCTCTAGAAATCCCCCTCCCCGAGGACTGATTTCGCTGACCCGCCTGGTCAGCCGATGACGAGGCCTCCGTTGGGGGTGATGGTCTCGCCGGTGACGAAATCGCTCTCGTCGGAAGCCAGATAGAGGGCGGCATAGGCGATGTCCTCCGGCTGGCCGATGCGGCCGGCGGGGGTGATCATCTTGAGGCCCTCGATCATGGTTGCGTCAACACCGGCCACCATCGGGGTGTCGATCACGCCGGGGCACACCGCGTTGGCCCGGATGCCGTGAGGGGCGCAGAATCGGGCCATCGCCCGGACGAACCCCAAAAGGCCGGCCTTGGCGGTGGCGTAGTGAATCGGCCCCCATCCGGCCAGTCCGGCGATGGAGGACATGCAGACAACCGAGGCCTTCAGATCGGTGTCGATGACCCGGGACAACATGGCCCGGGTGCAGTAGAAAGCGCCGTTGAGGTGGATGTCGAGCATCCGCTGCCAGCCGTCGTCGCTCATGTCCACGATCTGACGATCGCCGCCGGTGTTGCCCTCCCCAGAGCCGTCGCCGGGAGTGCTGTCCACGCCGGCGTTGTTCACCAGCACCGTGACCGGCCCGAAACGGTCGTCAATGTCGGCGAACATGGCTTCGATGGCCTTGCTGTCGGACACGTCGCAGGCTGCGCTCATGGCCTCGCCACCGTTGGCGATCACCTGATCGGCGGTGGCCGCAGCCGCCGACTCGTTCAGGTCTTGCACCACCACCTTGGCGCCTTCGCTGGCGAACAGCACGCTGATGGCCGTGCCCAGCCCGCCTCCACCGCCGGTAACCAGGGCAACTTTGCCGTCCAGTCTTCCCATGAGTGTGTCCTCCTCATCGTGGTCGTCGGCGAGACACTACCGACTGTCGGCGAAGCGGTGTGATTGCTGCCGTTCGCCGATAAATTTCCCTTAAGGCACCATGACACCCCGATACCGAAACCCACAAGCCGAGGCCAATGCCATCGTGGGCGACGATCTAGTGGCCAGAGTGCTGGAGCCATCGCCACCCGCCGTCCAAATCGGACCCAGGTTTGCCGACGACCCAGTGGCGGTGGGCAGCGATGACCAGGCGGCCTCCAGGGTTGTGACCCCAACCAGTGCGGGCGATCTCCTATGGACTGATCTGGCTGCCGATGACGAGGCGATGGCCGATTTCTGCCAACCCCGCTGGCTGGCCAACTACCGGCGGCTGCTGGGAGTGCCTGACCACTATCCGGTGCGGCGCGACGACCTCCACCGGCTGGCCTACGGAGTTGTATCCAACACCCGCAAGGCGGCCAACGGGAAGTTCGGCCTGCGCTGGACTCTGGGCGGCTTCGGCACCCCGTTCTTCGGCGATGACACCCAGGTTCGGGTAGAAGGCAGCCTCCTGGTCGTGCAATTTGGCGACGAGGTGGAGGCCGAGAGGATTACCACGCTGGGCGCTGCGGCTGAGTTCCTGGGGGTGGAGGCCACCAGCGACCAAGCCGAGCACGACACCGTGGCGCTGGGCGATTTCGATCGCCCGCTGACGGTGGACAGCGAGTTGGTGGCTTTCATCAGCGACTGGTTCGGGATGGCCACTGCGGCGCTGGAAGAGCTGCGCTGCACTCCAGGCGCACCCGATCCCAGCCGCGTGCAACTGTGGCCCGGCCACTTCGACGTTGCGGTGGAGATTGGCGATGCTGAGTCCGAGCGGGTCACCCGGGCCACCTACGGGGCATCGCCAGGAGACGCGGCCCACCCCGAGCCCTATCTGTATGTGGGTCCATGGGGGCCGGTGGACCCAGGAGACCCGTTCTGGAACGACACCGCTTTCACTGGGGCGTCGCTGCCCTATGCGGCAATCGAGGGCGACCCGAACCCCTGCGGCATTGCCCTCGGCTTCTACCGCCAGGCCTTCAGCCGGCTGATTGGCGGCTAGTCCTTCGCCAGCGAGGCCACAACCGGGGCGAAGCTGGTGATGGTCTCGGCCAAGCCCTCGGCGGCGCTGGCGCTGGCGGTGGCGGCCAGATTGAGGCTGGCGCTGGTGAACCCCATGTCGAGCACTGCACCAAGCTGATCGGCACATTCATCCGGCGTGCCGACAATGGTGAACGCCTGCACCAGCCGGTCGTCGATCAGTTCATCGAGTGCGGGGTCGTCGAACCGGTTGTGGTCGAAGTACCAGCCCCGGCTGCGGTCCAAAGCAGCTTCGATTGCCGCCATGTGGTCGGGGGCCACATCCAGCTCAGGGGGTCGAATGATGGTCAAATAGTGAGCCGCATAGCGCTTGACGCTGCGCCGGGCCAGGTCGCCGTCGGGCGAACAGCACAGCGTGAGCCGGGGGGCGGTCTCGAAGTCGTCCAAAGTGCGCCCGGACCGCGCCGCTCCTTCGGCCAGCCACACCCGGTAAGTGTCAGCTAGATCGGCCGACAAGAAGCGACCGCCGACGAGGGCGATGTCGGCCACCTCTCCGGCCAATCGCATCACCTGAGGGCTGCGGGTACCGATGGACAGGGGCACCGGATGGGCGGCGGGGCGGATCAATCGCTCGCCGCCCACCTCTCCCCCATCCAATAGGGCGCGAATGTCGGCCACCGCCTGCCGTAGAGCACCCACCGGCTTGGGATAGTCGATGCCCAGCGGCTCCAAGCCGGCCCCCACGCCCAGCCCGCAGAACGCCCGGCCGGGGGCCAGGTCGTCCAGAGTGGCCAGAGCTCCGGCCAGCACCACCGGATGGCGGGTATAGGGATTGGTGACCATGGCGCCGACCGCGATCCGGCTGGTGGCCTGGGCACATAAGGCTTGGAGCATGAAGCAGTCGGGCCAGTAGACGACATCGGAGATGCCTAGCCGGTGAAATCCGGCCTCCTCTACAAGGTGGGCCAACCGCACCGCATCAGCGGTGCTCATCCCGGGGCTGATCTCAGCCTCGAGGGTTACGGTCATGGCGAGCGGGAGTCGCGGACTCGGACCAGGTCGGACGATTGGTCGGGGTCGGTGGAAACTTCGATGAGCACCGGGCCGTCGGCGGCTAGCGACGAGGCCAGGGCGTCAGCCAGCGCAACGTCATCGTCCACCCGGTGGCCGTCCATGCCGAAGGCCCGGGCCACCGCAGCGAAGTCGTGGTCGTCGATGTCGACGGCGGTTCGGCGATCCGGCCCCTGGAAGTCGTAGACGTTGCCCAGCATCCGATTGTTGAGCACCAGAAACGTCACCGGCAGTTTGTACTCCACCGCAGTGGCCAGGTTGTGCAGCGACATCAAAAAGCCGCCGTCGCCGCTGATCGACAGCACTCGCTCGCCGGGATGGACCATGGCCGCGGCCAGCGCGGCGGGCGGACCCCAGCCCATGCCCAAGTGCCCGCCGGGCAGGTGCAGCCGGCCGGGGGTGCGGGCATCGAGGTAGTGGTAGGCGAAGATCCGGTTGTTGCCCGCGTCCAAGGTGATCCGACCTTCCGCCGGCCACACCTCGTTGAGCACCTGCATCACCCGCTGGGGCGGCACCGGACTGGCCGGCTCGTGCAGCACGGGGGGATCCTCGGCCCTTGACTTGATCTCGGCCAGTTCGACCCATCGGTCATTGGCCAGGTCCTCATCGACCCCCACCGCAGGCACAAGCTCGGCCAATAGCGCTCCCAGATCGGCGTGAATGCCCAACTCCACCGGGAAGCTCACCCCCAGGTTGGCGGCTTCGATGTCCACTTGGACAATTCGCTGGCGGTCGGCATCCAGCCATGTGGGCGACTCCACCAGCGTGTCGTGGGGATTGAGGCGCGATCCCAGCACTACAACCGCGTCGGCTCGGGCCAGCAGATCGAACGCTCCCTGCCAGCCAAACGGGCTGAGTGGACCGCCGGCCCACGGGTGGTCGTCGGCGATCACCCCCCGGGCCTTGGCCGTGGTCACCACCGGCGCGGCAGCCCTACGGGCCAGGGCATCCAGCTGGTCGTAAGACTGGGCTTGGTGGATGCCGTTTCCGGCCACGATCACCGGGCGCCTGGTCCCCGCCAGCAGTTCGGCCAACGCGGCCACCGCTGATGCGTCGGGCCGGGGCGGGGCAGCCGATGCCACCCGGTTCCGCCGGTAGAGGCGGGGATGGCGGGCTTCGTCGGTGCGCCGGAAGATGGCATCGAGGCGGAACACCACCGCGGCCGGACCGGGGCGACCCGAGGTGGCGTGGTGGATGGCCAGTTCCACCGCGTGCACCGCCTCGTTGGGGGTGGTGGCCACGCTCAGGTACTTGGTCATTCCCGACAGGATGCGGGGCAAGTCCACCGAGCCATGGTCGCCAGTGGTTCCTTGGGTGGGGGCGTGTTGAGGGATGCCATGGTCGGTCATCTCGGTGAGCACCAGCATGGGGGTACCCGACAGATACCCCTCCATCAGGCCAAACCCGCCGGATGAGGCCGCAAACGGCCCTTGGCCGGTGAACACGCCGGGCTGTCCGGTGAGCCGGCCGTACATGTCGGCCATGACCGAAGCCTGGTGTTCGTGGGCCGCTCTGACGCTTTGCACCCGGTTTGCCACCGTCCGCAGCCCGTCGAACACCTTGATCGAATAGCCCCCCGGCACCCCGAACACATGAGTGATTCCGGCGTCGGCCAGCACCTCGGCGATGGCAACTCCTGCGGGGGTGCCGGCGCTCATGGGACTGAGAAGAGCCGCTCGTCGGTCATGCCCCGCCGATCCAGTGCCCGGCGTTGACGTCCAGGGAGGCCCCGGTGATGGGCAAAGAGAGATCGGAGGCGAAAAACAAGGCCGCCCCCGCTATCTCGGCGGCATCGGGAAGGTACTTCAGCGCGGTCTCTCCGGCGGTCTCGTCGTAGACCACCTGGTAGTCCACCCCCCGGGCGTCGGCTTGGCCTTGGAGGAAGTTGCGGACTGCGTCGGCAAAGATATAGCCGGGCAGCACGCTGTTCACCCGGATGCCGTCGGGGCCGAGCTCTTTGGCCAGGATCTTGGTGATGTTCTCCAATGCCGCCTTGGAGCTGCTGTAGGCCCCCCAGCCCGCTTGTCGCATGCGGATGGACATGGTGTTGATGAAGATGATCCGCCCGGCCCCAGAGTCCCGCAAGGCGGGAATGCAGGCCCGAGTCATGTTCAACGAACCGAAGAAGTTCACGTCAATCACATTGCGCCAGCGGTCTAGGTCGGCGTTCTCCACGTTGACAATGGGAAAGCCATCGTTGAAGGCGTTGTTCACGCAGACGTCGAGCCGCCCCAGCTCTTCCACCGCGGCATCGGCCAGCGCCTGACACTGGGCGGGATCGGTGATGTCGGTCGACTGCCACACCGTGCGGCGGCCCATCGCCTCGATCTCGGCGGCCAGCGGCTCCATCACCTCGGTCCGGCGGGCGCCCATCACGACGTCGGCCCCCTCCCGGGCATAAAGCCGAGCGATCTCAATTCCCAGACCGGGCCCGATACCCGACACCAGCGCCACTTTTCCAGCCAGCATCTCTGCCATTGCTCAACCCCTGTTTCTGTAACCGGATTCGGATTGTTCTGCCCGATTCCAAGTTCTTTCCAGCTTCGCGCACCCCGCGCTCAACTCCCCTGCCGGGGAGGGCCGCTGGTACCTTCATCGGGCGGGAAACCGGTATCGGCTATGAGCGCAGCATTCGGCATCGACATAGGGGGAAGCGGCATGAAGGCCGCGCCGGTAGATGTGGACACCGGCAAGCTGCTCGAAAAGCGACTCCGAATTCCCACCCCGAAGCCGGGCGTTCCCGACGAAGTAGCTGATGTGGTCGACGAGCTGGTGACATCGTTCGGCTGGACTGGGCCAGTGGGCTGCGCCTTTCCCGCTCCCATTGTCGGCGGCACCGTCAAGTGGGTGGCGCATTTAGACGACTCGTGGGCCGGGGTTGACATCGCTGAGACGATGAGCAATCGGATCGGCGCCCCGGTAACGATCATCAATGACGCCGATGCCGCCGGAATGGCGGAAATGACCCATGGTGCAGGAGTGGGCCGGACGGGGACGGTGTGCTTCACGGCATTCGGCACCGGGATCGGAAGCTCGGTGTTCGTGGACGGAAGCCTGGTGCCCAATACCGAGTTCGGCCACCTCTACCTGGCCGGACACGACGACGACGTGGAGGTGTGGACGGCAGCCAAGGTCCGCAAGCGGGAGGATTTGGACTGGCCGACGTGGGTGGGCCGGGTCAGGGAGTACTTGCAGCACCTCGAGAAGATCATTTCGCCCGGACTGTTCATTCTCGGCGGCGGCATCAGCAAAGACTTCGATATCTGGGGACCGCTGCTGGACATCGACACCGAGGTCGTTGTCGCCGAAATGCGGAACAACGCCGGCATCGTGGGTGCGGCTATGGCTTCGGTCGGCGCAGGAGCACCCGGCTCCAGGGCCAGCTGATCCCCAGGACAGCCGGAAAGCCCCCGCACCTTCATGCTGGACTGGTACGCCCGCCTGGTCACCCGCTCCCCTTGGCGCACTATCGCGGTGATCGCCCTCATTACCGCGGCCATGCTGCCCGGGGTTGCCTTGACCACCGAGGAGCCCGACGCGATGGGGTCGTTCGTGCCCGCGGGCAGCGACCTGGCTCGGGCTGTAGAGGAGCTGGAGGCTCGGTTCCCCGAATCGGGCGCATTCACCAGCGCGCAGATCGTGGCCCGGGGAAACGTGACGTCGCCCGACGTCATCCGAGAGGTCATCGCCCGCTCGGAAATGGCCCTGGCCCACCCCGAAGTGGCGCCCTTCGTTCCCCAAGACGGTCAACCAGTAGTCCGCAGCTACGCCCATTTGATCGTTGCGCTGGCCGGCGTGCCACCGGCCCAGCTCACCGCTGAGGACGTAGCCCGGGCGCTGGCCGTCGACCCAGCCGATGATGCCCGAGCGGCTCAGTTCGACCAGTTGTTCAGCGATAACGCCGGATTGGGCCAGGTCAGACTGCAACAGATCGACCTTCCCGACCTGGACTCCTTCGACGCCCTGCTGGTGGTCAATGACGTGATCCAAGGGGGCGACTACGGACCGGATGCATCGGCCCGCACTCTGTCGAACGCCCGATTCCAAGAGGGAGCCCAGCAGGCCCTGACTGATAGCGGGTTCTTGTTTCCTCTGGCGCTGGTGGTGATGGTGGTAGTTCTGGCCGTGCTCTTCCGGTCTCCGGCCGACACCGCAATCACGATCATCGGTGTGATCTTGACCGCTCTGTGGCAGATCGGTCTGTCGGGCTACCTCGGCCCCGATGGCCTGGACAAGATCAACGGCATCACACCGATCAGCATCATCGTGCCGGTGCTGCTGGTGGGTCTGACGGTGGACTATTCGCTCCAGATCGTGTCCCGCCGCCGTGAGGAACGCGATGCCGACCCGCGCCGGGCCACCAGCCGGGCCGTGTCCCTCACCGGCGCGGCCATCGGCTTGGGGGCGCTGACCACCGCCCTCAGCTTCTTGACCAATTTGGCCAGTCCCCTGTCTCCCATCAGGGACTTCGGCATATTGGCGGCCTGCGGGATCATCGCCGGGTTCTTCATCATGACGTCGCTGGTGCCCGCGGTGAGGATCCTGGGCGACCGTCGGCGGATAGCCCGAGGGCGGCCACTGAGAACCCGGCCCGTGATCGACTCCGTTCCCGGGGTGCGCCGCCTGCTGGAACCGATGGTGGCCCGCTGCGCCCGCCATCCCAAGCTCACCCTGCTGGCCGTGGCTGCGCTGACCGGTGCCGCGGTAGCGGGTGGGATCAATGTGGACACCGAGTTCAAAGAGGACGAGTTCTTGCCCGAGGATTCCGAGGTGGTGCAAGACATACGCCTGGCCCGCCAAGAAGTCGGCGGGCTGAGCACCACGATCACCGGAGTGGTCATCACCGATCTGGAAGATCCAGCCGCAGCCAAGGCTCTGGTAGCGCTAGACGACCAGCTGCGGGGACCTGGACCCGGGTCGGGCGGATCGACACCTTCCGGTTTGGAGCAGCCCGAACATGTGGTCGGCGTGGGTGGCACCACGCTGGTATCGCTGGCCTCTGAGACGGTGCCCAATGCCCGAGCGGTGCTCACCCAGGGATCATCCGACGACCTGGCCCAGCTGTACCGCCAGGTGTCGGAGGCCGCCCCCGATGACTTTGCGAAGATCGCCTCACTGGCCGATTCATCGGGCAATGACGTGACCATCATCCCGATTCAGGCCTATTTCGGGAGCGACAGCGATGCCCGCGATCTCTACAACGCGTCTAGCGACCTCTGGGCTGACGACGCTCCCGGCAATTTCACGGTGACGGGGGCTCAAATCAACCCGGGGGTGACCACCAATGCGGTGGCCCGCAGCCAGACCACCGCCACGTTTATCACCGTCCTCACCGCACTCGCCCTGCTCACGGTGTACTTCTGGCGGGCCCACCGCCGACCGCTGCTGGGAGCGATCACGGTCGCCCCAATCGTGGTGGTATTGATATTGCTGCTGGGATTCATGTGGGTGATGGGCATCAACTACAACGCGCTCACCGCGCTGTTGACGTCGCTTACCATCGGCATCGGGGTGGACTACACCATCCACTTCGCCCACCGGTATCTGCACGAACGCGAACGAGGAGCAGAGATCGCCCATGCGCTGACAACCACCGCCAACAGCGTCGGCGGGGCGCTGTTCGGGTCGGCCACCACCACTGCGTTGGGCTTCATCGTGCTGGCCTTCGCCCCCCTGCTGGTGGTGAGCCAACTCGGGATTCTGATTGCCATCACCGGGATCCTCTCGATGATGGCCGCCGTGATCATTCTTCCCTGCCTGCTGGTGCTGGCCGACCGCCGCGCCCAACCGGTGTCGGGATAGGGTCCGGGCGTGTCGTTTTCGGTTGACGGCTCGGTGGCAGTGGTCACCGGGGCAACCCGGGGCATCGGCCGTCAGATCGCCTTCCGGCTGGGACGGGCCGGGGCCCGACTGGTGGTGGTGGGGCGCACCGGGACCGACGACCCCAATGCCTTGTTGCCGGGGTCGCTGCCCGAAGTGGTAGCCGCACTGGGTGCCGAGGGCATCGAGGCCCGCAGCGTGCAGGCCAACCTGACCTCGCCCGACGAAACCGCCCGCATCGTGGACCACACCCTGGAGTGGTACGGGGGCTGCGACATCCTGGTCAACAACGCGGGCTACACCTCCAACGGACCGATCATCGAGGTGCCCTGGTCTCGCTGGGAGCGGGCGTTCCGGGTACAGGTGGTGGGGCCGATGCAGCTGTGCCAGGGCTTGGTACCGGGGATGCTGGAGCGAGGCCGGGGCCGTGTGCTCAGCGTGAGCTCGGGATCGGCCACCGCCATCAGCCCCAACCTGGCCCTGTACTCCACGTCCAAACAGGCCATGGAGCGGTGGAATGCCTCCATGCACTTGGAGGTCGGAGGCCGGGGAGTGGCGTTCAACGTGTTGCGGGTGGACACCATCGTTTCCACCGAGGGGTGGTGGCACGTCTACAACACCCAGGGCGCCGAGATCGCCACCGGCGGAGCCGGCCTAGAGACCCTGAAGACCCCCGAGTTCACCGCAGAGTGCGCCGACTGGATGATCCGGCAACCTGACGACTGGAGCGGCCACGTCGTCGGCTTTGACGACATCGCCTCCCTCGGCGGCCCTTGAGCTGGCGGGTTGTGCCTGGTCAGTAACGAGCCCGGGTCTCAATAAACACCGAGGCGTTGCTGAGAGCACACAGACCGTCCTCGTCGAATAGCCGGGCCCGGGATTGGCCGATGCCGTCGGCGTCGACCCAGGTCTCGGCGTCGACGCAAATGCGCTCGCTGGTGGGATAGCGCAATACGTGGATGGTCAAGTCGGGGTTGATGGACACGAACTGGTCATAGGGCATGAATGCGCCCAAGCCGCTGGTGAAGTCGGCCAGGGCCATCAATCGCACCAGCGGGGATGTCTCCTCCCCACGCACGAACGGCACCAGCAAACGGACCCAAGTCTTGCTGGGTGAGCCCCCGCGGTAACTGCCGACCACCCGGTCGAATTCCACGACGTGGGGAAAGCCCTCGGGCATCGATTCCCGGGGGTTGAATGCCAAGGGCTTCTCGGCGCTTCCCGGCGGAGGGGGCAGCGGGACATCAGGCTGGCGGTAGGGCGACATGTCGAAGCCCGCACCGGTCCGCACCGACATGGCGACAGCCGACGCCACCAGAATGTCGCCGTCGTGCAGTTCAGCTTGAACGGTTTGGATCCTCTTGCCGGTGCGGAGAACCTCGGTGGAGATGGCCAGCGGCTTCACTGGCACCCGCCGCAGCATGTCGAGGGTGAATCGGGCTACCCGCATGGGCACCGGGGTGGGCTCCTGCTCGACCGCTCGGGCCAGCAATCCGGCTACGGCACCGCCGTGCTGGGCTCCGGCGTCCCACGGCCCCTGCGCGTTGATCGTCGGAATGACCGCGTCGCCGTCCTGATAGAAAATGGCATCGTCGCCCACAAAAGGGGCAACGTAGTACCGCCCTGCTCGATGGCACGAGACGAAACAGTCAGGAGAAACCGATGAAGCTCTGGGATGAAACGATCGACGGTTACCGCCCCGAGGCCCGAGCCATGCTGGCGGCTCTTGCCGAGGCCTTTCCCGCTGCCACAGACGACCTCCCCGAAGACCTCTTGGCCCGAGCCCAGATCCAGCGCCAGAACATGATTGCCTTCGAACCCGAGCCGTCACCCATGGCGGTCGAGTCCACCATTCCGGGACCGGCCGGAGACATTCCTGTACGGCTGTTCGAGCCCGACGAGCCCAAGGCCATGTTCCTGCACATCCACGGCGGCGGCTGGATTATCGGCCGTCCCCAAATGAACGATCCGGCCAATGAGCACTTGGCCACCCACCACGGGCTGGCCGTTTTGTCGGTGGACTACCGGCTGGCCCCTGAGCACCCCTACCCCGCCGGGCCCGACGACTGCGAGGTGGCCGCAGCCTGGATGCTGGAACACGGACCTGAGCGCTGGGGCACCGACAAAATGTTCATCGGCGGTGAATCGGCCGGGGGGCATCTGGCCGCAGCCACACTGTTGCGGGTGCGGGACCGCCTCGGCGCCATCGACCGGGTATTGGGCGCCAACCTGGTGTTCGGCTGGTATGACCTGAGGGGCACCCCTTCGATCTTCGACAACGGCGGCAGCCCAGATATTTTGGACCCGGCAGGTCTTCAGTCCATGCTCGACTCGTTCATCCCGGGGATGACCGAGGCCGAGCGACGCGATCCCGATGTGTCACCGCTGTTTGCCGATCTAACCGGTCTGCCCCCCTGTCTGGTAACGGTGGGCGCCAATGACCACTTGGCCGACGACTCCTATTTCCTCGCAGCCCGGATGGCCGCCGCAGAATCGCCAGTGGAATTGGCCGTCTACCCCGACTCCCCCCACGGCTTCCAGGTCTTCCCCTCCGAGATGACCAAGACCCACGCCAAGCGCTTCGACGCCTGGATCGACTCTCTGATGCCCTGAGGCTGATCAGTAGTCAAGGCCCCCTGCCCTAGGACACGAGACCAAGCAGACTGGAGATACCGATGAAGCTCTGGGACGAAACAATCGAGGGTTACCGCGCCGAGGCCCAAGCCATGCTGGACCACCTCCCGTTCGGCGACGGAGACGGCGCCGTTGAGGAGATCGAGGACCCGGTGGCCAGAGTCCAGGCTCAACGGCAATTCATGATTGACTTCGAGCCCGAGCCGTCGGCAATGGCCGTCGAGGCCACCATTCCGGGACCAGCCGGCGAAATTCCGGTACGGCTGTTCGTGCCCGATGAGCCCAAGGCCATGTTCCTGCACATTCACGGGGGAGGTTGGATGATGGGCCGACCCCAGGCAAATGATCCCGGCAATGAGCACCTGGCCACCCACCACGGTTTGGCCGTCTTGTCGGTGGACTACCGGCTGGCCCCCGAGCACCCCTACCCCGCCGGGCCCAACGACTGCGAGGCAGCTGCGGCTTGGATGCTGGAACACGGCCCCGAGCTCTGGGGAACCGACAAGATGCTCATTGGGGGCGAGTCGGCCGGTGGCCATCTGGCCGCCGTTACCATGCTGCGGGTTCGGGACCGACTCGGCGCCATCGACCGGGTCCTCGGCGCCAACTTGGTCTTCGGCTGCTACGACCTTCGGGGCACCCCGTCCACCTTCGGCAACGGCGGCCAGCCTGACGCATTGAACCCCAAGGTGATGCAAATGCTGCTTGAGGGGTTCATTCCCAACATGTCCGAGGCCGAAAGGCGCAACCCCGACGTATCGCCCCTGTTTGCCGATTTATCTGGGCTTCCCCCCTGCCTGGTGTCGGTGGGCACCTTCGACCACCTGGCCGACGACTCGTTGTTCTTCGCAGCCCGGATGGCCGCGGCCGAATCGCCCGTGGAATTGGCCGTCTACCCCGACTCCCCCCACGGCTTCATGTTCCTGCCCACCGAGATGACCAAAGCCCACGATGCCCGCCTCGACGCCTGGATCGCCTCGCTACTGCCCTGAGGTCGATCAGCAACAAGAATTCACCCTGCCCAACGACACGGGACAAAGCAGACAGGAGATACCAATGAGGCTCTGGGACGAGACAATTGACGGATACCGCCCCGAGGCCCAAGCCATGCTGGAAAATCTCTTCGACGCCTTGCCCAGTGCAGAAGGCGAAGAGGGCGATCTCCCCGAAGACCCGGTGGCCCGTGCCCGGATCCAGCGCCAGAATGCGATTGCCTTAGAACCCGAGCCATCGTCAATGGCCGTCGAAGCCACCATTCCCGGACCAGCCGGGAACATTCCGGTCCGGCTCTTTGAACCAGAAGAGCCACGGGCCATTTTCCTGCAAATCCACGGCGGCGGTTGGATCCTGGGCCGTCCCCAAATGGCCGACGTGGCCAGTGAGAACCTGGTCAAGAACCACGGACTGGCGGTTTTGTCGGTGGGCTATCGGCTGGCCCCCGAGCACCCCTACCCCGCCGGGCCCGACGATTGCGAAGCGGCTGCAGCCTGGATTCTGGAACACGGCCCCGAGCGCTGGGGCACCGACAAGATGCTCATCGGCGGGGGGTCGGCCGGGGCGCATCTGGCCGCAGTCACTCTATTGCGGGTGCGGGACCGCCTCAGCGCCATCGACCGTGTGCTGGGCGCCAACCTGCTATTCGGCTGCTACGACCTGAGGGGGACCCCATCCACCTTCGGCAACGGCGGTAATCCAGACGTGTTGGATCCGCCGGGGTTTCAATTCATGATCGAATCGTTCACTCCGGGTATGTCCGAGACTGAGCGACGAGATCCCGATGTGTCGCCGCTCTTCGCCGACCTTTCCGGCCTGCCCCCCTGTCTGGTCACGGTGGGTACCTATGACCATCTCCTGGACGATTCGCTTTTTTTCGCCGTCCGACTGGCTGCCGCAGAATCACCGGTGGAGTTGGCCGTCTATCCCGACTCTCCCCACGGCTTCATGTTCCTGCCCACTGAGATGACCAAAGCCCATGCCGCCCGCTTCAACGCCTGGATCGCCTCGCTGCTGCCCTGAGGCCGCTCAGTCGTCGAAGTCCTCTGGGTCCAGCACCATGTCCCACCGGTCGCCGCAGTCTGAGCACCGATAGGCCACGGTGTCACCGGGCCCGGGCGGGTCGTCCTCGGGCCAGTGCGTGAGCCGGTGGCACTGCCCCCCGCAGTCCACACACACGATCCGATCAGGGATCACTACCCCAGTGTGCCACCCCGGCATAGGAGCTTTACTCAGTGCGCAGGCTTTCCCATTCGTCGAGGAGGCTGGAGTCAGTGGTGCGCAGGAGGGTGTGGAGTTCGGCGGTAACGCTGGCCAGGGCGTCGTTGACCGCGGCAGCGGGGACGGTTTGAACCAGGGCCTTGTAGCAGTCGGACAGATAGCGCAGCAGGGCGCCCTCGGAGCGCTTGATGCCATAGCGGGAGACGTATTGGTTGAAGGTGTCGCCGACCTCCATGAGGTCGCGCGCTACCGACTTGGGGCTGGGGCGGTCGTGGCCTACCCAGGGGTGGAAGCGGGCAAACACCGCGAAGGCCGGCTCGATGAACTCGGCCTCGGGGCGGGGCCAGGTGACCTCCGACAGCCGCTCCAAGCGTTCCTCGTAGGGCACCCGCTCGGCCTTCAGCTGGGCCATCAGGTCATCGCGGACCTTGTCTCGCTGGGCCAAGAGCACCACCGTGGGGTCTTCCAGCACCGACTCCACCACGCTCAGCGCCTGCCAGTGATAGTCGGGCGCCTCCAGGTCGAGCGCTTCCAGAGCCTCCACCGCGAACAGCCCGAGCGGCTGGTTCAGACGGAACTCGTCTTGCAGGTCGAGGTTCACCCGCACCGGACGCCCGAGATCGTCGGGCTCGTCGAGCACCTCAACGATCTCGGCGTCGATCAGCGATCGGAACACCCCCACCGCCCGGCGGATGTGGACCCGCTGGCGGGAACGGGGCTCGTGGTTGTCGGTGAGCAGGCGCTTCATGGCCGCGCAGCCGTCGCCGGGCCGGTCCAGCACGTTGAGCATCATGGAGTGGCTCACTGCGAAGCTTGACTCCAAGGTCTCGGGCTGTCCTTGCCACAGCCGGGCCAGCGTGTCGCCGTCGTAGTGGGCGTAGTTGTGCTCAGGCGGCTTCTTCTTCACCAGCTTGCGTCTCTTGACCGGGTCGGACGCCGCTTTGGCCTCGGCCCGGCGGTTCTCCACAACATGCTCGGGGGCCTGCACCCACACGCTGCCCTCCTCGTCGAAGCCCTTTCGCCCGGCTCGGCCCGCGATCTGTTGGAAGTCCCGCACCGACAGCACCCGGGTGCGGCGGCCGTCGTACTTGTACAGGCGGGTGAACAGCACGGTGCGGATGGGCACGTTCACCCCCATGCCCAGGGTGTCGGTGCCGCAGATCAATTTGAGATGCCCCTGCTGGGCCAGCTTCTCCACGAGCAGCCGGTACTTGGGCAACAGCCCGGCGTGGTGTACTCCTACTCCGGCCAGCACGAAGCGGCGCAGGTCTTTGCCGAACGGGGTGTCGAATCGGAAGCCGCCCACCGCCTCTTTGACTACGGCCTTGGATTCGGGGTCCAGCACGTCGAGGCTGGTGAGGCTCTGGGCCTGGGCGGTGGCCTCCCGCTGGGTGAAGTGGACGATGTACACCGGCGCCTTGTCGGCCCCCAGCAACTCGGCGATGGACACGTGCAGGGGCGTCTCCCGATACTCCACATCCAGCGGCACTGGCCGCTTAGCCGAGGCCACCAGCGCAGTGGGCCGGTCGTTTCGCTTGCTCAGGTCTTGGCGCAAGGCAGTGGTGTCGCCCAAGGTGGCCGACATCAGCAGGAACTGGGGCTTGCTCAGCTCCAGCAGCGGCACCTGCCAGGCCCAGCCCCGGTCCCGGTCCCCGTAGTAGTGGAACTCATCCATCACCACCAGGTCGGCGTCGGTCTCATGGCCGGAGTGCAGGGCCCGCAGCGCCAAGATCTCCGCCGTGCAGGCGATCACCGGGGCGTCCCCGTTCACGGTGGCGTCTCCGGTCACCATCCCTACCCGCTCGGCTCCGAAAGCCGCTACCAGTTCGAAGAACTTCTCGCTGACCAGCGCCTTGATCGGCGCGGTATACACCGCCCGACGGCCCTGGGCCAGCGCGGCGAAGGCCCCGGCCAGCGCCACCAGCGACTTGCCCGAACCGGTGGG
Source organism: Candidatus Poriferisocius sp. (assembly GCA_965208545.1). Classification (GTDB taxonomy): domain Bacteria; phylum Actinomycetota; class Acidimicrobiia; order Acidimicrobiales; family Bin134; genus Poriferisocius. The sequence goes on along the minus strand of OZ242341.1, from coordinate 1,146,115 downwards.
GGTGGCCAATACCACGTTGTCGCCGGCCAGCAGCCGCAGCACCGCCTCCTCCTGGTGGGGGTACAGCTCCAGCCCCGCCGCCTCGGCCCAATCGCAGAACGCCCCCAACAGCTCATCGGGATCACCCAGGCCGGGCATGAAATCACCGAGTGGCGGAGGAGCAGGCATGGCCCTACCAGGGTAGGGGTGGACTAGGCGTGGGAGGCTACGGGAATGAAGTTCGGGCTCTATCTCATCGGCACTGCGACCGGGGCGTCAGGGCCACCGGCGGCTCCGATCGCCGATCCGGAATTCTTGGCTGGCTTTGCCCGCCATGCCGAGGCCGTGGGGTGCGATTCGCTGTTCTTCGCCGACCACATCGTGTTCCCCGCTGCCAAGCAGGCGCCCTACCCGTATGCCGAATCAGGGGCCTACCCCTGGGACAACGAGAACACTCAGCTGCCTGAGCCGCTGGCGCTAATGGCCTATCTGGCGGGGGTTACCGACACGCTGCGGTTCGGCACTGCGGTGCTGGTGCTGCCCCAGCGCCACCCGATGCTGCTGGCCAAGCAGCTGGCCACCATCGACGTGCTGTCGGGAGGTCGGGCCGAGCTCGGGATCGGCGCAGGATGGCTGGCCGACGAGTTCGATGCGCTGGGCTATCCGTTCGCCGATCGGGGTGCCCGCGCCGATGAGTACATAGACGTCATGCGAGAGCTGTGGGCCAATTCGGTAGCCAGCTTTGCTGGCCCGACGGTGGCCTTCGACAACATCCAGCTCACCACCCACCCCCTCCAACCCGGAGGTGTCCCCATCATCGTGGGGGGCCACTCCCCACCCGCGCTGCGCCGAGCCGGCCAGCGGGGCGATGCGTTCCTGCCCGCCTTCTCGGCCTCGCAAAACCGTGACACCTGGCCCGAGATGTGGGCCGAGGTACAGCGCTGGGCCGCGGATGCGGGACGAGATCGGGCCTGCGATCTTCAGGGATTCGGCGCCACCCTCGACGATGCCCGCTTCTTGGCCGATCTGGGGGCAACTCGCATGATCTACAGCACCCATGACCCCGATTTGGCCTCCGCAATGACCACTTTGGACCGCTTCGCCCACGAAGTAATCGGCCAATTCTGATTACTGCCCGTGACCGGCGGGGCGGCGAATCAGTTCATTTCAGAAAAATATACTTAATTTGTGAAACTACTGTGCTTTCGGCCCACCTGCGCCGGGCAGCCCAGACTTCGGCCTCAAACTCCCAGGTCACGCAGGTGTCTAGAGTTATCCACAGGATAATCCACAAGAGCCGAAGCGAAATTGGCAACGGATTCTCGTCACTCAGTGGGCCTAGGTGTGAATTATTTGAGAGTTTGCCTCGCGACAATGCCCGCTCCATTTCCGCCTTGGCCGTGCTCAGCGACTGGGGCGAAGCCACTGAAAGGAGCAGACACATGAATCACCATGTCGAAAACCTCATCGGCCCGGACGCGGCGTGCCAGATGCTCGGCGTCAACCAGCACAGTTTGCTGAGAGGCATCAACGACGGCATCGTTCCCGCCTACAGCATCGGCGGGGCCGTTCGATTCCGGCCCTCAGAGTTGCATCACCCCGCGCTCAGTGGACTTGACGAACACTATCGAGCCAAAGACGAGCATTTCGCCGCCTGACCCCACCCCCAAGCCTCTGCCCCCGACTGCGTACACCCCCGCGCGGTCGGGGGCGGACGGGGGGCTGTTCCTTAGGGAAGCACGGTCTCGGTGTCGCGGCCGGAGCGCAGGACTGTTCCCGGAGTGGCTCCGGTCACCTGCCCGTCGACCACGATGTCGGTTCCGCCCACCAACACCCGGTGTACTCCCTGGGCGCCGGCGAACAGGCGCATGCAGTCGCCGGGCAGATCGGTGCGGGCCTCGATGGGGTCGGAGGCCACGGTGGCTGGATCGAACAGCACCAAATCGGCGTGCCAGCCCTCGGCCACCCGGCCCCGATCCTTCAAGCCGAACAGGCGGGCAGGCACGTCGGTCATCAGCCGCACCGCCTCCTCCAGAGGAAGCAGCCCGCGGGTGCGCACGATGTCGCCCAGGATGATGGTGAAGTAGCGGGTGCCGCACATGCGGTCGAGATGGGCCCCGGCGTCGGAGCCGCCCACGATCACCCGGGGATCCCGCCAATGCTCGGTTCGATGAGCCCAGCTCTCCGACGAGTCGTCGGCGTTGATGGGCCACAGGTCGGTGCGCAGGTCGTCGGCCAGCACGATGTCACACAGCGTGTCGAACGGTTCCTGCCCCCGCTCGGCGGCAATGTCGCCCACTCGACGGCCGGTGAGCCCGTCGTTCTCCGGGGAGTAAGTGGTGCCGATCTCCATGTTCTCCCACTGGGCCATGTGGTAGAAGCCGCCGCTGCCCGTCTGGGCCTGCTCATTGAGCCACCGCCGCATCTCCGGGTCGGCCAGCGCGGCCATCTTCTCTTCGTGGGGAAGGTTCATGGTGTCCTTCCACCCCGGCATGTTGTACAGCGGGCAGTAGGTGGCAAAGCACAGCTTCAACCCACCGATGGTGGGCATCGACAGGGCCACGATGCGCCCGCCTACCGCGGCGGCAGCGTCCGCCGCCCCGAGCTGGTGGTTGGTGCGGTCTTGGGTGTTGGCGCTGACGGTGAGCACGTTCCAATTCAGCGGCCGCTGGGCCCGAGCCGACATCTGGCTCATCAGCTCGATTTCCTCGTCGCTGAACATGCTGAGGCATCCGGAGGTGATGAACTCCAGCCATGTTCCAGGATGGTCGGACACTGCTCCGGCCAGGGCCAGCACCTCTTCGGTGGAGGAGAACCGGCTGGGGACGGGTTCGTTGTCGCCGTCCCAATGGGTGTGGGCCAAAGACGTGGAGAACCCCATACCTCCGGCGGCAAGCCCGTCGTGGAGGGCCTGCACCATCCGGTCGAGCTGGTCAGAGCTAGCGGGTTGATCGGCGTCAGATCCCATCACATAGCGGCGCAGCGCGGAGTGGCCCACCAGGAATCCAGCATTGACCGCGGTTTTGCCGTCGAGGCTGTCCAAGAACTCCCCGAAGGTCTCCCAGTCCCACGGCAGCCCCTGTTCCAGCGCCAGTAAGGGCATCCCCTCCACCATGGCCATCATCTCTTGCAAGTACCGGGCATCGTCGGGATTCACCGGGGCCAGGGAGAATCCGCAATTGCCCCCCAGCACGGTGGTCACCCCGTGCATGGGCGACGGCGTGGCCGCCGGGTCCCAGAACAACTGGGCGTCGTAGTGGGTGTGGGGATCGATGAACCCCGGCGCCACCGCCAGCCCGTCGGCATCCACCGTCCGAGATGCCGTCCCCTCGACCTTGCCGACCTCGACGATCCGCCCTCCAGCCACCGCCACATCGGCCACCACCGGTTCAGCCCCGGTCCCGTCGACCACCGTGCCGCCCCGAATCACCAGATCAAACATGGCCCCCACAGTAGGCGCGCCTGTTCCACCCCCCAATTGTCGGGGTTGTTTGGTCCCCAGTCGGGATTTGCCCTACGGCAGGACTGTTTCGGTGTCCCGGCCGGAGCGGAGGAGGGTGCCGGGAGTGGCGCCGGTGGGCTCACCGGCGGTGATGATCTCGGTGCCGTTTACCAACACGTGCTCGACGCCGACGGCACCGGCGTAGAGGCGCTCGCAGCCTCCGGGCAGGTCGGTACGCTCCACGATGGGCTCAGACGCCACGGTGTCGGGGTCGAATACCACCAGGTCGGCGCAATAGCCCTCGGCCACGCGGCCGCGGCCCTTGAGCCCGAACAATTGAGCGGGTTCGTCGGTCAGCAGTCGCACGCACTCCTCCAGCGACAGCAGGCCCCGGTCGCGCACCGCAGATGCCAGCATCTCGGTGGGGAATCGGGCGCCGCACATGCGGTCGAGGTGGGCTCCGGCGTCGGAGCCCCCTACCAGCACCCGCTGGTCACGCCACAATTCGGCCCGCTGCTCCCAGGCCAGGTCGATGTCGTCGGATGACATAGGCCACAGCGCGGTGCGCAGGTCGTCGGCCCCCACGATGTCAAGCAGAGCATCGAACGGATCCACTCCCCGCTCGGCGGCAATTTCGCCCACCTTTCGCCCAGTGAGCCCGGCGTTCTCAGGGGCGTAGGTGTCGCCGATCTCCATGTTGGCCCAGGTGGAGATGAACTGGAACGGGCCCTCGGAGCTGCGGGCCTGCTCGTCGAGCCACTGCCGCACGGCAGGATCGGCCAGCTTGGCCTTCTTCTCGTCGTGGTCCAGGTACAACACGTCGCCCCAATTGGGCAGCAGGTACAGGGCGCAGTAGCTGGCAAAGCTCATCTTCAGCCCGCCGATGGACGGCATCGACAACGCCACGATGCGCCCCCCGGCCTCGGCGGCCACGTCCGAGGCCCGCAGCTGGTGCCGGGTGCGGTCCATCATCGTGGAGGCATGGGATAGGACATTCCAGTTGAGGGGCCGCTGGGCCCGGGCCGACATCTGGGTCATCAAGTCGATCTCTTCATCGCTGAAGAATGCATTGCAGCCGGTGATGATGAACTCCAGCCACGTGCCGGGATGGTCGCCCACCGCGTCGCACAGGGCCAGCATCTCGTCGCGGTCGGCGAAATACGACGGCACCGGGTCGTTGTTGCCGTCGGAGTGAGTGGTGGACTGCGACGACGAGAACCCCAGACCCCCGGCCTCCAGCGCCTCATGCAGCAGCCGCACCATTTCGGCCACCTGCTCAGGTGATGCCGCATTCCCGGTGCCCTCGGCGCCCATCACATAGCGGCGCAGGGCCGAGTGGCCCACCAAGAACCCGGCGTTCACCCCGATGCGCCCGTCCAGCGCATCCAGATACTCGCCAAAGCTCGACCAGCTCCACGGCAGGCCCTGCTCCAGGGCGGGCAGAGGCATCCCCTCCACCTTGGCCATCATCCGGCGGATGTAGTCGGCATCGTCGGCTTTGAGCGGAGCCAGAGTGAACCCGCAGTTGCCCCCCAGCACGGTGGTCACCCCGTGCTCGTTGGAGGGAGAGGCCAGCGGATCCCAAAACAGCTGGGCGTCGTAGTGGGTATGGGCGTCGATGAACCCCGGCGCCACCACCAGACCGTCAGCCTCGACAACCTGGGCCGCGGCCTCGTCAATCGCACCGACGGCGGTGATCCTCCCGCCGCTAATGCCCACGTCGGCGATTGCTCCCGGCGATCCAGTTCCGTCGACGACCGTTCCGCCCTTGATGATCAGATCCAGCATGGAGCCACAATACGCCAGTGGGTTTCCCAGACTCCCAGCGGGACTTGGGCACCCGACCGCGAAGTACGCTCGACGCATGCCGGAAATCCCCAAGATCATCTCGGTGGACGACCACATTGTGGAGCCACCCACCCTGTGGACCGACCGCCTGCCTCGCAAATACGCCGACGTCGGGCCCCGGGTCGTGCGGGAAAAGCTCTTCAAAGACCGGGCGATCATCAACCACATGCCCGAGTGGGTGGACAGCGATGTTGAGCGAACGATCGACTCCTGGCTCTATGAGGACCTCAAGCATCCGCTTATCCGGCTAAGCGCAGCGTCGGGCTACCCCAAAGACGATCTCGGTCCCCAGCCGATCACCTACGACGACATCCGCCCCGGTTGCTGGCAGCAGCAAGCCCGCCTCGACGACATGGACCTCAACCACGTGGAAGCCGCCATGTGCTTCCCGATGTTCCCCCGCTTTTGCGGCCAGACCTTTTTGGAGGCAGCCGACAGGGAACTGGCCCTGTTGTGCGTGCAGGCCTACAACGACTGGATGATCGAGGAGTGGTGCGCGGGCACCGGCAGCCGGCTGATCGCCCTGCCGCTCATCCCCCTCTGGGACCCCCAGTTGGCCGCCGACGAAGTGCGCCGCAACGCCGAGCGGGGAGCGCACGCGGTCTCGTTCACAGAGCTGCCCACCAACCTCGGGCTGCCGTCGATCCACGACGCCGACGGGCACTGGGAGCCGTTCTTCGCGGCCTGCGAGGAAACCGCCACCGTGGTGTGCATGCACATCGGGTCGGGGTCGCGCATGCCGTCCACCTCGGCCGATGCCCCGCCTGCGGTGATGTCCACTCTGACGTTCAACAACGCCATGGGATCGCTGGCCGACTGGCTGTTCTCCGGGGCGTTCATCCGGTACCCCGACATCAAGATCGCCTATAGCGAGGGGCAGATCGGGTGGATCCCCTACATCCTGGAGCGGGCCGACGTGGTGTGGGAGCAAAACCGGGGATGGAACGAGGTATGGGGGGTGATCCCCGAGCGACCCAGCACCTACTTCGCCGACCACGTGTACGGATGCTTCTTCGACGACCGATTCGGACTGGCCAACATCGAGGCCATCGGCGCCGACAACGTGACCTTCGAGACCGACTACCCCCATAACGACAGCTCTTGGCCCCACACCAAGGAGGTCGCCGAGAAGCTGTGTGAGGACCTGTCCGACGAGGTGATCTACAAGATCATGCGCGGCAACGCCATCAAGATGCTTCATCTGCCCTTCGACCAGTAGCAGTCGCTGCCCATGATCTACGACTTCGTGATCGTCGGCGGAGGCTCCACCGGCGCGGTGCTGGCCGCCCGTCTGTCGGAGAACTCGGACACGTCCGTGCTGTTGCTGGAAGCGGGCCCGATCGAACCCGACGCCGACGCCGACCGGCTGGGCGCGGTGGACTTCTCCCACACTGGGCGGGACTGGGGATTCCAGGCCCGCACCACCGGCGACGCCACCGCCCCCTACCCCCAGGGACGGACGCTGGGCGGGGGCTCAGCGGTGAACGGAGGGGTGGCTCTTAGAGGGATGCCCAGCGACTACGACGCGTGGGCCAGCCCCAACTGGTCGTGGGAGGCGATGGCCCCGTGTTTTCGCCGCCTGGAAGACGACCCCCTGGGCGGAAACCTCCACGGCACAGAGGGCCCAATCCCCATCCAAAGGGCCGCCAAGGACGAGTTAATCGCCCCCCAGCAGCAACTTCTGGCCGCCGCCGAAGACAACGGGTTGGACTGGGTAGACGACCACAACGACGGCGTGTCGGAGGGCATCGGCCCGTCGCCCCAAAACGTGGTGGACGGGGTGCGGGTGTCCACTGCCATGGCCTATCTCCGCCCGGCCGACGGGCGGCCCAACCTCGACATCATCGGCGGTGCCCACGCTCACCACATCGTGATCGAGCGGGATCGGGCCACCGCGGTGGCCTATTCGCCGGACGGCAGCAGCCTGGAGCAGGTCCGGGGGCGCCACATCGTGGTCTGCGCGGGAGCGCTCAACTCCCCGGCGCTGCTCATGCGCTCGGGCATCGGCCCGGTACGGGACCTGGAGGCGGTGGGCGTCCGCTCGGTGGTCGACCTCTCTGGGGTCGGCGCCAACCTCATGGAGCATGTCGGAGCGTTCATTTTCGTGGTCCCCCCTGAAGGGGCGGTGACCACCGAAATGGTGCAGCACCAACTGCTCATCCGCTACAGCTCCCCGGGCAGCCCGGTTACCAATGACATGCAGATCGGGATGATGAACCACTGGGACCTGAGCCAGAACGAACCCCTGGCCGAGGTGTGCGGCTCGGAATTGATCTGGGGCATCTGCGCCGGCATCCAAGTCCCCCGCTCCCGGGGACGGCTGCGGGTGCTGTCGCCCGATCCCGGCCACCCGCCGGCGATCGACCTGAACCTGCTCGACAGCCCCGACGACATCGCCCAGCTCACCGCCGGACTGCGGCTCTGCTACCGGCTGGCCACCCATGGGGCGCTGGCCGAACGCTTCGAGAGGGTGGCCGTGCTCGACGAGGGGGCCTTCGCCGACGGCGACGACGGCGCCTTGGCCGAATACGCCCGGCAGTTCAGCTTCCCCTGGTACCACGCCTCGGGCACCTGCCGGATGGGACCCGACCCGGATGCCGGAGATGTGGTCGACGACCACGGCCGGGTCCACGGAATCGACCGCCTGTCGGTATTCGACGCCTCCATCCTGCCGATGATCCCCCGGGCCAACACCAACCTGACCTGCATCGCCGTGGGCGAGCGGGCCGCCGAAATGCTGAAATGAAGGCATGAGAAGAGGAGCGCCATGAGCCCCACCGCCACGATGATCTCGTCCGACTCCCACATCATCGAACCACCCGACCTGTGGACCGAGCGGGTGAGCACCGGGCCGATGGCCGAGCGGGTGCCTCAGGTTCGCCGCGAGCCCGGCGGCGACTGGTGGTACATCGACGGTCAGCGCTCCATGTCGTTTCTGGGATTCCAGGCCGGCAACCGGTTCGACCAAGATCCCACCAAGCTCCGCATTGAGGCGTCATTTGATGAGGTCCGCCCCGGGGCCTACGACCCGGAGAAGTTCATCGCCGACAACCGCACCGACGGGGTGGCCGCTTCGGTGATCTATCCCAGCGAGGCGCTGCTGGCCTACAGCATCCCCGACTCAGAGCTGTGCTCGGTCACCATGGCGGCCTACAACGACTTCATCGCCGATTTCTGCGCCTACGACCCCCAACGGCTGAAGGGCATCGCCCTCATCAACGTGGACGACGTCGATGAGGCCATCGCCGAGATGACCCGGTGCCGCAACATGGGCTTGTCGGGAGTGATGATCAGCGTGATGCCCCCGGCGGGCCAGGGTTACGACAACCCCCGCTACGAGCCGTTCTGGTCGGCCGCGGTCGACCTCGACATCCCCCTGTCCATGCACGTGGCCACCGGGCGACAGCTGGCCAGCGCCAGCGGCCAAACCAAGAACGACGTGAGGGCGGTGTCGGAGGCGGCGTTCTACCTGCAAGACCACTTCGTGAGGAAGTCGCTGGGCGAGATGATTTTCTCCGGGGTCTTCGAGCGCCACCCCAAGCTCAGGACAGGATCGGTGGAGCACGAGGTGGGCTGGATTCCGTTCTGGCTGTTCCAGATGGATTACTGCTACACGGACCGGCCGCTGCGGGGCGACTGGCACCGCTTCGCCGATCCCGACGCCCGCCCCAGCCACTACTTCAGCTCCAATTGCTTCGTGAGCTTCCAGGAGGACGCAGTGGGAGTGAGGGTACGGGACACCTTCGGCACCCACACGCTCATGTGGGGCTCCGACTACCCCCACACCGAGTCCACCTTCCCCCGGTCGCGAGAAGTGGTAGCCGAGACCCTGGCCGATGTGCCCGCCGACGAGCAGCAGATGATCGTGCGGGACAACTGCGCCGCCCTCTACGGCTTCGATCTCGACCTGCTCGAAAACGACCTTACTGGGTAGCGAAATGCGCATTGCGTTCGGCACCGATGAGCCCACTGCCCTGACCGATGCCGTCAAGCAGCATTTGGCCGACGGAGGACACCGCGTGGTGGCCGCCGCCCCGGAGGGAGCACCGTGGCCCGACGTGGGCCGAGCGGTCGGCGAGGCTGTGGTCGACGGCCGAGCCGACATCGGCGTGGTGTGCTGCTGGACGGGAACCGGGGTGTCGATCGCGGCCAATAAAGTGCCCGGCGTGCGGGCCGCACTGTGTACCGACTCGGAGACTGCCAAGGGCGCCCGCCGCTGGAACGACGCCAACGTGCTGGCCATAAGCCTGCGCCTGGTGTCCTCCGAGGTGGCCGCCGAGATGCTGGACGCCTTCGTGACCACCGAGCCCGACCCCGGCGAGTCCTCCGAGATCGCCAAGCTCTCTTAGCATGCGAGTCCGAATCGGTTTCGGCGTCGGAGGCGGGACGACATCGGGCGATCCAGAGGTGTTCGCCACGGTGGTCGACCGGTTGGAGAAGCTGGGGTTCGATTCGCTGTGGGTGGCCGAGCGAGCCAGCGGTCCCTCGCTCGACCCGGTGGTGGCCATGACCTTCGCGGCCGCCCGAACCACCCAGCTCAAGTTCGGCCCCAGCGTGATGGTGTTGCCCGGCCGCAACCCGGTGCTGCTGGCCAAGACCATGGCCAGCCTCGATCGCATCTCCAACGGAAGGCTGCTGCCCGCATTCGGGCTCGGCGTGGCCGACACCGCCGAGCACCAGGCCTTCGGAGTGGCCCGCATGGACCGGGCGGCCTGGTTTAACGAGGCCCTGCCGCTCATGCGACGGCTGTGGACCGAGGACGTGGTCGAGCACCATGGGCCCCGCTTCCATCTGGACGCCGCCCGCGTGGACATAAAACCAGTCCAGCAGCCCCTGGACGTGTGGATGGGGGGTATCGCCCCCTCGGAACTCCGCCGGGTCGGCCGGCTGAGCGACGGCTGGCTGCCGTCTTTCGTCACCCCCGACGATGTGCGCAACGGAATTGCCGCCATCAAACAGCACGCCGACGAGGCGGGACGGGAAATCGACCCTGAGCACTACGGAGCTTTGTTGACCTACACCGACGGCCCGCTGCCCGACCGATTCCTAGAACTCATCAAGCTGCGTCAGCCCGACAAGAACCCCGGCGACCTAGTGGCATCGAGCCGAAAGGAGCTGCGGTCCAGGATCGAGGCGTTCATCGACACCGGCGCATCCAAGTTCGTGGTCATGCCGCTGGGCGAGCCTCCAGACTGGGAGGCCGAGGTCGAGGCCCTGGCCGACGACCTGCTGGTGTTGCAGGACTGAGGAGACTACGAGCCGAGGGCCTGTTCCAGATCGGCTAATAGGTCGTCGATCGTCTCGATGCCGACCGACAAGCGCACCAAGCCGGGGTCCACCGCCAGTGGAGAGTCGGCCACCGACATATGGGTCATGGTGGAGGGCTGCTCGATGAGCGACTCCACCGCTCCCAGCGACTCGGCCAGCCGGAACACCCGGGTGGTGCTCACCGCGGCCACCGCGGCGGCCTCTCCCCCGCCATGGACGAACGAAACCATCCCGCCAGGACGGCGCATCTGCCGGGCGGCCACCTCGAACCCCGGGTGGTCGGGCAATCCGGGGAACAGCACCCGGTCGATCGCGGGGTGGCCGGCCAAGTACTCGGCCACCGCCTGGGCGTTGTCGCAGTGGCGGTCCATGCGCACCCCCAGGGTCTTGACCCCCCGCAGCAGCAGATAGCAGTCGAACGGGCTGGGCACCGCCCCCACCGCGTTCTGGACAAACGTCAGCCGCTCAGCCAGGTCGTCCCGGTTGACGGCGATGAATCCGCCCACCACGTCGGAGTGACCGCCCAGATACTTGGTGCTGGAGTGCACCACCGCATCGGCGCCCAGCTCAAGCGGGTTCTGGAGGTACGGCGTTGCGAAGGTGTTGTCCACCACCACGTCGACTCCCGAAGCGTGGGCCACATCGGCCACCGCGGAGATGTCCACCACCGCCAGCATGGGATTGGTGGGGGTCTCCACCCACACCTGGCGGGTCTCTGGGCGGATGGCTGCGGCCAGCGCATCCTGATCGGCCAAGTCCACCGCCGACCACTCGATGCCCCGCTCGCCGTACACCCGGTCGATTAGGCGGAACGTGCCTCCGTAGGCGTCGGTCCCCAGAACCACGTGGTCGCCGGGGCGCATCATGCCGACCACCGCGTCCTCCGCGGCCATCCCGCTGGCGAAGGCCATGCCGTGCTCGGCCCCCTCCAGCCCGGCCACGCACCGTTCCAGCGCCACCCGGGTGGGGTTGGACGTGCGGGCATACTCGAAGCCCTGATGCTGACCTGGTGCGGCCTGCACGAAGGTGGTGGCCAAATGAATGGGAACAGTGATGGCTCCGGTGGCCTCGTCGGGTTCCTGGCCGACGTGGATGGCCCGGGTGTCGAAGCCCCAGTTGTCGGAAGAGGAACCGCTCATGAAACTGCGCTCATGAATCTGGTTCCGAAGAGCCCGGCGACAAGAAGCTGAGCACGTCGGTGCTGGTCATCACCGCTCGGGGGCGGCCGCCGTCGAGCACCAGCAGGGCCGGAGACCGCTCCAGCTTGGTCACCGCCAACGCCACCGATTCGCCGATTCCGATCTGCTCTAGCGGACGACTCATCACGCTCTCCACCGGCTGGCCCAGAAGGTCGCCGTTGAAGGCCAGCTCCATGAGCTGAAGCTCGTGTACCGCCCCCATGACCTCGGCGGCGGCCAAGGGCATCTCCCCCTTGGCCACCGGCAGCTGGCTGACTCCGTGGTCGCGCATCTGGGTCACCGCCGCACTCACCGGGTCGTCGGGGAAGACATACACCAGCGGCGGCAGCGCCCCCTCTTTGGCGTCGAGCACGTCCTTGACGCAGGGGTGCTCGCCGATCAAAAAGCCGTACGACGCCATCCAGTTGTCGTTGAACACCTTGGACAGATAGCCCCGGCCAGCATCGGGCAACAGCACCACCACCACGTCGTCGGGCCCGCAGTCTTGGGCCACCTCCAACGCGGCGCACACCGCGGTGCCGCCCGAACCGCCGATGAGCAGGCCCTCTCGCCGAGTAACCAACCGGGCCATGTCAAAGGAATCCTGGTCGGAGATCGGTATGACCCGATCGACCACATCGGGGTCGTAGGTCTCGGGCCAGAAGTCCTCGCCGATCCCCTCCACCAGATAGGGCCGGCCCGACCCGCCGCTGAACACCGAGCCCTCGGGGTCGCCGGCAACGATTTGGATGGCCGGATTCTGCCGCTTGAGAAAGCGGCCCACACCGTTGAGGGTGCCCCCGGTGCCCGCTCCCGCCACAAAATGCGTGATCCTTCCCCCCGTCTGCTTCCATAACTCCGGACCCGTGGTCAGCTCGTGCGACAGGGGATTCACCTGGTTGAAGTACTGGTTGGGCCGGTAGGCCCCGGGAGTCTCGGCCACCAGGCGCTCCGCGGTGGAGTAGTACGACGCAGGGTCTTCGGGATCCACCGCCACCGGGCACACGATCACCTCGGCCCCATAAGCGCGAAGAAGCTGCACCTTTTCGTCGCTCACCTTGTCGGTCATCACGAAAACGCAGCGGTAATCCCTCTGGGCGGCCACCAAGGCCAAACCCACACCGGTGTTGCCGGAGGTGGGCTCGATAATGGTGCCGCCCGGTTTCAGCAGTCCCTCCCGCTCAGCCGCGTCGATCATGGCCACCGCGGGGCGGTCCTTCACGCTTCCCCCGGGGTTCAGCATCTCCAGTTTGGCCAACACCTCACACGACACCCCGTCGGCAATGCGCGGCATCCGCACCAGCGGCGTGTTCCCGACAAGGTCGAGGATCGAGTCAGCGACTTCCATGGACTTCAGCTAGTCATCCTTGTCGACCGGCCTGATGATTCGCTCGCCTTGGACCTCCACGCCCATAAGCTACCCGGTGCTATGAACCGGCCAAGGATCGCGGTGGAGCCCGACTGCTGGCGCCGGCCAGCCCTGGTAGACGCAGTGATCGCCGGCGGCGGCACGGTGACGGCGCCCGACGAGGCCGAGGCGCTGGTGTGGGCTGAGCCCGCCGCCCCCGAACTCTTGCCGGGCGTGCTGGAGAACGGACCGACCATCGAGTGGGTGCAGCTCCCCTACGCCGGCATCGAGAACTTGACCCACCTGCTGGACCGCGACCATCTCTGGACCTGCGGCAAGGGGGTGTACGCCGAGCCGGTGGCCGAGCACGTGCTGATGCTGGCCCTGGCCGGCCTGCGGGGAATGGGGAGCTATGCCCGTGCCCGCAGCTGGTCGCCCCCGGAGGGGCGGAACCTGCTGGGCGGCCGGGTTACCGTGCTGGGCGGCGGAGGCATCACCGAGTCGCTGGTGAGGCTTCTGGGTCCGTGGGATTGCCGCGTGACCGTGCTGCGCCGCCATCCCGTGCCTATGGACGGCGTCGACCGGGTGGTCGGCCCCGAGTGCCTGCACGACGCCCTGCGCGACGCCGATGTGGTGGTAGTGGCGCTGTCGCTGACCTCTGAGACCACCGGCATAATCGACGCCGCTGCACTCGACGCCATGGCATCGCATGCCTGGCTGATCAACGTGGGCCGCGGCGGCCACGTGGTCACCGACGAATTGGTGGAGGCGCTGGCCGCCGGTGCCATCGGAGGTGCCGCCCTGGATGTGACCGAGCCCGAGCCGCTTCCGGACGGCCATCCCCTATGGGACATGGAGAACTGCATCGTCACCCCCCATGTGGGCAACACCCCCGAGATGGGGCTGAAGCTGCTCGCCCGCCGGGTCACCGAGAACGTCCGCCGCTACATCGCCGGCGAGGAGCTGCTGGGACCAGTAGACGTCGATTTGGGCTACTGAGCCGCGGGTAGTTCGACGATCCGCTCGAATTGGGCGTAGGGGTCTTGGATGGTGATCACCCTCATGGGACGCCCGAGCGGGGCATGTGCGCCGGAATCGAACGTGACCGGTCCGGCGACGAGGTCTTCGCCGTCGAATCGCTCCAGTTGGGTGGCCACCGGCCCCGGATCGGTGGTGCCGGCCCGCTCCACCGCCCGTATGTAGGCCTCCATGGCGTCGTGGCCCGTGATCATGCGGCCATCCCGGGCTCTGTGGCCAGTGGAATCCAGGTAGTCGGCCAGCACCTCGCGAACCGCGGGGCTGGGATCGGGCGAGTCGGTGTAGATCGAGGCGTACGAAAGCATGGTGAAGTCGCCGACACCGGGGACATGGCCGATCCAATGATCGCCGTCCATGGTGGAGCTGGCGAAGATGGGCTGGTTGAAACCTGCGGCCCGGACCGGCGCCAGGATTTCGGGAGCAACCAGCCGGGTGCCGCAGAACACGATGGCCTCAGGACTGGTGCTGCCCAGCCCCAAAAGGATGGGTTCGAGAAGGCCGGGATCGGTGGGCTGGTAACGGTGCAGGCCGACAACCCGTCCGCCGGCTTCCTCGAAGCGCGGCCCGAAGGCCTCGCAGACGGCCACCGCTTCAGTGCTGGTCTGGTCGATGATCACCGCCGCGGTGGCATTGCCCCGGTCGGCCACCAACGAGACCAGCATCTCCACTTCGGTGCTCACCGGAGTGCCCAGGGAAAAGACCCGGTCGCCCAGCTCACCGCTGACCCAGAGGTCGTCGGTTCCACAGGGGCTGATCACCAGGGTCCCCGAGCTTTCCAGCGCGTCGATGGCCGGACCGGCATAAGCGGCATCACACGTCATCAGCATCAGATCGACACCGTCCAATAGCAGCTGCTCGGCGCCGTTTCTCATGATGGACAGCTCGGTGTGGCTGTCGATGTGGCGCAGAACAACCGTTCGTCCCAGCAGGCCTCCAGCTTCGTTCAACGCGTCGATGCGGTTCCGGGCGGCCACCAGGGCGGGCTCGTCGTAGTCGGCCAGAAATCCGGTGGTGGCCATCAGGGCACCGATCACGATGGCATCGGCGGGCAGCGGCGCTCCCGCGGGGGTGGCCGTGGGAATCGGAGTGCCCTCGACACCCGGCTGGTCCTCCTCCTCGGTGATGGGAGCAGGGCTGATGACTGTTCCCTCGCTGAACAGGCCGCACCCCGACAGCACCAAAAGCGCCACCGCGACCAGCAGCACCGGCCTGGCGCCGAGCGCGTTCATCACGCCGTCACCGGCCGAGCGCCGAGCGGGCCCATCACGCTCACACTTTAAGGTCGCGGAAGGGAATGCCCTTGTCGGCTCGCGGCTCGCGGGGCAGGCCGAGAATGCGCTCGCCGATCACATTGCGCTGAATCTCCGGAGTGCCGCCGCCGATCTTGTGGGCGAAGTGGCTGACCATCCTCGTCACCCAGACGTCGTCGTTCAGCATCCCCTCCGGTCCCAGCAGCTCCATGGCCGTTTGGCTGGTATCGCGGATGTGGTCGCCGGTAAGCAGCTTCATGATCGAGGCCTCCGGCCCGATCTCGGTGCCCTGGCTCAGCGCGGTGTACACCCTCATGCCCAGATAGCGGAGCACCTCCGACCTTATCCACGCCTCAGCCAATGCCTGGCGAACCGCCGGGTCGTCGGCTTGGCCCTTCTTCTGGGCCAGATTCACCAGAGTGGGGACGTCGACCACCGACGTCTGGGCACCCACCGCGGCCCGCTCGCTGTTCAGAGTGGTCTGGGCCACCGACCAGCCGTTGTTGACCCCGCCGATCACGTTCTCCACCGGGATCCGCACGTTGTCGAAGAAGGTCTCGTTGAACTCGGCCCCGCCGGTCATCTGGCGCAGCGGCCGCGGATCCAAGCCCTCGCTGTCCATCTCCACAAAGAAATAAGTGAGTCCCTGGTGCTTGGGCACGTCCGAGTTGGTGCGGGCCAACAGGATGCCCCAATCAGCCAGATGGGCATAGGAGTTCCACACCTTCTGGCCGTTGACCACGAACACGTCGCCGTCTTGGACCGCTCTGGTTTGGAGCCCGGCCAGATCGGAGCCGGCGTTGGGCTCGCTGAACAGCTGGGCGAACACCATTTCTCCCTGGCGAATGGGGTTCAAGAACCTGTGCTTCTGCTCATCAGTGCCCCACGACATGAGGGTGGGAGCAGCCATATCGAGCGCGGCCATAAAGATCGACCTTGAGATGCCGAAGCGGCTCTGCTCCTCCTCGAAGATGATCGATTCCACCGTGGAGGCGCCCCGTCCCCCGTACTCCAGAGGCCAGTCCAAGCAGGCCCAGCCGCCGGCAGCCAGCTTCGCCTGCCAGGCACGAGCCTTGTCGGCCAGCTGTATTTCAAGCTCTGCGCTTCGCCCCGGGCTGCTCATGTGATCGAACGCCTCCGGTGAGCCCTTGGCCGGCGCATTGGCCTCCAGCCAGGCTCGGGCCTCAGCCCGAAAGGCTGCTTCAGCGGGAGTGTCGCCAAAATCCACGGGGACAGGGTAAGTCGATTATGGGCGGATCAGCACTTTGCACTGGTCGGTGGGCGACTTGATGGCCTCGAAAGCCTCGGGCAGCCTGTCGAGATCCACGGTGTGGGTGATGAAGGGGGCGGGGTCGATGCGGCCCTGGTCGATCATGGCCAGGGTGTGGGCGTAGTCCTGGTGGCGGTAGTACACGGGGAAGGTCATGGTCAGCTCTTTGAGCGACGCGAAGACCGGGATAATGGGATCGGGACCCGAGCAGATACCCACCACCGTTACCCGGCCCCGGTGAGCAGCCGCCTCGATGCAGGATTGGATGATGCCCGGCTTGCCCACCGCCTCCACGACCACGTCAGGAGGGGCTCCGGCCAGCCGCTCGAAGGCCGGGCTCAGTTCCTCCGCTCCGGGGTCAATGATCCCGGTGGCACCGAATTGGGCGGCCGATTCCCGCCGCAGGGCCACCGGGTCGCTGACCACCACGCTGCGGGCCCCCACGTGGTGGCACCACAGGGCGACGGCCAATCCCACCGGCCCGGCCCCCACGATGAGCACGTTGTCGCCCGCGGCGATGTCGGCGGTGTCCACCGCATGGAGCCCTATGGCCAGAGGCTCCACCAACGCACCCACGTCGTAGCCGCATCCCTCCGGCAGGCGGAACGTCTGCGCGCTGGACACGGCCACATACTCGGCATAGGCCCCGGGCCGAACACCGGTTCCAATCATCTCCATGTGGGGGCAGTGGACCGGCAGCGTGTCCCAGCAGTACTGGCAGTTGCCGCACCCCACCAGCGGGAGAGCGCATACCGCGTCTCCCGCCTTCCAGTTCCCCACCGGGTCGGAACCCACCGCCACCACCTCGCCGGAGAACTCATGGCCCATGGTGTAACCGATGGGCAGGTGCTCGACGACCTTGAGATCCGATCCGCAGATGCCGCATCCCTTCACCGCCAAGACCAGCTCCCCCGGCCCTGGCGCGGGGTCGTCCACCTGGGCTACTTCCAGCGTCCTGTCCTCAGCAATGACCGCAGCCCTCATCAGGAGCTGACTCCTGTCCGACGACTTGTCACGCCTGGGCCGCTTCCAATTCCCGCTCTACTCGGGCGATCTCAGCCCGGTACCACCCGGCCTCCTGGAAGTTGCGCAGGCCGAATTGCTCCGCCATCGACTGGAGAGCGGTCAATTTGGCTGACAGCGCCCCAACGTGAGCGGCGTCGGCGGCCAGAACTATGTCCGCCAGGTGAAGGGCTTCGAGTTCCTCACCGGCAGCCAGCCGTTCTTCGCAGCGGGCCACTAGAGCGTCGGCCCCGGCTAGGTCCACCACATCGGGGTACACCACCTCGGTGGTTGTGGCGTAGAGATCAGAGGTGGACTGATAGGTGAACCAGCCGGCCAGGCTCTCCCAGATGGCCCGAACGCCCCAGTCCACCCGGCCGTAGGTCTCGTTCAAGGGTGAGTCGTCGGGCAGGCGGATCTCCTTCATGAGGGTGAAGGGGTCTTTGCCCTCGTTCATTCCGTCGATCACCCGGTCCCACACCCATTCCACGCCGTCGTGCATCCGGGTGAGCACTTCTTTGACCTGTTCTTTGCCCATCACCGGCTCGAAGTGCCCGGCCAGGGCGATCTCCGGCTCAAGGTCGCGAACTTCGCGCAGCGACTCCATGTATTGCTGGGCGTCGCGGTAGGGCTCGCCCCGCAGAGTGAACAGGTTGGGGAAGGCGTCAATGATCGGGCCCCACAGATCGCCCACGAAGGCGGCCCGCAGCTCGGGCACCCACACCGTGAGCCCGTCGGGTCCCTCGGCGCCGGGGGTGTGCATCACCTCGAAGGTGAGGTCGCCCACCTCAAGGGTGTGGGAGCGGTCGACCACGATGTCGGCCTCGATGGGCGCAGTGGGCTCCACCCGACCCGAGTCGGTGCGGAGGTTCATAGCCGCCCCCCACAAGATCTTGGCCCGATCCACCCGGAACTGGGTGAGCTGGCGGTATTGCTCGTCGCGCTGGAGGCACAGTCGGTGGGCCACCACTTGGGCTCCCTCCCGCGACCAGAGCCGGTGACCGCCGATGTGGTCCTCGTGGGCGTGGGTCAAAACGATGTAGCGCACCGGGTTGCCCGGCACGGCTGCCAATTGGCGGTGGAACCGCCGGGCGTCGCCGGCCAGTCCGGCGTCGATCATCACGCTGCCCTCGGGTGTGGCCACCTTGTAGGCGTTGGCCGTGCCCACCGCCATCCAAATCCGGTCGGCTACCTCGGTTGCGGTCTCGGGGCCGTCCCTCCCAATCAGCTCTGAGACCCGCTCGTCAGCCATCAGTCTTCAACCCAGACCCAGCGGCCCGACGGCGCAGCCACACCTTCGGGTCGCTCCATGCACTGCACATCCAAGTGAATGGGCAGCAGGTGGCGCACGTAAAAGGCATGCACGGTCACCGTGGGCATCACCAGGTCGTTGTATCGCTTGATCTCCACCCGGGGGTCCTTCTCCTGCCAGGCCTCGCACTTGGCCAGGCACGTGTCGACGTCTTCTCGGGTCTCGAAGAGCAAACCCAGATGATCGAACGGCGGAGGTGCCATCGGCTCCTTGTGCTCGGCCAGCAAGACGAACTGGCTGGTGGCAGGGTCAGTGGACAACAACAGCGCAGTCTGCTTGAGGATCTGGGTGTCGGTTGCCGTCCAACCGAACACATCGCCGTAGAACTCCCGTACCTCGGCCCGGTATTCGTCGGTCAATGTGCCCAGGGGAAGCGTTAGCTCCATGTGGTTGAAGCGCATTTTGGCCATAGCAAAGCGTAGCCTTGGGCGATGATGCGATCTTCAGCCGCCAAGTTGCTCTGGGCGTTGCTGTTGGCTTTGGCCCTGGTGGCCGGCGCCTGCGGTAACGACGATGACGGTGGAACCACCGAATCTCCGCCGACGGCCGCGGCAACCGAGGAGGCCACACCGGCGGCCCCCGCACCTGAGCCAACCCCCGAGGCCACGGCACCAGCCACTCCAGATCCAACTCCCGAGGCCACTCCGGAACCCACCGAAGCCCCCACTCCTGAAGCGACCCCGGAGCCCACCCCCGAGCCCACCGAAGCCCCCACTCCTGAGGCCACCCCTGTACCCGAGCCCGAAGACCACCCGTCGGGGTTGGACATCGCCGCCATCGAGGCCGCCGTGGCCGACTACATGGACGCGGCCAGTATTCCTGGGTTGGTTCTGGCAGTGGCCCTGGGAGACGAAGAGCCGTGGACCTTCGGCTGGGGGGTGAGCGATCTCGCCACCGAAGAGCCCATGACACCCAACTCCTATGTCCGCATCGGATCGGTCACCAAGCCGGTCACCACCGTCGCCGTTCTGTCGATGGTGGACGAGGGCCTCGTCGACCTCGACACCCCGGTCACCGCCTACCTGGGCGACGACTGGTACGGAAAATACGAACGCGGCCCCGACATCACCCTCCGACACCTCATGGGCCACACCGCGGGATTCGTGGAATACGCCTTCGATCCCGGGTTCTTCATCCTGGGCGCTGGCCGATTGAACGTGCCCATCGCCCCCGAGGAGATCGTGCTCTTCACCACCAACTACGGGCCGGTGGCCGATTTCGAGACCGAGTACAACTACAGCACCGCCGGCCACGTGATCGCGGGAATGATCATCGAGGCGGTCACCGGCAATCCCGCCCACGTCGAGATCAGGAACAGGGTCCTGGAGCCGCTGGGCCTTCAGAACACCTACCTGCCTCCCAACGAGCTTCCGCCCGAGACGGTGGCCAACAGCTACAACTACGGGCTCCTGTACACCGCATTCACATCGCTGACCAATCCCCCCGATGGATCACTGCACGTCTTCAAAGGAAAAGACCTCCTCGCCACCAATAGCTATCCCCAGGAATTCCTGCAAACGGCGGGCTGGACGGGCGGGGGGATCGAAACCCTGATCGGCGACGTCCCTACCATGTTCCGAGGATTGTTCAAAGGAGGCCTGATCAGCGATGAATCGCTGGCTGAGATGACCACTCCGAGCGTGAACCCCGGCTACGGCCTGGGATTGGGCATCGGCGAGATCGACGGCCTGCTGGTCTACAGCCACGGAGGGGGCACGCCGGCATTCCGCACCCGGTCGCTCTACTTCCCCGAGTTGGACCTGTCGCTGGCGGTAAACGCCAATGTCCTGCCCCCCAATCCTGACGCCCAGGAGCTGGTCGACGCCCTGATCCCAATCGTGATGGAGAGCTGGGGGCTGTCCAACTGATGACCCTCGCTGCTTGGAACGAGGCCGCCGACCAGCTCACCGCGACGGGTGCGCTCTTCGCCTGGTCGATTAAAGAGGTCAACGGCATACCCGTACGGGTTTTCGACAACGCCCCCAGTTCGCTGAGAGATCTGTTCGTCGGCACTGCCGCCCACGGCGACGCCGACTACCTGGTGTTCCAAGACGAGCGGGTGTCCTACGCCGAGGCCCACCGCCAGGTGAGGGCGCTGGCATCGTGGCTGGCCGCCCACGGCGGCGTGGGCCCGGGCGACCGGGTGGCCATCTCCATGCGCAACTACCCGGAATGGATCATCTCCTATTGGGCGGTGGTCTCGATGGGAGCGGTGGTGGTGGGCATGAACGCCTGGTGGACCCCGCCGGAGATGGCCTACGGCCTGGAAGACAGTCAACCGACGGTGTTGATCGTGGACGGCGAGCGATGGGAGCGCCTGGCTTCCCTCGATAGTCGACCGGAGATTCCGGTTGTGGTGACCCGGTGCGACGAGGATCTGCCCGGTGACGTGATCCGCTGGGCCGACACGGTGGCCGACCCCGATCCCCCCGCTCTGCCCGACGTGGCCATCGACCCCGACGACGACCTGTGCGTGTTCTACACCTCGGGCACCACCGGCTTCCCCAAGGGAGCGGTGATGACCCACCGGGCCGCAGTGCACAACGTGATGAACATGGGCTTCTACTCATCGACCTTGGGCATGATCAACGAGAGGGAGCCCATTCCCCAAGGCGAGAAAGACCAGCCAGCCGGACTGGTGTGCGTCCCGCTGTTTCACGTCACCGGGTGCAACTGCTACCTGCACCCCACCACCCTCGTGGGCGGGAAACTGGTGCTCATGTACCGCTGGGACGCCACCGAGGCTCTCAAATTGATCGACGCCGAGCGACCCAACACCCTGGCCGCGGTGCCGGCCATGTCCCGAGAGATCGTGCTGCACCCCGACTTCGATCGCCACGACACCTCCAGCCTGGGCTCGTTGGGAGGCGGGGGCTCGCCGCTTCACCCCGACCTAGTGGACAAAATCTCCCGGTCGATCCCCAGCGGCAATCCCGGCACCGGCTATGGCCTGACCGAGACCAGCGGGGTGGTCACCATGAATGTCGGGGCAATCTACCGGGACAAGCCCACCACCGTGGGCCCGCCGCTGCCCACCGTCGAAGCCAAGGTGGTGGACGAAAGCGGCACCGAGCTGCCGTCGGGCCAGCCCGGTGAGCTGCTGGTTCGCTCCCCCATTGTCATCCGGGGCTATCTCAACAAGCCGGAGGCCACCGCCGAGGCCATTGTCGACGGCTGGCTGCATACCGGTGACGTCGCGGTCATCGACGAGGACGGGTTCATCGCCATCGTGGACCGGGCCAAGGACCTGGTGATTCGGGGCGGCGAGAACATCGCCTGCGCCGAGGTGGAGAATGCCATCTATCAGCACGACGCCGTGGCCGAGGCCATCGTGTTCGCCGTGCCCGACGAGCGCCTCGGGGAGGTGCCCGGCGCCGCCGTCGTGCTCCGCCCCGGCACCGTGCTCGACGCCGACGGCCTGCGAGCCCACCTCGATGGCCGTCTGGCCCCCTACAAGATCCCCGCCCACATCTGGTTCCTCATCACACCGCTGCCCCGCAACGCCTCCGGCAAATACCTAAAGCGTGAGGTTCGTGACGAACTGCTCTCGCCCTAGGCGACCGAACCCGCCTGCCCGATAGCCTTGACAACGTGACAACCGCCACCGCTGACCGCTACACGATCATCTCCTCTGACTGCCACGCCGGAGCCAATCACAAGACTTATCGGGAGTACTTGGAGTCGAGCTGGCACGACGAGTTCGACGCCTGGCGGGGCAAGTACCGCAACCCGTTCCGCGACCTGCAAGACGACGGCCGGTCTCGCAATTGGGACAACGACCGCCGCATCTCCGAGCAGCACACCGATGGGGTGGTGGCCGAGATCACCTTCCCCAACACCGTGCCCCCGTTCTTCCCCACCGGCACCCTGATCGCCCCCCAGCCCACCGACAAAGACCTCCCCCGCCGACTGGCCGGCATCCGGGCCCACAACCGCTGGCTGGCCGATTTCTGCGCCGAGTACCCCGAGCGCCGAGCCGGCATCGGCCAGATTTTCCTGAACGACATCGACGAGGCGGTCGCCGATGTGAAATGGATCGCCGACCACAACCTGCGGGGCGGGGCGCTAATCCCCAGCATCGCTCCCAACTCCGATCTGCCCCCGCTATTCCACCCCCGCTACGACCCGGTGTGGGCCGCCTGCGAAGAGCACGACGTGGTGATGACCCTGCACTCCGGGGGAACCGGGATGCCCGACTACGGCGACTCCCCCGCGGCCGGGCCGATGTTCGTGATCGAGACCCCGTTCTTCTCCAACCGCTCCATGTGGCACCTCATCATGGGCGGAGTGTTCGAGCGCTACCCCGGCCTAAAAGCGGTGTTCACCGAGCAGGGCTTCGGCTGGGTGCCCGAGATCCTGCGCCGACTCGACGGCCTCCACGCCCAGATGTCGATGACCGGGCGCACCGGCGAGTTGGGCTTCTCCGCCGAGTCGGTGCTGCCCGAAAAGCCCAGCTTCTACTTCGAGCGCAACATCTGGATCGGCATCAGCTTCCCCGGCCCCAACGAGATGCGCCTGCTCGACAAGGTGGGCGACCACAAGGTGATGTGGGGCTCCGACTACCCCCACGTCGAGGGCACCTACCCCTACAGCCGCGAGGGCATCCGCTTTGCCCTGCACGACCGGGACGAGGAGTCGATGCGCCGCATCCTGGCCGGCAACGCCGCCGATGTATACGGATTCGACCTCGATGCTCTGGCCCCGCTGGCCGCCGAGCACGGCCCCACTGTGGCCGAGATCGCCGAACCCCTGGCTGAGATCCCCAAAGACGCAACCTCCCCGGCCTTCTGGGGCAAGTAAGCCAGAACGAGCAGAGCTCGTTCGCGTCAACCCGCAACCAGGAAGGGACGCTCCATGGTCCAAGACATCCGAGAAGTGAGCCCCGACGAGCATTGGGAGGCATTCGAAGAACTGTGGACCGGGCTGATTTCGTATCGGTACCTCAACAAGACCACCCCGGCGCTGGACACTGGTTTCGCCGACGACGAGCTGGAGTCGATGCCGCTGCGCCACGACATGCGCAACGCGCATGGCGGAATCATGGCCGCTCCGCTGGCCATCGGCTGTCCCGAGCCGAGTTGGAACGACGACTTGGTGGTGCCCGCGCCCGTGGTGTCGTTCACCCAGATCCTCGACGACGCCCGCGGAGTGAACCGCATAGAGGTCTACCGCGAGGTGATCAACTTCGGGCGCCAGATGGGGTTCACCCGATCCAAAGTGGTGGACGCCGCCGACCACTCCCGGGTCATCTCCACCTCTGCGGGCATGGGCGTGAGCCTGGGCGACGTGCCCGACGGCTACGAGGCGGTGGAAAACCCGCTCATCCCGGTGGAGGACTCCCCTGACATGCCCCGGCTGCACGAGGTGTTCGGGGTGGAAAAGGGCGACGACGGCTGGTACCGACTCCCCGAATTGTCCAAGGAGTTCTCCGCTCCCCACGCCGCCCTGCACTTGGGCCCCATCCACATCGTGTTCGACATCACCGCCCACGAGCTGGCCGAGCAGGCCGCGGGCACCGACCACATACAGGTGGAGAACTGGTACGTGATGTTCGTGAAACCGGGACTGATCGGCCCGTTCCGCTGTGAGGGCGAGGCCATCTCCGCCCGCAGCGGTCGCATAAACGTCAACCTCACCCTGTTCGACGAGGGACGCGACAATCGCACCATCACCACCGGATCAGGCGTATTCCGAGTGGTCTGAATCCCCCACCGCAATTGAGAAGCCACCCCCCGGCCAGCCCAGTACCGTGGGGTCAGGCCCGGGTGGCGGAATAGGCAGACGCAGGGGGCTTAAACCCCCCAGCCCCCTAAGGGGGCGTGTGGGTTCGACTCCCACCCCGGGCACCAAGAAAGAGGCCGACCCCGGTTAGGTCGAGCATCTGGGCGGCATTTGAGGAACACCCGGGGCAGTTGGCTGCCTGTCGGGGGCTAATGTGTGCGTTGATGTATGGTGGCATACAGCAAAGATCACCAGTTGCAAGTTCGCGATTGGGACTTTGGGGCGTGGCAGCGTTGGCCGTGTGCTTGGCGGCCGGCGTGCTTGGGAGTGTGCAGTCGGCGGGGGCGCAGTCGACGACACAGGAGTGTTCGGTGCCCGTCGCACCGACTGCCAGACCGATTCTCGAACGCACCGGCATTTCGGGCTTCTGGGTGGTGTGAACGCATCCCGGTGTGCTCGGATCAGGATGCACCGGCGACGCGGGGTTCTACGTGGAGCACAGACAGAGCGGCGCCTCGAGTTGGAAGCGAAGCGATCCGTTGGCGGCTGGAGAGCGGCAGTACCTCATCACCGGTCTCAACAGCGGCGTTGCCTACGAGATTGAAGTGAGAGCGTTCAACTCCGCAGGCGTAAGCCCCAGGAATTACCAGATTGAGCGCACCCTATCGAGTTGCGGTGAGCCGCAGGTGACGGCAAAAGCGTTGGACAACTACGTCTTGAGGGTGATGTGGAACCATCCAGGCGGCAAATGTGCCGACTTGGGATTCTGGGTTAACTTCAAGAGAAGCACTGAACCCATAACCAACTATCAAGTCTTGCCGCTGGACGCGAGCACGCGGTCCAAAGAGATACATCTCGGCCCGCGGACTTATGACGTCTGGGTCATCGCCATGAGGCCAGGGGAAGGGGACGACGTCTACGACACAAGGCGAGGCGTCTCCAGCAAAGTCCACAGTGTGACGATGGTGGGAGGGATGTAGGGCTGTTTCCCCAATTTGTCACACCTCTGCGCCCATTTCGACAACGCCTCGGATGTTGCGGCCCGCCGCCAAATCGGAAAAGCCGGTGTTGATCTCCTCTAGCGTGTAGCGCTGGGTGATGAGCTTCTCCAGCGGCAGCCTGTCGGCCAGATGGAGGTCGATCCATCGCACCACGTCCCGGGCCGGATCGGGACCCCCGAACGTGGTCCCGACAATCGATCTTTGGGCCAACAGCAGGTTCGGGGAAATGGGGATCGACTCCATGCCGTGCGCCGTGCCTCCCACCTGCACCACCATGCCGCCGGCGCCAAGGCAGGCTATGGCCGTCTCGTAGTGCTCGGACCGGACCTTGTCGGGAGCGAGCAACACCGCATCCACCCCCCAGCCGCCGGTGAGCTCGCCCACCGCGTCGGCGACGTCGGCAGCACTGGCATCGACCACGTCGGTGGCCCCAAAGCCGGGGGCGAGGGCGAGCTTGTCGGCATTGACGTCGACGGCCACGATTCGCTCGGCACCGGCCAGCGCGGCGCCCATCAACGCGGCGGCGCCCACACCGCCGATGCCCAGCACCATGACCGCATCGCCAGGCTGGACACCGGCGACATTCACCGCCGCACCCACACCGGTGGACACCCCGCAGGAAACCAGGGCGGCCACCGCGGGCTCTACTCCATCGGGAATCTTCACCAGGTGGCGCTCGGGGGTGACGGTGTGGCGGGCAAAGCTCCCGAGCCCGATATGGGTTCCCACCGCCGCGCCCGACTGGTCGAACATGCGATAGGTGCCGTCGCGCAGTCGCCCCGAAACGTCCATGGCGGTGGGGCAGAAGGTCTTGAGGCCCCGCAGGCAATTCCGACAGGTGCCGCACGGTCCCTTGAACATCTGCACGACGGTGTCGCCCACCTCCAGCGACTGAACGCCCGGCCCGACCTCAACCACGACCCCGGCGCCCTCGTGTCCGCATACGACGGGCGGTTCCACCGGATATGTCCCCTCAATCACGCGGCGGTCAGAACCACAAATCCCCGCGGCCCCCATCTCCAATATCACCTCTCCGTGAGTGGGCGGGTGAATCTGAATCGCTTCTATCGACAGCGGCTCTCCCACCGCCCGCAAAACGGCAGCCTCTGTGGTTATCGCCATGTTCACAACCTACGCGGTTGGGGGTCAGCTGGTGATGGAGCCGCCGGCCAGGGGGATGGTCTGGGCAGTCATCCAGGAGGCTTCCTCGGAGGCGAGGTAGGCGCACAGAGCGGCGACGTCTTCGGGGGTGCCCAGCCGGCGGGTGGGAATGGCCCTGGCCAAGTGGTCGGTGACGCCGGTGTCACCGGTGTTGGACATCAGCCCCAGGGCGATGGAGTTCACCGTCACGCCCGTTTGGGCCACCTCCAACGCCACAGAACGCAGCAATCCGGCCGCGCCGCCCTTGCCGGCCGAGTAGGCCGCCACACCAATGTTCACGCCCACGGTGCCTGCTCCTGAGACGACGCCGATAACCCGGCCCCAACCCCGCTCGACCATCCCCGGCAACACCGCGTGGGTGCAGTTCAAGACACCGCCGAGGTTGACGGCGAGGGGCCCGATCCAATCGGCCGGCTCGGTCTCAGCGAAGGGCTTGACCTGCATCATCTCGGCCCCGCCGTTGCCGGCGTTGTTGACCAGGATGTCGATGGGCCGGTCGGCGATGGCCTCCCGCACCGCTTCACCGTCGGTGACGTCGAAGGGCAGCGCTTCGGCAGAGTGCCTGGCAGCGGCAATGGCGTCGGCTACCTCGGCAGCCCGATCGGCCACGATGTCGTTGACGAAGACGTGGGCCCCTTGGGACGCCAGTGTGCTAGCGACCCCGGCGCCGACGTTCTGGCCCGCGCCGGTGACCAGCGCGGTCTTACCGTTGAGATCGAACATGGATGTGGCTCCCTTCACAATTCCTCTTCTATCTGGCCCTCTTCTATCTGGCCCTCTTCTATCTGGCCCTCTTCTAGTTGGCGGCGCAACACCTTGCCGACTTCGCTTCGGGGGATCGCTTCGACCCGCTCGTAGCGCACCGGCACTTTATAGGCCACCAGTGCTTCCCGGCAGGCCTGCTCCAGGGCTTGGTCGGCCACCGGCTGGCGCTCGACCACGAACGCCACCGGTACTTGGCCCAACCGCTCGTCGGGGGCGGCCACCACGGCGGCCTCGCTCACCTGGGGCAATGCGGTGAGCACTTCCTCCACCTCGGTGGGGACCACCTTGTTCCCGCCCCGGTTGATCACGTCGCCCACCCGACCCTCGATCCACACATACCCGTCGTCGTCGATGCGGGCCAGATCGCCGGTGCGAATGTGGTCGTCATCGGTGAGCCGGCCAGCCAGCACGGCCCGTCGGGTGTCGTCCCACACCAAGGGGGGACGCACCAACAGCTCGCCCACTCCGTTGGCGTCGGGGTTGTCGATGCGGGCGCTGACTCCCGGATGGGGGCGCCCGGCCGCTCCCAGCTTTTCGGGATGGGCCTTGGCGTCAGCCGCTGTCCATCCGATCACTTCGCCCATCTCGGCCTGGCCGTACCCGTTGAGCACGATGGCCCCGAACCGATCGGCAAACCGCCGGGCCTGGAACGGCGACAAGGGAGCGGTGACCGACCGCACATAACTGAGCGGTCCCAGATCGCCCACATCGGGATCGTCGTTGAGCATGGCCATGGCCGCGGGGGGCAAGATGGTGGAGCGGATTTGGTGACGGCGGACCAGGGTGGCGAAGTCGCTGGTGGCGAAGCGGTCCATCACCACCAGCTCGGCACCGGCCCGCAGCCCGAACAAGGCGTTGTAGATTCCGGCGTTGAGCGCCATCGACACCGGGATCAGATTGGGGGTGGGCTTCTTGGCCGTTCGTTCGCCGGGGTCGCGCCCGCCCCGCAGCGGTCCCAGCACCCGGTCGATGAGCTCTATGTACCCGTCATGGGTGTTGAGCACTGGTTTGGGATCGCCGGTGGTGCCCGAGGTCCACAGCACGAAGGCAACCCCCTCGTCGTAGGCCGTGGACTCTGCCTCAACAGAGTGGACGCCGTCGGCGTCAATCATCAGGGAAGGGCGAAGCTTGTCCACCAGCTCGGCCACCGCTCGGGAGGGAAGACGGGGATTGACGGGGACGAACACGGCATCGGCATGCCAAATGGCCGTCATGGCCAGCACCACTTCGGCCCCCCGGTCCAGGTTGACGGCCACCCCCCGGCGGGCGCAGCCCATTGACTCAAGCTGCTGGGCCAGCGAGCGCACCTCGTGGCGGACCTTGCCTGCGCTCCACGATCGTTCGAGGTCATGGAGCAGCGGCTCATCGTCGTTGAACGGGTGATCCAGGATCAGATCGGCCAGGTTCATGTTCTGCGGCCAACTATCTCGGGACGTCCTGCCACGCCATGTCGTGGTAGGGATCTGGCTCGCGGGGCAGGCCGAGCACCTTCTCGCCGATCACGTTCTTGTTGACCTCGGTTGTGCCCCCCTCGATGGTATTGGCCCGACTGCGCAGCATTCCTTTGACCACATAGGGCATGTGAGCGGCCCACGTTTCGATGGGGTCGAGCCCGTCGGCCTGCTCTCCGGGGTTCCAAGCCACCGACTCCATGCCCACGAGATCGGCGGCGGCCAGCTGAAGAGCCTGGTTGAGCTGGCTTTGGTGCACCTTGCCGATGGACGCGGCCGGTCCCGGCGTGCCTCCGGCCTTGACCACGGCCCGGACCCGCTCGTTGGTCCACGTCCTAACCTTCTCCTCGCAATAGAGCCGCATGAGCCGGTCGCGCACCACTGGGCCGATGCTCACCGTTTGAGCCTGTTGGAGCAAGCTTTCGATCCCCCCGCCGCCGATGCGGTCGACGCCTCCTGATCCCGCGCCGGCCACCATTTGGCGCTCGCCGGCCAGCGTGGACGCGGCCACTCGCCAGCCGTCGCCCGCGGCGCCCACTCGGTGGAAGTCGGGCACCCGCACCTCTTCGAGCCACACCTCGTTGAAGTCGATCTCGCCGCCGATGTGGCGCAGGGGCCGCACCTCGACACCCGGCGACGACAAGTCGACCAGGAAGTAGGTGATGCCCCGGCGCTTGGCGACGGTGGGATCGGTGCGGGCCAGGCAGATGGCGAACTCGGACTGGTGAGCCCACGTGCTCCACACCTTCTGGCCGGTGAGGATCCACTCGTCGCCGTCGCGTTCGGCCCGCATGGCCAAAGACGCCAGATCAGAGCCCGCACCGGGCTCGCTGAACATCTGGCACCACCGCTCTTGATTGGCCACCAGTGGAGGGAGAAAGCGCATGCGCTGTTCCTCGGTGCCGTGGGCGAACAGAGCCGGGGCCGTGTTGTGCAATCCAAGCGGGTTCAGCCGTCCCAGGTTGAGCGGGGCCAGGATCGACTCGGCCACCCGGGCCTTGGCCGGCGGCAGGCCGAGGCCGCAGTATTCGACGGGCCAGGTGGCCACGGCCAGCCCGGAAGCGGCGAATGTGGGATACCAGGCTTCGTATTCGGACCGGGGCCGCACTTCGCGGATGGCCCGCCGGCCGTGGGGTGCGGCGTCGCGCCACGCTTGGGGAACGTACTCGGCCACCCAGGCGGTAACGGCGGCCCGAATCTCTTCGTCGCCGGTGGTTGCGTCTATAGGCAACCGCTCGGAAGTCATTCCGCCGACATCGCCTCGAACCGCTCGACCAGGGCATCAAGCGTCTCGGCCGCAGTCGTCGCCCCTCCGGGCGGCGTGGGCAGCTTCACCGGCCCATGCTCTCGGCTGGGCAGCAGGATCGTGGCGTGCCCCGGACAGGTGACCTCGCCCCGCTGATTCTCGCCGTAGATATCGAGGTCCACCGCTGGAGCGCCCTCGTCGGTTCGGTACTTGCGGGTCACCGTGCCCCGCATCCAGTGGGTGTCGCCCACGTAGTTGAACCGGCGGAACTGCACATCGAGGGCGGCCAGCCAGGCGTCGTCGCCCATCCAGTCGGTACACAGGTGTACCAGCCAGGTCTCACGCATCCGGCCGTAGTCGTAGATGGCCGGGTTGCCGGCCCGCCGGGCCCACTCGGGATCCCAGTGGACCCTCTGCTGCACGTCGGGGATGTTGAGGTCATCGGGGCGGAAGAACCCCGGTACCCGCTGGCGCTGCTCCACGCCGAGCCTCAGCGCCTTGACCCCGTACAGGCCCATGCCCATGCCGGTGTGCCACACCACCATGTCGGTGATCCGCATTGGCCCCTTGACCAGCGGCGGCAGCTCGTCGCCCTCCTCGACGTCCTCCCACCACCGGGGTTCAGCCCCCCGGCGGCGTTCCGACTCAGTGCTCACCGCTTCGGTGATCTCGGCGATCTGATCGTCGGTGTAGGGCTCAATCTCGATGGAGTCGTATTTGCCCTCGCCCTCGTCGGCCTTGCGCTCCACCGCCCCCCGGTCTGTGCGGATCATCAACCGATACTGGGCTGACAGCACCGCTCCCTCGGTGGCGAACACCTCGGCGGTCCACTCGTGGACGGTGCGGGCGGCAAACTGGCTGCTCTTGTCGTGAACTCCAACCAGGGCGTTGCGCCGGGTAACCCGCATCCCCGGGCGCAGCGGCGCCCACCACTCCCGATAGCTGCCCGAGTAGTAGGCGTGGGCCCCCTTCAGCGGATCGCCCTTGAGCAGCGCCTTGGTGTCGGGATCGAGATCCTGCACCTCGTTCTCCCCGATGAGGGTGTCACCGCCGTTCATGTTGGGCGACCCAATCGGCCCTACCCACACGGTGCCAGCGCCGTAGTCGGGATCGCACCACAGCGGGTTGTCGTCCCCATAAGCCTCTGCCACCTGGCGAAACGCGTCGGTGTTGGGCTCCCGGTACCAGGGCGGCTGGGGATGGGGCTGGGCGATCCCGATCCGAGCCCGCAACCGGGCAATGGCCTCGTCGGTGATCGCACCCGCGTCGGACACGTCTGGGACTGTACCTAACGACCTAGCCCTGCTCTCACCACAACCATCCGACGAGTGCCATTCTCACTTAGCCAGCATCAACGAGGGGTTCCAGGGTGTCGGCCATGTCGTGGACGGAGGCGGGGTCGATTGGCGAGAAGGGGTACAAGATAGCGAGGTCGAGGCCGGCCTCTCGGTAGGCCTCAGCTTGGGCCAGGACGTTGTCGATGGGATCTTCAGCCCGATAAATGAGATGGGATGACGTGGTGATCTCGGCGGGGTCGCGGCCAATCTCCTCACAGCACTCGGCCAGCCGGGCCTTGACCTCGGCGAATTTGTCCACCTCTCCACCGGGGAAGTTCCAGTGGTCGGACCATCGGGCCACCAGGGGCATTGTCCGGCGGGGACCGGCCCCGCCGATGACGATGGGCGGGGTGGGCTGCTGGGGGCCCTTGGGCTCATTGCGGGCTTCGGTGAGGGTGTAGTAGCGGCCCTGGAAGTTGGTCACCGGCTCGCTGAGCAGCGAGACCACGCACTCCAGGTATTCCTCAAAGCGGTCGAAACGCTCGGTGAGGGAGCCGAGATCGATCCCGTAGGCACTCGCCTCCAATTCATTCCACCCGGCGCCCAGGCCGAGATCGAGCCGGCCGTTGGACACAATGTCAAGCGTCGAGGCCATGTCGGCGAACAATCCAGGATTGCGGTAGGGGGCGGCGTTGACCATGGTCCCGATTCGGATGCGGTTTGTGGCCTGGGCCAGCGCGCTCAGCGCCACCCATGCCTCGAGGCACGGGCCCTCCTCGCTGCCATAGATGGGATAGAAGTGGTCGAACAGCCAGGCCGACTCATATCGAGGATCGGCGTCGAGTTCTCTCCACGTCTCCAACATGACCGGCCATTCGATGTTCTGGGGCATGGTCTTGAACCCGAGCCTCATTGATTGCCTCCAACGCTTCTTCGCTTTGGTCCTGTCGTCAATAGAGTGTGCCGGAGCTTCAGAAAGGTCAAACCATGACGAATGACGCCGCGGCACGAGAGCGCCTGATGACCGGTGAGGCGTGGAACGACTTCTGCGACACGATGAGAGCCGCAGGTCAAGTGGTAGTCGACCGCACCCCCGACGCCAACGAGCAAGACCGGGTGGAGGGCTTCCGCTACCTGACCCGCATGTCGTTGATGGCCTATATGCGCTGTATCGAGAACCTCCCCCCGATGGAGAAGTCGTCGATTTGGATCATCCCCCCACCCATGAAGGGCGGCCAGGGGGTCCAATCGCCCGACCAAGATCACGTGGTGCAGCCCATCGACGCCGCCAAGCGCTATCGGGTAACCGGCCAGCGGGGTTCTGCCCCCTACGTCCATATGTCGGCGTGGACGCCGAAGGTGCCCGATTGGGTCGGAGTGGAGTCAGTGGGCGACCGGGCCGTCGCCGTGCTGGAGGAGTTCAATCCGAGCTGGTCGCAGACGCCGTTCACCGCCCTGCTTGACGAGTTCACCGACGGTGCCGGAAACGTGGATTTCATTCTCTCGGTGGACGATCCCGGCGTCGACAACTGGATGGCGGTAGCCCCGGAAACTCGGGAGTTGATGATGCGCATCGTCTACGACGACCGTGACTCCCAGTCGGCGCCCCGGCTGATGATCGAGCCGCTCGAGCCCACCCCGGTGATCCACACGCCGGACGCGGGCGAGATGTCGAAGCGGCTGGCCATCGCGGCCCAGATGGTGCTGTCGGTGCAGTCCGACTATTCCGACTGGACCGACACACTGCTAAAGGAAGAGAACCAGTTGCAGCTCACCACCGAGCACTACCTCCGAGTGGGCGGCTCCCCCGACGACCGCCACTTCGAGTTCGGCTACTGGCGCATTGGCGAGGGCGAGGCCCTGGTGGTGGAGTTCAAACCCCCGGTGTGCCGGCACTGGAATTTCCAGCTGTGCAACCACTGGATGGAGAATCTGGCCAACTACTTCACCGGCCAGGGCTACGCGTCGTCCCAAGACGTCGAGGCCGATGCCGACGGCGTAGTGCGGCTGGTGGTGGCCTCCGAGAAGCCGGCTACGGGCATCTGGGTCGACACCGCGGGTCGCG
Source organism: Candidatus Poriferisocius sp. (assembly GCA_965208545.1). Taxonomy (GTDB): domain Bacteria; phylum Actinomycetota; class Acidimicrobiia; order Acidimicrobiales; family Bin134; genus Poriferisocius. Next base: position 1,112,493 of record OZ242341.1, on the reverse strand, counting down.
ACCACGGGGTGATGGGGCTGCGGTTCGTGGAGCACGAGTCCACCCCCGTGATCACCACCAAGCTGGTGCGCCTCACCGACCTGGGCTGAGGGCTGGTCAGTAGTCGAAGACTGAGGGGAGCGCGTCCACGGGCCGGGCCTCGGGGTAGTGCTCGGCGATCATGGCCGCGTGGTCGGGATCGTCGTCGATGCGATTGGGATCGAAGCGAGCGTCGATCCCCCGCTCAGCCAGATCGGCGTTGAAGCGGGCAGCGATGTCGTCGCGGCTCAGGGGATTGGAGGCCAGTCGATTCCTATGGTCGGCGTCGATGTACACGTCGGCCTTCCACAACACGCTGATGCGGACATCGGCCAGAGGCGTCCGGTAAACCTCCTCGCCGTGATCGGTTACCACCCACTCCCCGTCGGGGCTGCCCGCAGGGGCGAATTGGGCCGTGGGAGTGACCATGGGCGTGCCAATGTCGAAGGGGCCAATGGAGTTGACCTGATGGAACATGCCGTGGTTGTCGCCCATCAGCGCGGTGTTGGCCATGTTGCCGACGTGCTCCTCGGGGGGCTGGTCTGGCCCGTAGGGCCAGTAGCGGATGCCTCCCCCTTCAACATCGTTGAGCCACCAGATGGCGGTGGCCTGCGGGAACGACAGGTCGTCGAACAGGCCCGACCACAGCATGGCCCGCAGCAGCCACATCGGGGTGTTGGTGCGGTCGCGGCCTGCGAACCGGGGATTGTCGGTGTGGGCCGGCCCCGCCTCGGGAATGGCCATCATCTGGTTCACGTACACGCTGTGGGGCTCGACGATCTCAGCGCGGTAATAGGCCTTGGCCGAGTCGATGTAGGCCTGATTATCCAGAAACACCTCTGAACCCGGCACGGCGATGGTCTCGTTCACCCAGTCGTCCCGGAACCACAAGGGGCGGGTGCGGGCGTGGGGATCGGCACCGGGGTTGTACCAACCCCCCAGCGGCGCGTACGGGGCCTCTTGAGCAAGCAGCTTGACCACGACGCCAACATCGTCAATTACATCGGTGAGCAAGATGGGCGGATCGGAAACATGCATCACCCCCGACCGTACCAGAGGACCAGATCACCATTTCAGACCGCCACAGTCCACAATGGGAAAGATGCGGTCGGTCTTAGCGGCCAGCTCGCAAACTCACGCCGACGAAGATGGCCGGGCCGGCCACATGGCCGCCGTCGACCACGGAGCCGCCTCCTCCAGCTGCCGCGACACGGCCAGTACCAGGTCTTCGCGACCAAAGGGCGCCGCGACCTGTACGCCAAGCGGCACACCGGCCTCGTCATAGCCCATGGGCACCGACGCCGCCGGCTGCCCACCGACATTGAAGACCGCAGTCTCGCTGGCGAGCGTCCCGGCGATCGGCAGCAACGCGTCGACATTGCTCGTGTCATACACACCAAGCTCCGGAAAAACCGTTCTCGTGGTTGGCGACAGGAAGACGTCAAACCGCGAGAAGTAGGTGGCCGCTCTACGGCCGATCAGCTCGGCGGCCTGAAGTCCTCGGATGACATCAGCGCCATCGAATCCAGCCCCGAGGTCGTACATGAAGCGAGTGAATGGTTCGATGTCGTCGTCTTGGAGCTCACGGCCAAGCTCTGCGAGCCGGTCGTCGATCATCACCTTGGCCGCGGTGGCCATCAACGCGCCCATGGTCGCCATAACGCCGGGCTCCACCGGGAGGTCGGCCACCTCCAATTGGTGGCCGATCCCCTCAAGGCATCCGGCAGCACGCTCGAGGGCTTCAGCGCACATCGGGTCGAATGCAGGCCCTTCTATCGAGCGACCGGCAACGCCGATCCGCAGCGGACCAGTCTCCGTTTCGAGCGACGACAGCCAAGACGCCGTCGGCGAGGAGATCTCATAAGGGTCACCGGGAACCGGCCCTGCCGTCAGGTCGAGTACATGCGCCGAATCCCGAACGGAGCGGGTCAACACATGGTCAATGCCCATCGGGTACGACATCATCGTGGGGGCAGGATGTCCCGTCACTCGACCCCTGCTCGGCTTCAACCCAAAAAGACCGCAGGCGGCTGACGGCACCCGAATCGACCCGCCACCATCGTTGCCATGCCCGATGGGCACCATGCCCGACGCCACCGCGGCGGCTGTGCCGCCCGACGATCCGCCCGACGACTTGCCGAGATCGTACGGGTTGCGAGTCGGGCCATAAGCGGCCGGTTCTGTCGTGGCCATCTTGCCCATTTCCGGCATGTTGGTGACGCCGAGAATCACGAACCCTGCGGCCCGATAACGCTTGGCCAACTCGCTGTCCTCGTCAGGAACAGCGCCTGCCATAAGTTTCGAACCCCAAGTCTCGGGAACGCCGGCTAGTCGCACTCGACAGTCCTTCACCACAAACGGGACGCCAGCGAACGGCGCATCCCGATCCACGTTGCGGGCGCTGTCCAGCGCAACGTCGAAACACTTGGCAATCACCGCGTTGATCTCTGGATTTCGCTCCTCGATCCGTCCAATCGCATCCTCCGCCAATTCAACCGGGTCCGCAGCTCCGCTCCTGACGGCCGCGGCAATCTCCGTGGCATCAGCTGAATCAAGCAAATCCCCAATATCCGTCATCTCACAGCCCATCCGATCTCTAGCGAACACGAACTGTACGCTGTTCAACGAGGGGGAGGCATGAAGAGACTGCTCATTTTCTTCGCAGTTTTCGCGCTACTAGTTGCCGCCTGCGGAGATGGCGACTCCGGCCAGGAGGATGGGGCCGCACCCGACGCACCACCCCCGACCCAAGCTTCCGAGGCCCCCGCGCCCGAAGACACCGGCGCGGCCCAAGACACCGCCGTCAGCGATAGCGACGATCCCCCGGAACCCACTGGAGACAGCACAGAGGACGAAGCATCCGAGGACAGTGCCAGCCCGGAGCCTTCGGAAGACGCATCGCCCGGCGAGGAAGAGGTGCCCACAACCGACCCCATCTTCCAGCCCACGTGCCGGAGAGAAGGCGATCTCAGCGCCACCGCCACCGGAGTCACCGCGGACACCATCAAGGTCGGTGCCCCGCAGATCGATTACGCGGAACTGGGCAGTCTGGGCCTGGTTCAGATCGACCGAGGCGACAACGAAGTGATTCTCCAGGCGTTGGCCCAGGAAGTGAACGACAACGGGGGTATCTGCGGCCGCATGGTGGAGACGGTGACCTATAAGTTCCTTCCTTTCGGCACCGATACCTCGCTAGCCGGCTGTGTCTACTTCACCGAAGACGAGAAGGTCTTCGCGGTCTTGGGCAGTTTCATCAGAGTGCCGACCGGGAACATCTGTGTGACTGAAACCCACGCCACTGCGCTCATCGGCGCCCCGTTCACAGCCGAAGACCGGGCCCGGGCCAATGCTCCCTGGGTACACCTGGAAATCGCCACCGACCGGGCGCTTGAAGTATTCGTAACCGCGCTGGACAAGGCCGGCCTGCTCACCGATCTCGGAAACGTGGCCGTTCACTCCGGCGCCAATCGCGCCGACCTGGTCGACAGGGTGCTCGTACCCGCGCTTGAAGCGGCTGGGGTGGAAGTCGCCGAGCGAACCGTGATCGATGTGCCGGCCGGCGACACCCAGGCCGGTGCCGCGGTGTGGCGGACGTTCGTGGAGATCTACCGGAACGCCGACATCAACACTGTCTTCATCGATGGCGACAACGTCTTCGGGGTAGAACAGCTCATCCAGGGGGGCCTCGATGTCACGCTTTTCAATGCGGAACGAGCCACGTTCACCTTTGGACTCCAAGACTCCAGCGACCCCAGCTACTTCGAGGCCTACACGCTCGGCTCTCCATACGCCGGCGATGACAACAACCAGCGGATGGAAGACTGCATTGACGTTTTCGAGCGCCAGTCGGGAATTGAGGTGATCCCCACCGAGCAGTTGCCGGAAGACGAGACCGACTGGTTTATCCCGGTACGCGGTTTCTGCCGCGTATTCGATCTCTTCGTGCAGCTGGCGGCCGCGGCCGGCCCGAACCTCACCAACGAGACTCTTCAGGCGGCGATCGACAGTTTCGGACCCATCGAACTGCCCAACGAGGCATTCGCCTCGCTCCACTCCGGCAAGTACGACGCCCGCGATGGCGTTGTGCTCATGCAATGGGATCCCGAAGCCGGTGATGACGATAGAGGCGACTTCGTCGTCATCTCCGACTTAATCGACACCGGGGACTGAAGGCTGGCCAAATCGAGCACCCGGCCCACGGCCACAGGATCACGTTTAGTCGGGGCTGGAATTTGAGAGGGTTCAGGCGTTCGCCATCGTCCCAACCGACGCCAAGGTGAATGCCGGGGAGTAGCTGTCGGTGGGAATCTCCTCAGCCCCGATGGGTCGGGCAACTTCTTCGACCCTTGGGCCGACCTCTGAGGCCAGCGGAGCCAGCGCATCAAGGTCGAATCCGTAGAGGTCGGCGGCATTGGTGGACACCATCTGGGCCACATCGGAGGGGTCGCGCCCGGCAAAGGCCACCCGCAGCGCCTCCATGGAGTGAGGATATGTGCCCTCGTTGTGGGGATAGTCGTTACCCCACATGATGTGGTGGACCGCGTCATCGCCCAGCGAGGCGATCTCACCGGCGCTGGGGAAGCTGGCGCCAAATCTCACCTGCTCTCGGAAGGCCTGCCGTGGGGTCCGCTCCAGATGGTCGGCGCCTGCGGCGTCGTGCTTGAGCCGCACCTGTTTGGCGAACCAGCCGAGCATGGGCAGATCGGCCTTGATCCAGCTAACGCCCTGCTCGGTGAGCACAACTCTGAGATCGCGATGGCGATCGAGAATGCCGCCGAGCAAGAACTGGTTGAGCGCCCGCTTGGTCCAATATCCGATCTCGGACAGCTGGATGGCGACCTTGCCGGGACCTGCTCCATACACCGGCTCGTTTCCACCGTGGGTGGTGATCGGATTCCCCACCTCGGCGGCGGCAGCCCACACCGGCTCCCAATGCTCCTCATAGAGCTGGGGGAAGGCACCGTCAGGAGTCGAGACCTTTACCAGCACACCACCGCTCATCACCCCGCGCTCTGCCATCGTCCGGATTTCGGTCGCCGACTCCTCGGGGAGAAACGGGCTGGTCTGCAAGACCCCCCGCAGGCGATGTGGATCGTCAGCGCAGTGGTCGGCCATCCATCGGTTGTGGGCCTTGAGGCCCTCCCAATGGAGCTCGACTGCTTGGCGACCGTGACCTCGTTCAAAAATATTGAACGTGAACGGCGTATCGGTGTTGGGCAGAACGACGCCAGCCACCACGTAATCGGCGAACTGCTCAGACCGACGTTGGTCGTGGTCGTAGTTGTTCGGATTGGTCTGGTCGCCATCGGGCAGGTGCTCTGCAACCCAGGTGTCAAAGTCATCGTGCAGCAACGCAGGGAGGTAGGCACGGTAGTCGGGCAGTCGGGCCCCACCATGGGTGTCAGCACTCACCACGATGTACCGCCCGTTGTCGGTTATGCCGCGTATTGAAGACGTGTTGCTCATTGCTTTGCCTCAAGTGGGTACTGCCTTGGAGACCCTAGCTTGCTTGACAGCGAGGATGAACAAGATCAAGTTTGATCACAATGAGTGACCCTCACGAGGGGAGACCTCCTGACGCTGGCGCCCTCAGCGACCAGATATTGGCCGCGGAAGCCAAGCGCCAGGCTGAACTGGCCGCCGAGCCGGTGATCCTCGACGACGACCAGCTTCCCGGCGTCGGCGCCAAAGAACTATCACTGCGAGAGGCCATCTCGATCGGGGGCGTGTCCACCATCGTCCTGCTGGGAGCGCTCGACGCCACCGACGCCCTGGGAATCAGCGCAATGGGGCTCCTCGGGCCCGACATCCAAGATTCTCTGGGAGTAAGCGACGCCGTGTTGGGCACCATCACCGCGGGAGGCAATGTCTTCATCGTGGCCGGCGGCCTGCTGCTGTCCCGGATCGCCGACAACAGCAACCGAGCCAAGCTGGTGGCCCTGGCCACCATCTTCTGGTCGGCCATGACCCTTTTGCTCGGTTTCGTGCAAACCGCGTTCTGGTTCTTCATCGTCAACTGCGCCATCGCGTTCGGCCGATCGCAGACCCATCCGGTGCAGGGCGCCATCATGGCCGACAGCTATCCCATCGAGGCCCGGGCCCGGGTATATGCCGCCAAAGATGTGGCCGGACGATCGGGGGCATTCATCGCGCCGCTGGCCGTGGGCGGGTTGGTCTCGCTGATCGGCGGCGACGACGCCTGGCGGTGGGGGTTCATCGCCGCGTCGGTCCCCACGCTGATCGTGGGGGCGACCATTTTTTTCCTCACCGACCCGCCGCGGGGACAGTTCGAGCAGCGCTCCACCATCGGCGAGACGCTCACCGACATGAAGCCGGGACCCATCTCGCTGGGCGCCGCCTTCCAGCGGCTGTTCAAGGTGCGGACCATGAAGTGGGCGCTGATAGCCGCGGTGGCCCTCGGCTTCAGCCTGATATCCGACGGGCTCTTCCTCAATCTCTACCTCGACGAGCGCTTCGATCTCGGCCCATTCGAGCGGGCCCTGGCCAACAGCACCCCTGGGGTGATTGCCCTGTTCATGATCCCCTTCGTGGCCAAGTGGTACGACGGCTTTTACCGCCGTACCCCTCCGCAAGCCATGGCCTTGCTGGGATCGCTCTTCTTCCCAATGGCGCTCTTCACCGTGCTCCAGCTGTTGATGCCATCACCGGTGACCTTCGCGGTGATGGCCGGGCTCAAGGCGCTGTTCGCCGCCCCGGCCCTCTCGCTGCTGGGGCCGACCCTGGCCCACATCAACCCCTACCGCATGCGGGCGCTGGGCTCGGCCATCGGGGTCTCGCTGGTATTCGGGGTCGGCGGTCTCGGCGGGGCCATACTGATGGGCCTCATCTCCGATGCCTCGTCGCCCCGCACTGCCCTGTTGGCCGTTGTTCCCGGAGCCATGATCATCGGCGGTCTGTTGACCATCAACGGCTCCCGACACATCCGGGCCGACCTCACCCTGGTGGTCGAGGAGATCAAGGAGGAGAAGGCCGAGCGCGACCGGATGAGGGCTGATCCCAGCGATATCCCGGTGCTTCAGCTCCACAACATCGACTTCTCCTACGGACCGGTGCAGGTTTTGTTCGACGTCGACTTCGAAGTGGCCCGGGGTGAGACTCTGGCCCTGCTGGGCACCAACGGCGCGGGCAAGTCCACGGCCCTGCGGGTTGCCGCTGGCCTGGGCATTCCCTCTCGGGGCGTAGTGCGGCTCAACGGCCGCAACATGACTTTGGCGTCGCCCGAGCAGCGGGTGAGAGAGGGCATCTTCTTGCTGCCGGGCGGCCAGGGGGTATTTCCCCACTTGTCGGTGCGAGAGAATCTCGAAACGTCGGCGGCGATTGTCCGCAGCGGCGCCGACACCAAGCCCGATATCGCCGGGCGACTCGATCGGGCCTTCGAGCTGTTCCCAGTACTGAGCCAGCGGCCCAAGACGCTGGCCCACGACCTCAGCGGCGGGCAGAAACAGATGCTGGCGCTGGCCCGGGTGATCATGCACGACCCGGAAGTGCTCATCATCGACGAGCTGTCCCTTGGCCTGGCTCCCGTCGTCGTCCAAGATCTGCTGGAAGTGGTCGGGCGTCTCCGCGACGCCGGACAGACGATGATCATCGTGGAGCAGTCCCTCAATGTCGCCCTGACACTGGCCGACCGTGCGGTATTCATGGAGAAGGGCCACGTGCGGTTCACCGGGTCGGCCCAGAGTCTGTTGGAGCGCGACGACTTGGCCCGCGCCGTGTTCTTGGGCCGTGACCCCACCGCCGACCCGCAGATTGATCTGGACGAGAGCTGATGCTGGCCTTCACCCTCACCAGCCAGATCGTGTACCTCGGGGTGATCGACGGCTTGCTCATCGGCTTGCTGGCCTTGGGCATTGTGCTGATCTACCGGGCCAGCGGGGTCATCAACTTCGCGGTGGGATCGCTCGGCGTGCTGTCGGCCAGCCTGCTGGCCCTGCTGGTGCTCACCTACGACTGGCCCTTCTGGCCCGCGGCGATCGTTGCGGTGATAGCGGGCGGCCTCGTGGCCGCCGCCCTGGAGCTCACCGTGATCACCCGGTTGTTCCGTGCCCCGAGGGTCATCCTCCTGGTGGCCACCATCGGAATCGCCCAGCTCTGCGAACTACTCCAAGTGGCGCTGCCCGGCATTGAGACGTCGATGGCCGCAAGGTACCCGGTGGCGATCTCCGGCCGGTGGGAGATTCTCGGTCTCCGGATACGGGGCCCCGAGTTGATCGTGATCATCGTCGTCCCCGTCCTCACCGTGGCCCTGACCTACTACCTCCAGCGCACGGCACAGGGACGGGCGATTCGGGCCGCGGCCTCTAATCCCGACCTGGCCCGACTCACCGCCATCAGCCCCAAGATCATCTCGACTGTCACCTGGATCATCGCGGGACTGCTGGCGGCGGTGGCGCTGATCCTGGTGGCGGGAATCAACGGCCAGCCCAGCGGCTTTCGGTCGCTAGGCCCGGCCACCCTTGTCCAGGTTCTGGCCGCGGCCCTGATCGGGCGGCTTCGCAACTTCCCGATGGCGATGATCGCCGGAGCGGCCCTCGGATTGCTCCGATCGCTGCTGGTCTTCAACTGGCCGACCACCGCGGGGCTCTACGACGGCTCGCTGTTCCTGATCGTCATCGCCACCACGCTGGTGGCCAGCCGTCGGCTCACCGGCAGCGACGAGTCGTTCTCGTTCGTGCCCACCACCCGCCCGCTTCCCCACGCGGTGGCTCGCCTCTGGTGGGTCCGCCACTCGTCTCGCATCGGCATGGGGTTGCTCCTTGCCGCCGCGGCGTTCCTCCCCTTCCTGATCACTCTGGCCTCGCGCCAACTCCTGTTCAGCGAGGTGCTGCTCTTTGCCCTGATCGGAATCTCGTTGGTGGTGCTATCGGGGTGGACCGGACAGATCTCACTGGGACAGGCCGCGCTGGCCGGCATCGGGGGATTGACCACGGCGGCGCTGGTCGCCGGGCGCGACATCGGGATCGGCCTGAGCGGGGCGTGGGTCACCCTCCCCCTTCCCGACATCCACTTCTTGTTGGCCGTGCTGGTGGGCGCGGCGGCCACCGGTGCGGTGGCAGCAGTCATCGGGTTGGGCGCATTGCGGATTCGGGGCTTTCACCTCGCCATCGCCACTTTGGCGTTGGCCCTCCTTGGTCAGCAGTTTCTCTGGCGGCGGCCGTTCCTGTCCGGGGGTTCCAATACCGTCTCTCTCCCCCGAGCCACAGGGCCTGTCGATCTGGCCGATCAGCGTATCTACTACTTCTTCTCGCTGATTGCCCTGGTGGCGGTGATCGTTCTGGTGGCCAGGATGCGAGCCACCGGGGTAGGGCGCCGATGGCTGGCGGTGCGAGACAACAGCGCGGCGGCCTCGGCATTCACGATCTCGCCCTCCCGGGCCGGAGTCCAAGCGTTCGTGGTGTCCGGGGTGATCGCCGGGTTCGGCGGCGGTCTGTTGGCCGGGCTGTACGTCTCCGTCGGGCTGACCGAGCGATTCCAGCTCCAAGATTCCATCATGGTTGTCGCCATCGCGGTGATCGGCGGCGCCGGCACCGTGGTCGGTCCGATTCTCGGCGCCCTGTGGATCGTGGGCCTCCCCGCGATTTGGCCGGCCAACAACTTGGTGCCGCTTCTGACTTCCTCGATCGGGCTGCTGGTTTTGTTGATGTACTTTCCCGGCGGATTCGCCCAAGTGGTGCTCACCGGCCGCGACCGCTTCCTAGCCTGGTATGCGGGCCGGCTTCCCCAACCCGAACCGCCGCCGAGACGAGAAGTGGCCAGCGTGGTTTCCCGATCGGAGGCCGCTCCTGACCCCACTGAAGCAGTGCTGGTTGCCGATGAGGTGACGGTGGTTTTCGGAGGCCTGACAGCAGTCGACAACGCCTCTATCCGAGTCCGCTCCGGAGAGGTGGTGGGCCTCATCGGTACCAACGGGGCGGGCAAAACCACGCTGATGAATGCCATCAGTGGATTCGTCCCGTGCTCCGGTCGAATCGAATTCGAAGGCCGTCCCATCCAGAAGATGGTCGCCGACCAGCGAGCGGCGCTCGGTTTGGGGCGGTCTTTTCAGCAGTCGCGGCTGTTCCCCGACTTGACCGTGCTCGAGACCCTGGCGGTGGCGGCGGAATCTCGCCAGCGAACCTCGTTCACGGCCGCGGTCGGCTACTTGCCCAACGGTTATCGCCGCGACCGGGCACAAAGGGCCCACGCCCAAGACATCGTCGACTTCCTCGGCCTCGGCCCCTACGCCGACAAGTTCAACTCCGAGCTCTCAACCGGCACCCGTCGCATTGTGGAGCTTGGCTGCCTCTTAGCATTGGAGGCCCGCGTGCTGTGCCTCGACGAGCCCACCGGAGGGGTGGCCCAGCGCGAGGTTGAAGCGTTTGCCCCCTTGCTGTTGTCGATCAAGGACCAACTTGGCGCCGCCATGTTGGTGATCGAACACGACATGCCCATGATCATGCAGATCAGCGACCGGATCTGCTGTCTGGAAGCAGGCCGCGTGATCGCTGCCGGCTCGCCCGCCGAAATTCGCACCGATCCCGCGGTCATCGCCTCCTACCTCGGAACCGACGAGCGGGCCATCCGCCGGTCGGGGGCAATTGATCCAGCCGAGGAAGCCCATTTCCCAACGCCGACTACTGTTCTCGACGAAGGGGAGACATGATCTGAGACCATGTCACGGTGTAGGAAACGAGGATGAGCACGCGCCCCAACGTTGTATGGGTGTCGTTTGAGGATTGCTCGCCGAGATTCGGCTGTTACGGCGATCCGGTGGCCCGCACCCCGAATCTCGACCGGCTGGCGGCCGAGGGGGCGTTGTGGACCAAGGCATTCACCACCGCGCCGGTGTGCGCACCGTCGCGCAGCGCGGTGATCACCGGAATGCACCCGGTGACGCTGGGAACTCACCACATGCGCACCAACGTCGGCGCGCATCATGGCGGCAAGGGCATCCCCCGCTACGAGGCGGTGATCCCCCACTATGTGCGCTGCTTCACGGAGTACTTGCGGGCGGCCGGCTATTTCTGCACCAACCGAAACAAGACCGACTACCAGTTCATCCCGCCCATCACCGCCTGGGATTTGCCGGGAGGCCACTGGCGCGACCGGCCTGACCCCGACCAGCCGTTTTTCTCGGTGTTCAACCTGGACGACACCCATGAGATGGCTGGGTGGGAGGGGAGCTTCTTCGGCGACAGCGACATCGACCTCGACCGCATCGAGGTGCCGCCCTATTTCCCCGACACCCCCAAGGTGCGGGAGTCGTTGGCCCGGGTATACGCCGCTATCGAGCACTGCGACGGGCTGCTGGGCGACCTGCTCGACGAACTCGAAGACGACGGACTTAGCGATTCCACTGCGGTGTTCGTGTGGACCGACCATGGCCCCCTACCCCGGGGCAAGCGGTGGCCCTACGACAGCGGCATCCACAGCCCGCTCATCGTCCGCTGGCCGGGAATGATCGAGCCGGGGACGGTCAGCGACGATCTGGTCAGCACGATGGATCTGGGACCCACCGTGCTGTCAATCTGCGGAGTGGAGGTGCCCCGCCACCTGCACGGTCACCCGTTCCTCGGCCCCGAAGCCCACGGCGGGCGCGACTACGTGTTCGTTTCCCGCGACCGCTACGACGAGATGTACGACATGGTTCGGGCCAGCCGGGATCAGCGGTTCAAGTACATCCGCCACTACGACCCGGCCAAGCCCTACATGATGTGGAATTCGTTTCGGAACAACCACCCGATCATGCAGGAGATGTGGCGGCTCTACGCCGCCGGCGAATTAGAGGGCCCTCCGGCGCAGGCCATGGCCGACAGGCGACCGGCCGAAGAGCTGTACGACACCGAGGCCGACCCCCACGAGATCGAGAACCTGGCCGGCAATCCGGCCTACCGCGAGGTGCTGGAGCGCCACCGGGATGCGCTAGAGCAGTGGCAGCGCGACGTGGGCGACTTGGGGATGGTGCCCGAAGACATGATGGTGGCCCAGATGTGGCCGGGAGGCGTTCAGCCCGTCACCGATGCCCCCAAGTTCATCGTGTTGGGAGCAGAGCACCACGGCACCGAGGCCAGCCCCGAGGGCGGGACCTTCAAAGGACCGGTGGTCCTTCAGATGCAAAGCAGCACTCAAGGGGCGTCCATCGGCTACACCTTCGAAGGCGACCCCCTGCCTAACCCACCCGCCGATCTCGACGCCCAGTTTTCTGCCGTGCTGGGCCACAACCCCCAAGGCGGCGATCCCCCGCGCCGCCTGTTGTACCACGAGCCGCTGCGGCTTCCCGTCGGCGAAACCCGCATCCGGGCCTTCGCCCACCGCATCGGCTACCAGCGGAGCGCCGAGTCGGTGGCCACGTTCCTAGTCGAATAGTTGACCCATACTGGAGAGGCCATGCGAATTCTCTATATCGACATCGACACCCTACGGGCCGACCACTTGGGCTGTGCCGGTTACCACCGCAACACCACCCCGAACATCGACGCGCTGGCCGCTGAGGGGGTGCGGTTTTCCAACGTGTATGCGTCCGACGTGCCCTGCCTGCCCAGCCGCACCGCCCTGATCACCGGCATGTTCGGAATCCGCAATGGGGTGGCCAACCACGGCGGCATGGCCGCCGACCTGCGGCCCCAGGGAGCGGAGCGCAGCTTCTTCTCCACGATTGCCGCCAGCTCCTGGGCGTCGCGCTTCTACTGGTCCGGCTACCACACCGCCTCGATTTCCAGCTTTCCATTCCGCCACTCGGCCACGTGGTGGAACAGCGGTTTTATGGAGTCGATGAACCTGATGCGGGGCTTCGGCGGCGAGCGGGCCGACCAGGTGCTGCCCGGCGCGTTGCGCTGGCTCAACGACAACGCCGAAACCGAAGACTGGTTCCTCCATGTCCACCTGTGGGATCCCCATACCCCCTACAACGCCCCGGCCGAATACGGGAACCCATTCGAAGGCGATCCTCCTCCGGCCTGGCACACCGAAGAGGTGCGGGCTCGCAATTGGCCGTTGGCCGGACCGCATTCGGCCCAGGAACCCTGGGGGTTCAAGCCCGACGAGTGGGGTCCTCCCCCGCCCCGCCACCCGTGGAACCTGTCGAACATGGACGAGGTCAAGCAGACCTTCGACGGCTACGACACCGGCATCCGCTACGCCGATGACGCCGTGGGGACCCTGGTCAGCCAACTGGCCGACCAAGGCGTGCTGGACGAGACCGCCATCTTGGTCTCCTCCGACCACGGCGAGGCGTTCGGCGAACTGGGCGTGTACGCCGACCACCAGGCCGCCGACGAGGCCACCTGCCACATCCCCTCGGTGCTGCGCTGGCCGGGAATCGAGCCTCAAGTCCACGAGGGACTGCTCTACCACCTGGACGTGGGCGCCACCATCGTCGATCTGGCCGACATCGACATTCCCTTCCACTGGGACGGCATGTCGGTGGCCAAAGATATTCGCACCGGCGACCATGGCGGTCGGGATTCCCTGGTGCTGTCCCAGGGGGCGTGGTCGGTGCAGCGGGGCGTCCGCTGGGGCGACCATCTCTACCTGCGGACCTGGCACGACGGCTATCACGCGGCTTGGAATGAGGAGATGCTGTTCGACATCGCCTCCGACCCCCACGAGAACGACGACCTGGCCGATCAAGCCCCATCGGTGCTGGCCGAGGGCCGGGACATGCTCCAATCGTGGACCGACGACCAGATGACCCGCAGCTACTCCCCCGTCGATCCCCTCAAGATCGTGCTGGCCGAGGGCGGCCCCTTCCACTGCAAGGGACACCTGCCCGAATACCTGGAGCGCCTCGAAGCGACCGGCCGATCCGAAGCCGCCGCGGTTCTTCGCCAGCGCCATCCGGTTGACGACGCATCCACCGGTCTGACGGGGATCCCCAAGGACGTGCTTGAGAGCCTCGGAGTCGACGTTTGATGCAGGTTCTGCCCGGTCGGATCATCACCGGGATGTCGGCGATCCTGTTGCCCCATCTCGATTCGACCACGGTTGACTGGACCTCGCTGGAGGGCCACATCGCCCGCACCCACGAGGCCGGACTGACCCCAGCGGTGAACATGGACACTGGCTACGTCCAGCTTCTCGATGCCGACACTCGCGCACAGGTACTCGGCCGGGCCAAGGCCATCACCGGCGGTGAGTTCGTGGCCGGAGCATTCGTGGCCGACGAACCGGGGGCGGAATTCGACCTCGACGCCTACCTCAGGGCCGCTGACGAGATCACTGCCCGAGGCGGCTTGCCGGTGGTGTTCCCGTCGCACGGTTTGAACGACCACGGCGATGCCGCCTGGCTCGACGCCCACGGCCAGCTGGCCGGCCACCTCGAGCGGTTCATCGGGTTCGAGCTCGGCCCCATGTTCGTTCCCTACGGCCGCATCGTGTCGCTGGACACCTACCGGGGGCTGCTGGAAATCTCCCAGTGCATCGGGGCCAAGCACTCCTCGCTGAATAGGCAACTGGAGTGGGACCGGCTGGGGCTGCGCAACCAGGTGCGCCCAGATTTCATGGTGCTCACCGGTAACGACCTGGCCATCGACATGGTTATGTACGGCTCCGACTACCTGCTGGGCCTCTCCACGTTCGCCCCCGACAAGTTCGCCGAACGCGATCGCCTGTGGGCCAAGGATGACCCCGGCTTCCACCAGCTCAATGACGTTCTCCAGTACCTAGGCCACTTCACGTTCCGCCCGCCAGTACCCGCCTACCGCCACAGTGCGGCCATGTTCTTGCAGATGCGGGGCTGGGCCGAAAGCGATGCTGTCCCCGCCGGGGCACCCATGCGCCCCGACAGCGACCGGGAAATCCTCCGCGACATCGGCGAGCAGCTGGGAGTGCTTTAGCCAATGCCCCGAATAAAGCAGGTTAAGAACCTGGCCAGCGTGGATGCCCTGCGCGCCCATCTCGAAGACCTCGGCGTGGAAATCCCAATGGACGAAAGGGTGGACCCCGCCGGCGCGCTGGCCCAGCCGCTGGAGATCACCGACGGGTCGGCTGGCACTATGACCGCTCCCAACCGCTGGGCCGTGCTGCCCATGGAGGGGTGGGACGGGGAAGACGACGGTCGGCCGTCCGATCTGGTCCGCCGCCGCTGGGACCGGTTCGCGGCCAGTGAGGCCGGGCTGGTGTGGGGTGAGGCCACTGCGGTGCGACCCGATGGCCGGGCCAACCCCCGTCAGCTGGTGCTGGACGAGACCACCTTGGAGGAGTTCGCCGTGCTGCGAGCCCGGCTCGATCCCTCGCAGCTCACTGGGCTTCAGCTCACCCACTCGGGCCGCTATGCCCGGCCTACCACCGAGGGACCGGCCCCCAAGACGGTGTATGAGCATCCATTGCTGGACGCCCGGGTGGAGTCGGGTGCGGCCGAAGTGCTCACCGACGAGGAGCTCGACGAGCTGGTCGAGCAGTTCATCGACCGGGCGGTATTAGCCCACCAAGCCGGATTCGAATTCGTGGACATCAAGGCCTGTCACGGCTACCTGGGCCACGAGTTCTTGTCAGCATTCGACCGGGCCGGCCCCTACGGCGGCGACCTGGAAGGCCGCACACGATTTCTGCGATCCATCATCACCGGGATTCGCCAGCAAGTCCCCGACTTGGGAGTGGCTGTTCGTCTTTCGCTGTTCGACTTCGTTCCCCACACCATCGGAGAAGGCGGCGTGGGGGTTCCCGAGGCCCCCGGCCCCTACCGATGGGCTTTCGGGGGCGACGGGTCAGGGGTGGGCGCAGATCTCGCTGAAACCCATCAGGTTCTGGACATTCTGGGAGATCTCGGCGTAGGGCTGGTGTGCGCCACCGCCGGCAGTCCGTACTACGTACCCCACATCCAGCGGCCTGCCTACTTCCCGCCCTCCGACGGCTACCAGCCGCCCGAGGATCCCCTGGTCGGTGTGGCCCGACTGATCGCCGCCACCGCCGAGACAGCCCGCCGGCATCCCAGAATGAACGTGGTGGCCGCCGGCCTGTCCTACCTCCAAGAGTGGCTCCCCAACGTCGGCCAAGCTCTCGTCGACCGGGGAATGGCCGATGCCGTCGGGCTGGGCCGAATGATCCTGTCGTACCCACACATGCCGGCCGACGTGATGGCCGGCCGAGAACTCGACCGGCGCCTCATCTGCCGCACCTTCTCCGACTGCACCACCGCCCCCCGCAGCGGCTTGATCTCGGGGTGCTACCCGCTGGACGACTTCTACAACCAGCGAGAGGAGCGCATCCAACTCGCGGCGTTCAAGAAAGCGGCCAAGGCCCGGCTGCGCTGAAGGCTTGCCTCCCGCTATCTCTCAGGAGGAGGACGAAGCGCCCCGAGACAGAAGGCCCACAGCGGGTCGAATCGGGCGTGAGTTGCACCCACTCGACCGAGCGCGAAGAGATGGGAGGCCAGAGAGACATCGAAGAAGAGTTCCGACAGATCCTCCACCTCGATGTCCGATCGGATCGACTCGTCGGCCACCCCATCGGCGATGATGCCGGCGATGAGCTGCCGCAAGGGATCCCAGGCCAGCCGCAGGCCTTCGGGCCTGTTGGCCGCCAATTGGTTGTGGAGTGCAGCCATGTCTCGGACGATCTTGGCTGGCGGCGCATCCTCTCCTCTCACGAAGTCCCAAAAGGTTCGGACACAGATTTCAAGTCTGTCCAGCGGAGGGGCGCCGGCATGAACAGCGGCGGGAATATGCTCGACAAGCTGGGTGATCAACTCCTCGAATAGAGCCAGAACGAGATCGTCCTTGGACGAAAAGAGCTGGTAGAAGCGCCGAAGCGAGCCTCCCGAGCGCTGCACCACGTCTTGCACCGTGAACTCAACCGACCCCTCCTCTTCGAGCAGGGCCAACGCGGCGTGGACGAATTCGCCGCTGCGAGCCAGGGCTTGAACTCGAGCGCTGTCCAACGACCGCTCGAGCATGCGCTGCTCCCAGGAGCTGAGGTCCGACAAGTCGCTACTGGCGTTCTCGGCGATGGTTTCGGCGTTCTCAACTGTGGTTTCGCTGTTCTCAACAGTGGTTTCTAAGTTCTCAGTGTCGATATTTGGATTTTCAGACATGGCTCTCTTGTTCTCGTTGTTGATATTTTAGTTCTCGCGTGTAAGAATGGCATTCTCACCAAGGAGAAGCAGGTTATGTCTCCCTCAACACTAGCGACAGCGATCGACCTGACCGACATGGACATGTTCGCAGAACGGGAGCCCTACGAGCTGTACGACGAACTGCGAATCCACTCCCCCATCTGGCGCCATCCCGAAACCCCCCACAATGACGAGCCATTCTGGCTGGTCACCTCTCACGGTCTCATCACCAAAGCCCATCGGATGGGCCCGGTGCTTTCCCATCAGACTGGTCCGGGCCGCAACGGCACTGGTGGGATCACCATCCCTGACGTCGAGACGGGCCCCGGAATCATGATGATCATGACCGATCCGCCCGATCACACCCGGTACCGGAAGCTGGTCAGCAGGGGGTTCACCCCTCGGATGGTGCGCAAGCTGGAGGTCTGGCTCCGCACCCGCAGCCACCTCATCGTCGACTCACTCGACGGTCGCACCGAGGGCGACTTCGTGATCGATCTCGCCTCCGAGCTTCCGCTGATGGTCATCGCCGAGATCGTGGGCGTCCCCCAAGAAGACCGCCAACGACTGTTCGAATGGACCAACTCGGCCATCGGGCGCCACGACCCCGAGTTTCAGGACCACGACGACCCCTACGCGCCGAATAACGCGCCGATGGACGCCTTCAACATGACCATGTACGCCCACGAGCTCGTTGAGGAGAAGCGCCGCTGTCCCCGCGACGACCTGATGACCAAGCTGGCCCATGCCAAAGTGACCATGGGCGACGGAACGGTAACCGAGCTCAATGACCTCGAGCTCTCGCTGTTCTTCACCCTGCTGGTGGTTGCCGGCAACGAGACCACCCGCAACGCCATCACCCACGGCCTGCTCGCCTTTCAGGAGTTTCCTGACCAGTGGGAGTTGCTCCGCCGTCATCCCGAACTGATGTCCAGCGCAGTGGAAGAAATACTGCGATACAGCTCTCCGGTTCGGTACTTCCGCCGTACCGCAACCGAAGACCTCGAGCTGGGAGGGGCGCATATTGCCGCCGGTGAGAAGGTGGCCCTGTGGTACACCGCGGGCAACCGCGACCCCGAGGTATTCGACGACCCCCACCGCTTCGACATCACCCGCACCCCCAATCCCCACATCGCCTTCGGGGGAGGCGGGGCCCACTATTGCCTCGGCGCCAACCTGGCCAAGCTGGAGTTGGAGGTCTTCTTCGAAGCACTGATCAACCGCCTGCCTGAAATCGAGGTGGTCGGAACTCCAGTGCGGCTACGGGACTTGCAGGTCCACGGCATCAAACACCTGCCGGTGCGCTACGGCCCAGTGGCCGACGCCGCCGCGGCCTAGGGCGGCTTCGCCAACCGCACTCCCCGCCCCCGATACTGTGGGGGTCGAACCTGACCGCGAATCAGGCGAGGGAGATCATCTGTGCCCGATGTCCGAGTAGAAAAGCGCGACCACATCGCCATCGTCACCCTCGATCGCCCCCCGGTCAATGCGGTCAACAACGAGACATTCGTCCAGATCCGCGATGTCTTCGCCGCTTTGGGTGATGACCGAGATGTGCGGGTGGCCATCTTCACCGGTGCCGGAGAAAAGGCCTTCTGCGCGGGCGCCGATCTGAGCCCGCCCAACAGCGCACCGCGCTCTGAGCGCCACCCCCGTGAACTGACCGACCCCGGGCAACTGGCCCGAGAGGCCATGTGGGCCATCATCGATTGCGCCGTCCCGGTAATCGGGGCCATCAACGGCTACGCGCTGGGCGCCGGACTGGCCTATGCCGCCTGCTGCGACATGCTGGTGGCCTCGGAGAACGCCACGTTCGGAACCCCTGAAATCAACGTCGGGCTCCTGGGGGCCAGCGCCCACCTGTCGTTGATGATGGGCCGCCACAAGGCCAGGGAGATGTTCCTCACCGGCGAGCAGGTCTCCGCCCAAGAGATGTACCGCATCGGCGCCGTCCGAGAGGTGACTGCGCCCGACAAGCTCATGGACACCGCGCTGGAGCTGGCCCGAGAGCTGGCTGCCAAGAGCCCAATCGCCATGCGGCTGGCCAAAGAGTCGATGAACCGGATCGAGAACCTGCCAGTGCGGGAGGGCTATCGCACCGAGCAGGACTACACCACCCGCCTGATGCGCTTCGACGACTCCCGAGAGGCCCGGCGCGCCTTCCGAGAGAAGCGCGACCCCGAATACAAGTGGGAATGACTGGGAGAAGCGCGACCCCGAATACAAGTGGGAATGACTGGGAGAAGCGCGACCCCGAATACAAGTGGGATTGACCGGGAGAAGCGCGACCCCGAATACAAGTGGGAATGACGGCTAAAAGAGCTTGGCGTTGTCCCAGTTGAGCATCTTGCCCACCGGGGTCAGCTCGATGGTGGCGTTTAGGTTCTTCTCGTAGTAGTCGCGGGTCTGCTCGGGCATCACGTTGCGGGCCGTCCGGTACGGGGCGTACTTCTCATCGAGGGCCTGGGCGATCCGCTGGGCCAACTCATCGGAGGGCTCGATTATCCGCCCAACGCACTCCACATGCACGGCCCGCAGCTCAGCCCAGCGCTCGCCTGATTCCACCAAGAAGGAGCACCGCTGGTCGTTGCGAACCCGCACCACCTTCTTGCCTCTGGTGACCATGTAGATCTTCTGATCCAGCACCACATACCAAACGGGAAGGGAGATGGGCTGGCCATTGGCCCGCAGCGTAGTAAGGGTGCCGTTCACCGAGGTCTCCAGCATCTCCCAGCACTCCTCGGGCGTCATCCGCACCGTGGGCTTCTTACTTTCAGCCACCTATCAGCTCTCTCAGCTCACGGCGGAGGATCTTGCCCGAGGCCGACTTGGGAATGGCGTCGGCGAACCGCACCTCCCCGAGGTGCTTGTAGGTAGCCACGTGTTCGGCCACATAGTCCTTTACCGCCTGCTCGTCGATCCCGGAATCCGTGTCCACAACCACGAACGCCAGCGGCACTTCCCCGCTCTCATCGTCGGGGCGGCCGACCACCGCGGCATCGGTGATCTGCGGGTGGTCCAGCAGAAGGGCCTCCAGCTCTGCGGGGGCCACCTGGAATCCCTTGACCTTGATGAGCTCCTTCAGCCGGTCGACCACGTAGACGTGTCCGTCGTCATCGACCCGGGCGATGTCGCCGGTGTGGAGCCAGCCGTCACGGTCGATGGTCTCGGCAGTGGCATCGGGGTTGTTGAGGTAGCCCTTCATCACCTGTGGCCCGCGAATCCACAGCTCTCCTTCGGGTCCGGCTGGTAGATCCTCGCCGGAATCAGGGGCCACAATCCGGGCCTCGGTGTTGGCCACCGTCAGCCCCACCGACCCCGGCTTGTAGTTGCCCGGCGGAGTGGCGTGGGAAATCGGGCTGAGCTCGGTCATCCCGTAGCCCTGCACCACCTCGCAGCCGATGCGAGCCGACGCCTCCTCGGCCACTTCGGCCCCCAGCGGCGCGGCCCCCGACAGCACCTGGCGCAGCGACGACAAATCAAAGTCAGCCACCGCGGGGTGCTTGGCCAATGCCAGCACAATGGGGGGAACGGCAAAAAAGCGGGTCACCTGGTGACGTTCGATCAACGACAGCGCCTGGGCCAAATCGAATCGGGGCATGGTGACGAGCTTGGCCCCATGGTGCAGCTGGTCGTTCATGAGCACCTGCATGCCGTAGATGTGGAAGAACGGCAGCACGGCCAACACCACATCGCTGGTCTGGGACGCCACCGACGAAACGCACTGCTCGATGTTGTTCACCAGGTTGGCGTGGGTGAGCATCACCCCTTTGGGCAGACCGGTGGTGCCCGAGGAGTAGGGAAGCACCACCACGTCGTTGTGGGGATCGACCTCTACCTGGGTGATCCGATCTCCCATCAGCGACTGCATGGCAACGCCCTCCGAAGGGCGGTCGGAGTCGATTACCACCACATCGCCCGCAATACCGGCTCGATTCATGGCCTCCCGGGTCTGGGTGGCAAACATGTCGGCGGCAAACACCAGCGTCGCCTGGGAGTCGGTGAGCTGATAGGCGATCTCCTCCGCTCCGTAGGTGGGATTGACTGTGGTCACCGCGCCCCCCGCCACTGCCACCGCGTGGAACACCACCGGGTACCAGGGCGAGTTCGGCGCGATAAGCGCAGCGACATCGCCCCGCTGAAATCCGCTGGCGGCCAAACCCCCGGCCAGGGAAAACACCGACTGCTCGAGCTGGCCGTAGGTAAGCGACCACTCCCCCGGCCCGTCGATCAATGCTTCCTTGTCGGCGAGTTTTCCGGCCCGCTCCAACACGAACCCAGTGACCGGCTGCGAGCTCAGCGGCTCGTCGAGCAGCGGGCTGGGGTGGACGATCACTGGGCTAGGGAGCGGGCGTGATGCCGTGGAATGGGCTGCCGGCGGCCTGATACTCCTCGAGGAGCTTGAAGAACTCCTCACCAAAGGGGCTTTCGCCCCGAAGCGGCATTGCGGCGCGGACAACAGTGAAGTCCAGCGGCGCCAACTCGGCTGCGGCATCAAAGTGGCGGGCTGCGCCATCTTCATCCCCAGCGCGCCGCAGGTGAGCGGCGAGGCGGAAGTGCAGTCGAGCGGCGATTTCATCGTCGTCGAGGTCGGCAATTTCGCTGCCCGCGTCGTCAGGAACGACACCATCGTGAACCCAAGCGCGGATTTGGTTGAAATGGCCCTCGCAGGAGCGACCAGTGAACTCGCTGAACATATCGGTTCCGAATTCGCTGGCGTTGGGACGGGCGATTCGACCCTCTTCGTCGATCCATACAACCGCGGGCACGTTGCTGATGGCGTACATCTCGGTGAGAAGGTGATCGGGGTCCATCAGCACCGGATAGGTGATGCCGTCAGCCAGCACCCGCACTTCGTCTATGTCTTCGTCAATGGCCACGGCGATCACCTGGAAGCCGTCATCGGCCATCTCATCTTGCAATTCCTGCCACCCGGGCAGGTCGAAGGCGCATCCTCACCAACTGGAAAAAGCCACTAGGAGCCGCTTCTTGCCCGCGTAGTCCGACAGGCTGCGCTCGACGCCGTCGAGATCGGCAAGGGTGAAGTCCGGCGCTTGGCGGTCGAGCAGGGCGGCCCGACGAGTGGCGTTGGGCTGGCCCAGCACCACGATGCTGGTGTCGGGGTCAACCACGGTGGGCTGGTCCACGGCATTGGCCACCGCGATCAGATCGAGTTTGTCTCCCACCCTGATCGCCGAGCCGTCTCCAACCAACACACATTGATCGCCACGGCAGAGCCCCTCGGGCTTGAGCGTCCACCCAATCGCGGCCGACAAGCCTTCCGGCTCAACCAGAGGGCGTCCATCCGCCCACTCTCCGGCCGTGGTGGCCACCTCATCGCCGAGAACGGTGATCGTTGACATGGCTGTAGCTCCTTTACTCGACGGGGGCGGTCGGAATCGGCTCGCCGACCGGCAAGTAGGTGCGAACTTCGGGGAAGTACTCGTAGCGGCGCACCAATGAGCCAGCCGAGTGCTTGTCGGGCGAGAGGCTGGCCCCGATCATGGCGGGAAGGTCGAACGTGCCGAGCCCCTCGGCGGCGGCCTTGAACGTCTCGGGGGTGATGTTGCCGCCGGCTGCCTCCAAGATCTTCACAGTGAGGGCGAAGGCCCGGCAGTGGTTGACCACACCGTTGACTATGTCGTCGTTGGCGAGATCGAGCGGCTCGTCGGGGACCCGCTCTTCGAATACGGCGAGGCATTCCTGCACACCGGGATCGGCCAGCGCTTCCTCGCTGGTTGGCTTGTTGGTGGTAACGGCAAAGGTGCGAGCCATGTACTCGTCTTCGATGCCTTGATCGTCGGCGATGGTCAAGCGGTCGGCCGCCTGTCCATTGGTGTGGGCAATGCGCACCTCCCAACCAATTCGCTGCGCTGACGAGATGATGCCGTACACGTTGGAGAGGTTGAGGATCAGATCAACCCCGTCGGCCTCCATGCGCGTGGAGATGTTGTCGGTGTTCTGCTCGTTTTGGACGGTGTCATTGGTGGGCGAGCCCGGGGAATAGACGCCGACGATTTCAATGCTGGCCTCCTCCAACAACGGCTGTACAGCATCGGCATACTCCTTGTCGGGGGGTGCCTCGTAGTAGATCCCCACGCGGTGTCCTTCAAGATCACCAGCCCGGATCATCTCGGTGGTCCCGCCGACCCGCTGGCGGGTCTGCTTCATCTCGGTGGCGAAGAACAATCCGTTGGACCGCTCTTGGCGCTCGGTGTTCTCTCCGAAATGGCCCACATAGGGATGTCCGTGGAGCTCGGTAATGCACAGGGCGTTGTCCTCGAGGAACTGGCCGATCACCACAAACACCCTCTGGTCCTCCATTAACTCGGTACACACCCGCTCGCTGTCAGTGGTCCCGATGGGCAGGAAGGCAATCACATGGACGACGACATTGCGGCCGTGGATGCCGCCCCGCTCGTTCAGGTCTGCCGACAGGGCGGCGTAGAGGTCTTGCACCGGGAAGATGCCGAGATCGATGCCGAACATCTCATTGATCTGTACCGGGTCGATGGCAGCCACGCCGATGGCGATCTCGCTTTCCGTTACGCCCTGGTAGCTGGCGATGAGCTCTACCGGCGTGGGGGCTGGAGTTGGCTCCGCCGGGGTTTCGGCCGGCTCTTCGGCCGGTTCGTCGGCCGGTTGGTCGCCAGGCTCCTCAGCAGGCTCGTCAGCAGCCTCCTCCGCGGGCGCCTCCCCAGACTCCTCCTCCGGTGCCTCAGCAGGTGCCTCCTCCGGGGCAGCCGTCTGCTCCTGGGCCGCGGCCGGCTCCGCGGTTTCAGTACCGCCGTCATCGTCATTGCCGCCGCAGGCCGCGGCCACCAACGCCAGCACGGCGAGCAGCCACCACCATCTCCTAACGGTCCTGGATCCCCTCATGATGCCGGGCATATTCAATCTCCAAGGTTGTGGTCGGATAGGTGAAGGTGCGTCATTTGAGCCCCAGGCGAGCGTATTGCTCATCGGGCGCGTCCACCTCGTTGAGCGCAGTGCGGAGCAGATCAACCATCTCGGCGGCCGATGACTCGCTGCTGCGGTTCTCCTGCTCGCTCGGATCGACGTCGAGGTCGAACAGGAAGTGGCGATCGTTGCTGGCACTCACCGTCACCCACAGCGGCAGCGTGTCGCCGGGCTCATAGGGCTGGCGGATCACCGGAACCTCTGAGCCCGGCATCCTGTCGAGCCAGGCCCGGTGGTCGGGCGGGGGCAGGCCAGGCATGCCGATGTCGCCAAACGGCATGGTGGACCAGCGGTTGGACCACATTGACAGCGGGAAGTTGTCCTCGGTCGCCCCTCGGGCGTACTTGTGCTGGCCGTCGGTGACCTGGACCCAGCCGCCGAACACCCCGCCCAGCGCCCACTCTCGGATGGAGTCGGCTTCGCCCTTCAGCAGCGGGGCCATTGAGCGGCCGTGGGTGGTCTGCACCACCTCGGCGTCGAAGATGTCGGCGACGGTGGCAAAGATGTCCACGTTGGTGGTCAGCGCCTCGCAGGTTCCCCCGCCGGGCGTGCCCGGCCACGAGATCAACAGCGGCGTGTGACCCAGAGGCTCGTATTGGGGCACTCCGGGCTTGCCCCAGATGTCGCGTCCCTCCCGTATGTCGCCCAGGTAGTGGCCATGGTCGGTACACACGATCAGCGCAGTGTCGTCCCACAGGCCCTGCTCATCGAACCGGTCCAGAATCTGCCCGAACCAGTGGTCGATCATCGACAGCTTGGCCCCGTAGTTGGCCCGTACGTGGCGACCCTCCTTCTCCGAAAGGTTCCCGGATGCGATACCACCGTCGACATAGGGCGGCCAGATGATCCACTCCTCGTCCCACGTCTCGTCGAAATATCGGCCGGCCCAGGGGGCCGGGGTGTCGAACGGCTCATGGGGATCGAACTCGTCCACGAACATGAACCACTGGTCGTGGTGAGGGGTGGCCTCGGCCAAGAATTGCGCCGCCGCGCTCATGGTCTTGGGCCCGGGGTAGTCCTCCTCCGAACGGAAGAACGTGCGGGACCGGTCATAGCCCCGATCGATTTCCTCAAGGCCCCACATCTTCGACCACCACCAGCCGCCTTTTCGGGCTGGCATGGTCGGGGTGCCAGCCCAGGAGGGGTCATAGAAGGTGCGCCACGGGTCGCCCTCGTGACCCCGCAGATAGTCCCAGCAGTGGAAATCGGTGTGGTAGTTCTCGCCTCCGGTTTCAAACAGATGGGGATGGTCGGTGAACAGTGCGGTGGTCACCCCGCCGTGGCGCAGCACTCGAGTGATGGGCTCCTCCCACAGCTCGATCGAACCCCACGGCTTCCACAAGAAGTCCAGCGCTCCGCACAAAATGTCGTGGCGGGCCGGCATGCACGGCAGCGACCCCGTCACATGGCGAGTGAACCGGGTGGCCTGCTCAGTGGCGAACCGGTCGAGGTTCGGCGTCTCGAACTCAGTGCCGCCGTAGCTCCCCAGCATGTGCCGATTCAACGAATCCAGCAGAACTACCGCGACGTTCGACGGTGCGCTCATCTGCCCCCCTGCCCTGTATCTGGCTTTTCTTCCGGCCTCTCACGCTACTCTCTTGGGCCAGTACGGGAGCAATGGCCTCGCAGCACTGGGGGGAGACTTGGAAGAGCAGCCATCTCAAAGCAAGTCCATCGACGCGCTGGCCACCACGGTGCTGGAAGGGGAGGCCGCTCGGCGGGACGCCCAAAAGGCTGAGGTCCTCTTTCCTGACGACCTGCTGCCGGGAGTGGGTGCTGAGGCGACGACTCTCAAACAGGGATTGCTCAAGGGGGGCTACCGGACGTTCTTCGTCCTACTCGCGCTGAACAGCCTCGACGAACTGGAGCAAAGCGCGGTGGTCATCTTGGGCCCCGATATCGGCGAGAGCTTCGGTGTGAGCGACGGAACCATCACCGCCATCAGCGCCGCCTCCCTCATATTCTTCGTGCTGGGAGCTGGTCCGATGGGATGGCTAGCCGACCGCTTCCGGCGCGGCCCTATCGTCGGCATAGCCAGCGGGACTTTCGCCGCCTTCAGCGCTCTGACTGGGGCTGCGGTCAACGCCCTGATGTTCTTCTTCATGAGGTTCTTCACCGGCGTCTCGAAGGCGAACACCATCACCGTCCATCCCAGCATGCTGGCTGACACATACCCCATCGGCATCCGAGGCCGGATGTTCACCACGTTCGCGGGTGTTGGCCGCATATTTGGAACGATGAGCCCGATCCTCGCCGGAGGCATCGCTGTTTGGGTTGGAGGAACTGAAGGGTGGCGCTGGTCGTTCTACTTGCTGGGGCTGCCCACCGCGGCTTTGGCGGTGTTCGCCTTTTTCCTAAGAGAGCCAAAGAGGGGCCAGTGGGAACAAGAGCATGTGCTGGGGGCCGGCTTCGAGGAAGACGACAAGATGCCGATCTCGGTGGAAGCCGCCTTCACCCGCATCTGGAGCATCGACTTCATCCGAAATATGACTATCGCCTTCGTGGCGATAGGCTTTGCCCTCTTTCCGGCCGGCTCAATCCAGTCGTTCTTCCTAGAAGAAGAGTTCGGACTCAATCCACTGGAGAGGGGCCTTGCGGTCGCCCCGGGGGGCCTTGGGCTCCTGGTGTTCATACCGTTGGTCGGTCGATGGTTTGACGCGACTTACCGCTTAGACCCCCAGAAGGCGATGCGAATCATCGGGCTGCTGCTGTTGCCCATCGGAGTGCTCATCCCGGTTCAGTACTCGATGCCAAACCTCGCGTTGTTCATTTTGTTCTCCGCCCTCAACTCAACTTTTCTTGGCGGTGCATTTGCCTTGGTGCAGCCCGCAGTGCAGGCCGTGTTCCCACCTCGACTGCGGGGAATGGGCACCGCGATTCTCACCTTCTTCATGGCGATGGCAGGCGGAGTTGCCGGCGGGATCATCGCTGGCTTCCTCCAAGACGAATTCGGGGAACGCTTCTCTGTCAGCATCATCGCCGCAATTGGCATGCCTTTGGGGGCCTACTTCATCCTCCGTGGCGCCAATCGAGTGCGCCGGGACCTGTCGCTGATCGTGAGCGAACTACATGAAGAGCAGGTCGAACAGAAGCGCCGAGCTGAGACCGATCCCGAGAACATCCCGGCCATCCAACTGTCCCAGGTGGACTTCAGCTACGGACAGGTGCAGGTGCTGTTCGATCTCGGCTTCGAGGTGCGCAAGCACGAGACCCTGGCCCTTTTGGGCACCAACGGTGCGGGCAAGTCCACCGCGCTCAAGGTGATTACTGGTCTGGCAATCCCAGAGCGGGGGGTGGTGCGGCTGCACGGTCAGACCATCACCTTCGCCACCCCCGAGCAGCGAGCGGCCATGGGGTTGCACATGCTGCCCGGCGGGGCCGGGGTGTGGAGCGACCTCTCGATCCACGACAACCTTCTCATGGGGGCCTACGCCTATCGGAAGGACTCCGACGACCGGGACCGGCGAATCGAGAAGGTCTTCGACATGTTCCCCGACCTGGCCCAGCGGCCCAGGGAAAGGGCGGGCAACCTCTCGGGTGGCCAGCAGCAGATGCTGGCTTTGGCCCGAGTGATGCTCCACGAGCCCGAGGTGTTGATGATCGACGAGCTGTCGCTGGGCTTGGCCCCGGTGGTGGTGCAATCGCTGTTGGAGACGGTCGAGGAGCTCAAGGAACAAGGCCAAACCATGATCATCGTGGAGCAGTCCCTAAACGTTGCCCTGGCCATTTCCGACCGAGCAGTGTTCCTGGAGAAGGGACAAGTGCGCTTCGAAGGCCCGGCCCAAGAGCTGGCCGAACGAGACGACTTGGCCCGAGCCGTGTTCCTGGGCACCGAGGGCGGCTGATGGACGTCGCCACCGCTTCTGTGGTCGGGACTTGGATCACCCAGCAATTGGCGTTCAACGGAGTGGTCAACGGCTTGGTGACTGGGCTGGTGGCTTTGGGGATCGTGCTGATCTACAGGTCCACACGGGTCATCAATTTTGCCGTTGGCAACATGGGGATCATCTCCGCATCGATGATGGCGCTGCTGGTGCTGAACCACAACTGGCCGTTCTGGCTGGCGCTGGCGCTTTCGCTGGTTCTGGGGGTTTTGTTCGCCGCGGCGGTGGAGCTGACCGTGATCCGCCGACTGTTCAACTCCCCCCGGGTGATCGTGCTGGTAGCCACGGTGGGTATTGCCCAGCTGGCCCAGTTGGTGATCTCACAGCTTCCCGATATCGAAGCCGCCGGACAGAAATATCCGGTGCCGGTCGGCCGAGTCTGGGAAGACGTGTGGTTTACCGAGATCCGGGTGCGCGGTCCGCAGCTCGTCATTCTCATCGCGGTGCCGGTCTTGGCCCTGCTGCTGGGCTGGTTCATGAACCAAACCTCATTCGGCAAGTCGGTGTCAGCGTCGGCCAACAACCCCGATCTCTCCCGGCTGTCGGGGATCAACCCCAAGACCGTATCCACCTTCGTTTGGATAATGGCCGGGCTGTTGGCCTCGCTGTCGATGATCATGCTCTCCGGGTCCACCGGACAGATAGCGGGATTGTCCAACCTAGGACCGCAAACGCTGGGCAAGGCAATGGTGGCCGCGGTTCTGGCGGGAATGGTCTCATTCCCCCGGGCCATGGTGGCTGGGATGCTGATCGGTTTCCTCGACGCCCTGTTCCGGTTCAACTTCTTCACCGAGACCGGCCTCATCGACTTCGTCATCTTCTTGGCTGTTCTGGTGGCGGTGTATTTCCAAAGCCGCAGCCAAGGCGAAACTGGAGTCTTCACCTTCGCCCCCAAAGTGCGCGCCGTTCCAGAGCGGCTGCGCCAGGTGTGGTGGCTGCGACACTTGTCCAAGATCTCGTTGGGCGTGTTATTGGCACTCGGCATTGTGCTGGTGCAGCTTCCCGGCATCTCCAACCTCCCGTCCCGCCAGCTGCTGTTCGCCACGGTGCTGTGCTTTGCGGTATGCGGATTATCGGTCACCATCATCACCGGCTGGGCCGGCCAGCTCTCGCTGGCTCAGATGACCTTCGCCGGCATGGGAGCCCTGTTCGCCGCGGGCCTCAAACGTGGGCTGTCCATGGACTTCACGGTGGGCACTGGCTTCTTACCCGGCGACTCGTTGTCGTACGACTTCTTCGATGTCCAATTTGAAACCGGCGGCATCCCGTTCATGGTGGCTATTCCGGTTACGGCGCTGTTCTCCGCGCTGGTGGCGGCGGTCATCGGCGTCGGGTCGCTGCGAGTTCGGGGCCTCTATCTAGCGGTGACCACCTTCGTGTTCGCGCTGGCCGCCCAGCAGTACCTGTATCGCCGACCGTTCTTCACTGGCGGCAACACATCGTCGGTTTCGTTCCGCCGAGGCGAGCTCTTCGGTCTCGACCTGAAGTCGCAAAAGGCCTACTACTACGTTTGCCTGGCCCTTTTGCTAATCGCGGTGATCATCGTCAGTCGACTGCGTCGATCGGGGGTAGGTCGAAGCATCATCGCGGTACGCGACAACGCCGACTCCGCCTCGGGCTACACGGTGGGTCCGGTGCGCTCGAAGCTCTCGTCGTTCGCATTGGCCGGGGGCATCGCCGGGCTGGGCGGAGCAATGCTGGCCGGGCTGGTGCAGAACGTCCCGATCAGCGAGCGATTCTTCCAGGTGGGGGATTCGCTACAGCTTGTGGGCATGGTGGTCATCGGGGGCCTGGGCTCATCGGTTGGCGCGGTGTTGGGGGCGATTTGGGTTTATGGCCTTCCCAATCTGTTCAACAACGCGGAAACCGTTGCCCTCTTCTCATCCAGCATCGGGCTGCTGTTGGTGCTCATGTACTTCCCGGGCGGGCTCATTCAGATCGGCTACAGCGCGCGTAACGCTCTCATCGGCTTGGCCGAGCGGCGCCTAGGGCCCGACCCCGTCGGCAAGACCGTCCAGTCCGCTCCCACCAGCCTGACTCGGCCTGACGATCCTCGGCCCGCCACCGATCCCATGCTGGCCGGACACGACATAAGTGTGCGGTTTGGCGGCGTGCAGGCGGTGTCGGAGGCCACTGTGCTGGTCCATCCCGACGAGATTGTGGGCCTTATCGGCACCAACGGCGCCGGAAAATCCACGTTTATGAATGCGGTGGGAGGCTACGTGCCGTCCACCGGCCGAGTGGAGCTGCTCGGTACCGATATCACCCGGTACCCTGCTCCCCGCCGGGCCCGGGCCGGGCTGGGGCGCACCTTCCAGACCGCGGCGCTGTTCCCGGAGCTGTCGGTGCGAGAGACTGTGCAGGTGGCCTTGGAGGCCCGGGGCCGCACCCCACTGTTGAGCACCGCCCTGCACCTCCCCCACACATTTGCCTTGGAACGGCGGCGGCGGGCCGAGGCCGACGAGCTGATCGACTACCTGGGGTTGGGGCGCTATGCCGATTCCTATATCAGCGACCTGTCCACCGGAACCCGGCGCATCGTCGAGATCACTGGGCTGCTGGCCCTGGGTACCCGGGTGCTATGTCTCGATGAACCCACCGCCGGGGTGGCCCAGCGGGAGACCGAGGCATTCGGACCTCTCATCGTCAACATCCGCCGGGAGCTGGACGCGGCAATGTTGATCATCGAACACGACATGCCCCTCATCATGAGCATCAGCGACCGGGTGTACTGCCTCGAAGCCGGCAAGGTGATCGCCGAGGGAACTCCCTCCGAGGTGCGCAACGACCCCTCAGTGATCGCCAGCTACCTCGGCACCGACGAGCGGGCCATCGCCATCAGCGACGGCTAGTCCCTTAGCCGCTACCAGCCCTGTCCATCTGGATCTAGGCCCAACACGGCCTGGCCGCCGCCTAGAACAACCGATGGAGCGAACGCCGGAAACTGAAGCGCTACATAGAGGTCCCGTAGACGACGCTCGATGGGATTGGCCCGCATGGCCGCCGGAGTGCCCACCGCATGGAACAATCGCTGAACGGCGTCCAGAGAGACCCGACCGGCATGGACATAGAGCAGGCGTGCCTCGGTCACCGCCAGGGAATCTTCAGGGTCATCCCACGCCCGCTGGGTGGCATCGATTACCCCGGCGCGGGCGGCAACCACCGCGGCAGTCGCCTCACCTACGGCCGTCTGCACGTCGGGTTGATGTTGCAGCAGCTGTTCTGAGCCGCTCGACCCGGATTTGGCAGCCAGTGACGCCACCCCATCGATGGCCCCTTGGGCCAGGCCCAGCGCCACCGCGGCCACGGGGGCATGGGTGGCCATGCGCAAGAGCCGGGGGTGGTATAGGCGCAGGTTTTCGTCGGGCGAGCCCTGACCGGTAGCCGACCGCTCTTTGGGCACAAACACGTCGCGGGCCACCACATCGTGGCTTCCGGTGCCGGCCATGCCCATCACTGACCAGGTCCGGACTATCTCCACCTCATCGGCAGGTACGAACATCGCTCGGGACGTGGACTCACCCTCAACCGAGCACGCCAGCATGGCCCAATTGGCGTGCTCGATGCCGCTACAGAAGTCCCACCGGCCGCTGATCTGATAGCCGCCGGGAACGGCAGTCGCCTTCCCCTGCGGTCGGAAGGACCCCGCCACCCGGAAATCGGGGGGAGATCCGGCCATCTCGGCCAGCACGTCGGCCTCGAGCCAGCCGGTCAGATAGCCAGTGGTTGACGACACCATCACGCACCACGCGGTGGAGCCGTCGCCCCGGGCGATGGCATCCACGCAGTGATAGGCCACCATGGCGCCCTGGCCCGGCCCGCCGACTGATTCTCGCAAATAGAGCTGGAGCAGCCCTGCGGAAATCAGATCGTCGACCAGCGCCGACGGCAGCGACAACTCTTGTTCGATCTGATCGGCGGCACTAGCCGCCCGTTCGCCGATCTGGACCGCCGAGTCGAGATAGGAGTTGCTGATCGCGCTCAAGTCTGGCTCCCTCTGGTGGTGTGTCTTGGGTTTAGCGCCGTGGATTGCGACGGCAGCGGCGTTCCTCGCAAGGCGCACCGACGCAGCCATACCCGGAGCGTACGGCAAGGAGGAGCAACGCCGCGAGGGGCGTCGATGCCTAGCAGGACACGCGCGAATAAACCCAATACACACCACTAGTAGCGGGGATTGCGGGGCCCGAAGAACAGGCGATTGGCGTTGGCATATAGGTACTTGTCGAGAACGCCGTCGCGCAGGTCGAGGTCCCAGGCTTCGGTGATGCAACGGCGCATGTCGAGAGCTGGATGGTCGGAGGCAAAGATCACCTTGTCTTGACCCCGGGTGTTCATGAAGTGGACAAACTCCTCTGGGAGCCGTTTGGGGCTGTAGGCCGAAGTCATGAGGTGCAGGTTCTTGTATTTGATCATCAGCCGCATGGCCACCCCCCACCATGGGTCGGCGCCATGAGCCATGCACAGCTTTAGGTCGGGAAAGCGCAGGCAGATCCGATCCAGCAGCATCGGGTCTTGGCCTTCGCCGGGCATGGGCGGGCCGGGAATGCCGGTGTTAATCGACAAAGGTAAATCCAGCTCGGTGCACTTGGCGTAGAGCGGGTAGTACACCGGGTCACTGGGGGGCACATCCACCCCGAACGGCACCACCCGGGCCAGAGCAACCGGATACTGCTTGACCATTTCCTCGAGCTTCCACAACACGGGCATCAATCCCCGAGGGTCGAGGTGGACGGCCAGGGCAAACCGCTCCGGGTAGCGCTCCACGAAGTCGAATGGTCGAGGATTGTCCTCCCCTACTGCGGCCTGAATTACCGCCTTCTCAACCCCGAGTTCGTCCATGAGGGGCAGAAGCTCCTCGGGGGTGAAGCTGCGGAAAAAATCCGACCCGCCGTGGAGGTAATCCTCTTTGACCCTGATCAGGTATTCGGGCGGCTCGTAATCGCCCATGTTCACGTTCACCCAGCAGTCGATGGCCCTCGGCGGCATGGCGCGACGCTATCTCGGCTGGGTCTCCCGGCTGGACTCGATGGCATCTCTGATAGGTACATCGCATCGACAGGCACCAGAATCAAGCCATGGCCACTGCCCTAGAGGGCTTGCGAATTCTCGAACTCGGCTCGGGGGCGGCCGCGGGTATTGCGGGAATGGTCTTGGCCGAAAACGGCGCCGAAGTAGTCAAGGTCGAATCGCCCGATGGCGACCGAGACCGGGGCCGACCGGGTTTCGCCGTCTGGCATCGGGCCAAGAGGAGCGCAGTCCTCAATTTGGCCGACGCCGACGATCGAGGCCGGTTTCTCGATCTGGCCCGGGCAGCTGACGGCGTGATTGAGGCATTCCGACCGTCGGTGGCCGAGAGGCTTGGAGTGGACTACGACACCCTGCACCGGCTGAACGATCAATTGGTATATGCCTCGATTACTGCATTCGGAGAGACGGGTCCGTGGCGCGACCTGCCTGGCTACGAGCAGATCGTGGCGGCCAAGAGCGGGCGCATGACCACCTATGACGGTGTGCGCTCCGGCCCGGTGTTCACCCCGGTGCCCATTGCCTCCTATGGGGCGGGAATGCTGACCGCGGTCGGGCTCATGTCCGGAATATGGGCCCGCCAGCGCACTGGCAATGGTCAGCGAGTTCACACCAGCCTGCTTCACGCCTTGTCCGTGTACGACATGACCAGCGGGCACGGGAACCGCACCCACCTGCCACCGGAACCAGGCCGGGTGTACGGGGTCATGCGAGTGCCGTTCATGACCGCGCCCACCAAAGACGGCCGCTTCATCCAAATGTGCAGCCGCCAAGCCCACCATTACCGCCGGTGGCTTGCCGAGCTAGGACTTGAGGCACTGCTGGACGATCCTGAGCTTCCCAATTCCCCCGATCTGTGGCCCAGCGAAGAGCGACTGTCCGAAGCAATCAACGCCATCAGACGCGGCATGGAGCAGCGCACCGCAGAAGAGTGGATGGAAGTCTTTTCGACCAAAGACATCGGTGGCGATCCGTTCTTGGACCCCCAGGAGTTCTTGGACCATCCCCAGTGCGCTGAGAACGAGCGACGCCAAGAAGTATTCGACTATGACATGGGTTCAACAGTGCAGATCGGCCCGCTGGGGCTGTATTCCGAAACGCCGTCGGTGGTCGGCCCGCCTGCCCCCCGTCTTGGTGAGCACACCGAAGAGGTTCTGAGCAGTTGGTTGTCGGCGACATCACCAAGCGGCCCCGCTACCCGAGCCGGTCGGGCTGGTGAGCTGCCCCTGGCCGATGTGACAATTTTGGACGTCGGCTACTTCTATGCCTGCCCGTTCGCGGCCACCCTCCTGGCCGAGGCCGGCGCCCGGGTCATCAAAGTCGAGCCGCCCTTTGGTGACCCGGGACGGCGCAACTGGACCACCGACTACGTGAAGTCCCACGTGGGCAAAGAGTCCATCGTCTTGGACCTCAAGACTCCTGAGGGACTCGACATCTTGTACCGGTTGGTGGACCAGTCCGACGTGTTCTTGCACAACTTCCGGCCGGGAACTCCGGAGCGGCTGGGCATCGACGCCGACACCGTGATGGGCCGCAATTCCCGCCTGCTCTATGTGTACGCCTCGTGTTTCGGCAGCAATGGACCATGGGCCCACAAGGCCGGTTTCCATTCGTCGCCCAACGCCATTGCGGGAGCCGGTGTGGTGGAGTCGGGCGACCGGAATCCGCCTCGCAACCGCACCTACGGCGACCCCACCGCCGCCCTGGCCACTGCAGCCGCCATCATGGCGGGGGTGTTCGCCTGTCGACGCACCGGCCGAGGCCAGAGGCTGGAGACAACCATGCTCACTGCCACTGCCTACGCGGTGGCCGAGTGGGGCATCCAGCATTCGGGCCCCGAAGCGCCGTTGGTGGATTCTGGGCAGTTCGGCTACCACGCCTACCAGCGGCTTTATGAGACCGCTGACGGGTGGCTGGTGTTGGACGTGCACACCAGTCGGGAGCGCCGTTCGCTGGCCGCGATCTTGGGGGAAGAGCTTCCCGATGAGCCGCCTCCAGAGCTTGCCGCCCAGCTAGCCGAAACTCTCGCGACAGACTCCGCTGAGGCGTGGGAAACCCGGCTCTTGGCCGCTGGAGTACCCGCAGCCCAGGCCGACCGGGGCGACTTCATGCACAACATGTTGTACGAAGACCACATGCAGGAGTGCGGCGCGGCCGTTGAGGTCGCCCAAGACAATTTTGGTGCCTATTGGCGGGCCGGGCCGACCATGCAGTTCTCTGCTGCTCCGATCCCTCTCGACCAAGTGCTTCCCCTCGGTTGGGCCACTTCGAAAATATTGAGAGAACTAGGTATAGACGCCCATGAGATTGACCGGCTCCACGACAGCGGCGTGACCAAACCAATCGGCCACGGCCTTCCCAGCTAGTGGCCTAGCCCCCGGCCATGGGGAGCATCTCGTCTCCCGCGATGCCTGCCGAAGACTCGCTCATCGACGACACAATCGCCCCTCGGTTTTGGGAAGTGAGAATGAAGTCGGCTGCCATCCGGTTGTGCTCACCCACGACATAGGTCGGCCCGCTATGGAGGTTGGCCAGGGCTTCGTCGGCAACATCCGCGGCCTCCATCGGGCTGTGCGCGCTCAAATCAGCACCCATTCGCCGGTGGGAGGGGGTATCGGTGGCCCCAATGACCATGGCAATGGCATCCACCCCGTAGATGCCGAGCTCTCGCCACAGTCCCTCGGCAAAGATCCAGTCGTAGGCTTTCGAGGCGTTGTAGACCGACTGGTGGGTGGAGCCAGCGAACCCGGCTACCGAGCCGACCATCACAAAACCACCCCGGCCACGTTCGATCAGCCGAGGAGCAAACCGGTGGGCCATCAGCGTTGTGGTTCGGCAGTTCATGTTCACCAGCGCGAGGAGGTCTTCTTCGGGCCATTCGGGGAAGTAATTGAACCGGATGGTGGCCCCGGCGTTGAAGATCACGAGGCCAACATCGAGGTCTTCGGTCAACTCAGCCGCCGCAGCCGCCGCATCGGCGTCGCCGAGGTCCACCGAGGCAGTTCGAACTTTGACGCTGTGCTCGGCTTGGATATCGGTAGCCAGACTGTCGAGCGGCCCTTGACGGCGAGCCAGCAGCATCAAGTTGATCCCTTCGCGGGCAAGGCGCCGGGCAAAAGCCTCACCGGTGCCCTCCGATCCTCCGGCGATCAAGGCCCACGGGCCATAGCGATCGGAAAAATCAGCCGGGAGTTCCCAATTCATGGCCGCAGACTACTCATTGCCAGGTTCGATTCTGCCAGCCTGACCAAGCACGGCGTATCACCTTCGCCGATGGGCTACTAGCCTCGCCCCGTGGATTTAGGAATCAGCGGACGACGAGCGCTGGTGGCGGCCTCTTC
Organism: Candidatus Poriferisocius sp.; assembly: GCA_965208545.1. Lineage (GTDB taxonomy): Bacteria > Actinomycetota > Acidimicrobiia > Acidimicrobiales > Bin134 > Poriferisocius. The sequence continues at coordinate 1,076,215 of OZ242341.1, read as the reverse complement.
GGCCGGGCTGGGCCTGGCCACCGCGGTGGCGTTGGCCGAAGCGGGTTGCCAGGTGGCGATGAACGGACGAGACCCCGACCGCCTCAACCAAGCAGCGGGAGGCGTGCCCAGTGCCATCCCTATAGTCGAGGACGTGTCGGTTGCGGCTGGTGCTACGGCGTTGGTTGAAGCTGCCACCGAGGCGCTGGGCGGCATCGACATCCTGGTCACCAACGCCGGCGGGCCTCCGGGAGGCAACTGGGCGAGCACCGACACCAGCCTCTACGCGGCGGCACTTGAGTTGAACCTCATTTCTGTGGTGGCCATGACCAAGGCGGCGGTGCCAGCCATGCAGGCCCAGGGGTGGGGCCGGGTGCTGGCCATCACCTCGGTGTCGGTTCGCCAACCGCTGAACATGCTCATCTTGTCCAACACGGCCAGGGCCGGAGTCACCGGCTACCTCAAGACCATGGCCAACCAGGTGGCGGCCGATGGCGTGACCGTCAACTCGCTTCAACCCGGCTACCACACCACCGACCGGCTTCAACAGCTGTTCGGCGATCGGATGGCCGACCTGGAGTCGAGTGCCGCCACCCGCTCGGTGGGTGACCCTGCTGACTTCGGCCGAATCGCGGCATTTTTTTGCTCCGAACACGCCCGGTTCATCAACGGTGCCGCCCTTCCGGTGGATGGCGGTCTCTACGCCGGTCTGCAATAAGAAATAGGAGAAGACATGATTCGCCACGTTGTGATGTTTCGATTCCGAGATGACGCCGACGACGCTCAGCGTCAGGCGGTGCATGACGCCATCGCCACCATGCCCGAGGCCACCGGCGTTACCGAGGAGTACACCATCGGCCCCGATCTGGGCTTGGCCGAGGGCAACTTCGACTTCGCTGTCGTGGGAGATTTTGCCGACCGAGAGGCCTACTTGACCTACCGCGACCACCCCGAGCACCAGCGGATCGTGTTCGACATCATCCGCCCGGCCATCACCGACCGAGCCGCCATCCAGTTCGAGATCCCTTAGCCGCTCCTAGACGGGCATTATTCCCGGAGAGGGGTATCCGGCGGTGAACCCGCCGTCGGATGTGAATTCCGATCCGGTGGAATACGAGCTCTCGTCAGAGGCCAGAAACAGGGCCAAGCGGGAGATGTCCTCGGGAACTCCGGCCCGGCCCATGGGGGCCATCCGGGCTGAGTAGGCCTCCAGATTCTTGTGCACCTCCTCGGGACTCCTCTCCTCGGTGGATCCCATGTGGGTGAGGATGAATCCAGGATGGATGGAGTTCACCCGGATGCCCAGTGGGGCCAATTCCATGGCCGCGGTCTTGGTCATGCCCCGCACCGCCCATTTGCTGGCAATGTACGAAGTGAGGTTGTTCATACCGATCAGCCCGTCGATGGACGAGATGTTGATGATCGATCCGCCTCCCGACTCGGCCATAGGCTTCACCGCGGCCCGCATCCCCAAAAACACGCCGGTCTGGTTGACCTCGGTGACCCGGCGGTAGCTCTCCAGAGTCATGTCTGCCAGCGGGGCCACCTCGGCAATCCCAGCGTTGTTTACCAGCACGTCGAGGCGCCCGAATGCCGCCATCACCGCATCCATGGCAGCGGCCCAGTCTTCTTCGCGGGTTACGTCCAGATGTTGGAAGACAGCACTTGGGCCTATGTCGGCAGCTACCCCGGCGCCCTCGTTGTCGAGGATGTCGGACACCATCACTTTGGCCCCTTCATCGGCGAACAGTCGGCAGTGGGACTGGCCCATACCCCGAGCGCCTCCGGACACCAGCGCAACCTTGTTGTCCAAACGTCCCATGTTCTCTCCGTTTTCAGTCGACAGGGGCCTTGAGGGTAGCTTTTCTGAGCGATATGACGGCAACAGCGAACGACCCGCTGCCCTCCCCGTTTCCCGAGGGCTGGTATTTCGTCGCCAGCCGCCAGTCCCTCATGAATGACAAGCTCATCAAAAGGGGCTGGATGGGCGAGAACATCATCGTTTGGTGCGATGAGAGCGGGAGCGTCTGCGTCGCTGAGGCCTATTGCCCGCATCTGGGCGCCGATCTGGGGCCCGAAGTAGGAGGATGTGTTCGCGACGGCCGGCTCGTCTGTCCGTTCCATGGATTCGAGTACCAAGCCGATGGCCAGTGCGTGGCCACTCCCTTCGGACCTCCACCGAAGGCGGCGCGATTGCGAACATTTGAGAGCCGTGAAATAGCCGGCCTGATCTTCGCGTGGTGGGGAATCGGGGGACGACCGCCGCAATGGCACCTGCCCGCCGAGGAGCCAGACCAAGCCGGCTGGAGCAGCCTACATATCTGGACTTCTCGCTTTGCCGGCCATCCACAGGAAACAACCGAGAATTCGGTGGACCTGACCCACCTTCAGCATGTCCATGGCTACGACAGCGTGACTCGCGTCGAGCCGGTTTCGGTGGACGGAGCCCATTTCCGGAGCCGCTTCGACTTCGCCCGGACCCGGAAAATTGCCAAAGTCGCCAAGCTGAAGCTCGACGTCGCCGCCAACACTCTCATCTATGGGCTGGGGTACTCCTTCGTGGAAGTGCGCGAGCGCACCATTGGCCTGGACACGCGTCTCTGGATTCTGGCGACACCCGTCGACGGTGAGCTGATTGATCTGTCGGTGGTGTCGCAGACAGGAGAACTTCGCAAACCGGGTCGCAAGATTGCCGGACTGGGATTTCTTCCTGTGAGGCTGCGGGCTCCCATCATCAACAAGGTCATGGCCGCTTTCGAAAAACAAGACGTCCTCCAGGACATTCCGATCTGGAGCAACAAGCAGTACCGGTCTCGCCCCCGCCTATCGCGTGCCGACGGTGAGATCATGCAATTCCGCTCCTACTGCGCCCAGTTCTATCCCGACTCGGCAACCAGCGACAGCTAGGGATAGCAGGCAATGGCAAAGGGCAAGACGCATAAGCCGCCGCGCAAGATCGCCATAGTGGGCGGTGGCGTCTCAGGGCTGGGGGCCGCGTGGACCCTGCATCACCAACCGGACCGCTTCGATTTCCGGCTGTACGAAGCACAGGAACTGCTCGGTGGCAACGCGATCACCGTTGACATGCCCCAAGACGATGGCGGGTCAATTCCCTTTGACATGTCAGTCACCGCCTTGATCCCCTCCGTCTATGAACACATCTTGCTCTTGATGGAGCAGTTTGGAATCGAGCGAATCGACACGAAGTTCAGCTACAGCGTGAAGTACGCAGGACAGATCTACGCCCACGATTTCGACTCCGAAATCAGGCAGCAACTGCTTGCGGAGATTGCCAAATTCCAACGACTCCTGCGGCGGGTGCAACGGGTGGGCTGGTTGAGCCGCTCCCAGTCGAAGTTCTTGAACTTCCTCAATCCGTTCAACTACGTCAGCATGGGCACACTGTTGAATCTGGGCGGGTTCTCCGGCGACTTCCGGTACAAGATCCTCAAGCCCATGTTCGTCAACTTCCTCATGGCCACGAACGTGTTCGATATGCCGGCATCCCTGTTCGCCCGGTATCTGGAGTTTTTCGACATTGAATCGGCTACGCCCATGCAGACGTGGGATCAGGGAACGCAGCGCATCTACCAACACTTGTCAGCCGGCTTTCGGGACAAGATCTACCTGAACCGGCCGGTTCAAAAGGTGTACCGGTCGAAGTCCGGTGTTGTGGTGGTTGACGCAGATGGCGTCCGGGAAGAGTTCGACGAAGTTGTGTTTGCGTGCAACGCCAACCAGACGCTGATGATGCTGGACAAGCCCACCGCCTTCGAGCGCTATCTCCTCTCGTCGATTCGCTACGAGAGCGAACTCCACAACCACACCGTCGTCCACTTCGACTCCTCGGTTCTTCCCGACAATGAGGCCAAGCCCCTGACCACCCGAAGCAACCACATCGCTCAGTACGGCGCCCGACCCGACAATTACGAGATCACTTACATCATGCACAACCAGCAACCATGGGTGAGCCGGTCAGACAAGCCCTGTCTGGTGACTTACAACGCGATCAGCCCAATCGATGAAGACAAGATCGTCAAGAAGTGGTGGTTCCAACACGTCGTCCACGACGTGCGTCACGTGACCCTGATCGTCAACATGTTCCGCTTCATCCAGGGCAAGCGGCGGACGTGGCACTGCGGTGCCCACACGCTGATCAACAGCCAGGAAACCTGCTTCATCACCGGCATGGCCGCGGCCCGGCAGATGGGGGCGGACTACCCGTTCAACGACCCCGCAGCCAAACGCACATTCAACTACTACGGGGGCATCATGTACGGCTGGCGGTTCAGGAAGGCGAAGCGCTAGCCGCCAAAACCTCTTCTGCTTAGTAGTGCTGAGTCAGGCGGGCAGTTCGTGGCGCTTCCCGGCGACCCGGAACTTGAGCTTCTTGTTGGGCGACATCGAGGGGAACGGGCTGATCTTGAGCTTGTACCTCTTGGGGGCAATCTCCAGATCGTAGTAATGCACCATCATCAGCAGGTTGATGGCCAACTGGAGTTCCGTCCACCGGATGCCCAGGCAGGTGTGCGTGCCCAGCCCGTAGGGGGCGTAGGTAGAGCCGATGTGCTCTTTGCGCGGCGCCTCATATCGGGCGATGTCGAACGTGAAGGGATCGGGGAAGTGATCGCTCATGTAGTGCGTTGCCGTTTGGGCGATGAAGATCCGAGCCCCTTCCGGCAGTTCGTAGCCTTCGACCACGCACTTGTTCATCACATTGCGCACCGACATCGGGACGATGGGATACATGCGCAGGCACTCCATGATGAAGCGGCGAGTGACATCGATCGCCGGACCGGTGAGCGTCTCGCGGTCAGGATCGCCGTTGGCGAACAGCGCGTCGGCCTCGTCGCGGATCTTCTCGTGATATTCCGGCTGCGCCAGCATGGCGTAGGCAATGAAGGAGAGTTGATCACCCACATACATGCTGGCAATCAACGGAGCTGAGAGCACGAATCGCAGGTTCGACTCGGGGAGGAACTGTCGATCACTGCCGTGCATATTCAACAGCTCGTCGGCAAGATCCCGAGGACATCCCGCACGCTGGGCGGGCGTGTGGACCCGCAAAACCCGATCTACCACGTCGTCGATGAGCTTCGCCCGGCGCCTCATCGAGGGAGTGTGCAGCATGAACTTGGGGAGGGTCTTGGCCAGGTGAGTCTTGAGCGCCCGCTCCTTGAACTTGTGCATATCGTCGGACACATCATTCGAGTCAATGCCGATGGTCAGCGGTGACAGCTCCGAGTTGATCAGATTCCGGCACATGGTCACCGCAATGTCCGCTTCACCAACATTCCAAGTCGCCAGGTTCTCCCGGGCCTTGTCGAATACCATGTCGAGCTGTTCTTCCAGCCTCCCGCGGGCATAGCCCGGCTGAATGGACTTCCGATACCGGAAGTGATCAGCACCGTCGAGAGCGGGCAACAGCCCTACCCCGCCATAGACCTTCTCGAAGTCCTCCAGATAGTCCCGGGCTCGCAGGTGCATACGGCCATGGCGGTGTACCCAGTGATTGGTCTCGGGCCCGGCCAGAAAAATCATGCGGCCCTGGAAGGGCACCTTGACGTCGAATACCGGGCCGTACTCCTTGTGGAGTTCCGCCATGAACGCAGGAACGTTGCCCTTGCGGAGGTGCTTGCTGCGCATCACCTTGCGCAGCTTGAGCCGGGGAATCGCCCTGGTCAGGGCGGTTCGCTGGAACAACGACACGGCGATGTTCTCGCTGACCGCATCGGCAATGGAACGACCGATCAGGTCCATCTTGCAGATCTGCTCGACGCGGGCTTCCGACTCCTCATCTAGTTCGAAGATGTAGCGCAAGACGTCACAGGTGTCGATGAGACAGATGATGACGACGTCCCTAGGGCCGGGAATCTCGTTGTTGAATATCGCCCTGCTGATGCGGGTCTTCACGAACTCGACGGCAGTGCCCACTTCGGAGCTGGTGTGGAATCCCGACTTCCAGGCCCCTTGAGCGAGCGACCAGAAATCCCCTTCGTGGTGTTGCAGGATCTTCATGTCTACCAAGCGAGCCAGCGTCGTATCGATGATCGAATCTGCTTTCGGAGCGAGCCGCTCAATCCAATATTGGGCGTTGCGCTGAACCGGCTCCTTGGCAATCTCGGAGAGAATCGGATCGAGACAAGGGTCGCCCGTCCTGGTCTGATCCAGAAGGATCAGGGACTCCATATCGGTATCGATGCGATAGATGAGCGACAGCTCGGCGAGCGCCGCCCCCACGACGGCGCAGTTCAGATTCCAGCCGGGAACCTGGCGAAAGTAGCCGCTCTCCTCATTTAGGAGCGTCAGGACAAGCTCATCGAGCAGCGTCAACTGGGTGGCGGTCGCGTCATTTTCAGTAACCGTCATAAGCGTTTTTCTGCCTCTCCCACGCTAGGGACTCTAACCATTGGCACTTTCCACAACAACAACTCAGCCCTTTTCCCAGGGTCCTTGCCGCGCCCGATGTTCCCTACGTTTTCTAACCACAGCGGGCACGAGGGTAGCGTTTTCCGAGCAGCGCGACGGCCGAGGGGTGGATATGAGCACGCAGCAAGCAGAAGCAACCAGGGGTAACGGGGCACGGGATCTACGGATCGCCATCATCGGGGCCGGGCCCGGCGGTCTGTGCGCCGCCATCCGGCTCCGCCAGTCGGGGTTTGAGAACTTCACCGTGCTGGAGAAGGGCAGCGGCGTGGGCGGAACCTGGTACCACAACCGCTACCCCGGCTGTGCTTGCGACATCCAGTCGGAGCTCTACTCGTTCTCCTTCGAAGTGAACACCGAGTGGACCCGTCCGTACGCCCGCCAGCCCGAGATATTGCGCTACATGGAGTACTGCGCTGAGAAGTACGGGGTGCTCCCCCACTGTCGCTTCAACGATGCCGTGATCTCGGCCCGGTGGGACGAGGACAGCGCCACTTGGACCCTGACCACTGAATCCGGCGCCGAGGTGACCGCCGATGTGGTGATCAGCGCGCTGGGCATGTTCAACGACGTTCCCCTGCCCCAGATCGAAGGCTTGGGTTCGTTCGAGGGCAAGACCATCCATTCGGCCCGGTGGGACTGGGAACACAATCTGGCCGGCGAAACCGTCGGAGTGATCGGCTCCGCGGCCAGCGCCGTGCAGCTAGTGCCCGAGATCGCCTTGGAGGTGGGCCAGCTCTACGTATTTCAGCGCACCGCCAACTGGGTGCTGCCCAAAGAGGACGACCCCTATACCCCCGAGGAGATGGCCGCTCGCCAGGCCGATCCCAGCATCGTGGTGGCTCGGCGCGACGAGTTGTTCGAGCAGGTGGACACCGGCATGGCCTTCAAAGACCCCGAGAGGCAGGCCGAGATGGAAGCCATCGGCCGGCAAGCCCTAGAGGCGGTGGCCGATCCCGAGCTGCGGGCCAAGCTCACCCCCACCCACATGTGGGGCTGCAAGCGGCCGCTGTTCCACAACGAGTACTTCACCACCTACAACCGCTCGAATGTGGAGCTGGTGACCGACGGCATCGAGCGCATCACCCCCAAGGGTGTCCTCACCACCGACGGCACCGAGCACGTGATGGACACCATGGTGCTGGCCACCGGGTTCTCCACTACCAAGTACCTGTCGGCCATCGAGGTGATCGGCCGAGGCGGGCTGCACATCAACGATGCCTGGGACGACGGGGCCACCGCCTACATGGGCATAACCACCACCGGGTTCCCCAACCTGTTCATGCTGTACGGCCCCAACACCAACAACGGCTCGATCATCACCATGATTGAGTACCAGGTGGACTACGCCCTGGCCCACATCCAACGCCTGGCCGAGCAGCGCCTGGCCTGGGTGGACGTCAAAGCCGAGCCCATGGCCGACTACAACCAGTGGGTGCAGGAGGGCATCTCCGAAATCAGGCCCTGGAACGCCAGCTGCAACGGCTACTACCGCAGCCCCAGCGGCCGAATCGTCACTCAGTGGCCCCACAACATGACCACCTTCAAGGACCAGATCGCCACCATCGACGAAGACGCCTACGAGGTGGCTTCTTTGCCTGCGGACTGAATTCGACCCCGTAAGCAAGAAACACCCAGATCGGCAGGAGGCAACGGCAATGAGCGGAAGGTTGGAAGGAAAGGTAGCGCTCATTACCGGCAGCGCCCGGGGCCAGGGTGAGGCGGAGACCCGCCGGTTCGTGGCCGAAGGGGCCAAGGTGGCCATCACCGACCTGCGGGACGTGCTCGGGGAACAACTGGCCTCCGAGCTAGGTCCCGACACCTTTTACCAGCAGCTGGACGTGACCCGGGAGGACGACTGGGATGCCGCAGTAGCCACCACCGTGGAGCGGTTCGGCAAGCTGGACATTTTGGTGAACAACGCCGGTATCGGAGCATTCGGCACCCTGGAGGGTCTAGACCTGAAGACCCACCACGAGATGATCGACATCAACCTCCACGGCGTGTACTTGGGGATGCGGGCGGCCAAGGCTGCTCTGGTAGCCACCGGCAACGGTGCCATTGTGAACATCTCCTCCATCGACGGCATCGTCGGCGTGCTGGGCATGACCAGCTACTCAGGCAGCAAGTTCGCGGTCACGGGCATGACCCGCTCGGCGGCCATCGAGCTGGGTCCGCTGGGGGTGCGGGTCAACTCCATCCACCCCGGGGTGATCAATAGCCCCATGGTGCAAGAGGCACCGCCTGAGACGTTGGGCCGTCTCAACCGGCTCATGGACATGCAACCCATCAAACGCATGGGCGAACCCCACGAGATCGCCTCGCTGGCCCTGTTCTTGGCCAGCGATGAGGCCAGCTACATCACCGGTGCCCAGTTTGTGATCGACGGCGGGCACCTGGCCGGGCCCTGGCGGGAGTCGTTCGAGGAATAGGCAAGGACATCGCCATGACCGACACCCTCCCTGCGTTCGACCCCCACAATCCTGAGTACTTCGAAACCGGCCTGCCCTTCGACCATTTGGCCGAACTGCGTCAGCAGGGGCCGGTGGCCAAGACCCCGCTGGGCTACTACCTGACCCGTCGCCAAGAGGCCGACGAACTGCTGTATGCGGTAGACACCTACGGCTCCGACATGACGCCGGGCACCGGGCTCGGTGGCGTGGAGGAAGTGCCCCAAGAGCAGCTGTTCCTTCCTGAGATCGACGAGCCGGTCCACGGGCAGATCCGCCGGCTGTACAACTCGGCGCTGGGGCCCCACCGCACCATGAGAATCCAACCGTTCGTGCGGGAGACCTGCGAGCGGCTGCTTGACGCCCTGTCTGGCGAGGGCCCTGCCGACCTACACGCCGACTACGCCGTGCCCATCCCCTGCGAGGTGATCGCCCACATCATCGGCCTGCCCGAAGGCGGGGCCGACAACCTGAAGGTGTGGTCGTCGGACGGCTCGGTGATGTTCCGGGCGGTGTGCCCCCAGTACGCCCCCGACGGCCCGCCCATCACCGGCTACCTGAAGGACCTAGTAGCCCAGGAGCGGGAGGCCGAAGAGCCCGGCTCCCACACCTACAAGGTTTTCTTGGACGCCGAAATCGAAGGCGAGCCTCTCAGCGACACGGTGATCGCCCATCAGCTTCAGACCATGGTGCTGGGCGGGGTACACACCACTCGGGGTTTGTTGGCCCACTCCATGCACCGTCTCATTGTCGAACCCGACACCTGGGCTGCCTTGGAATCCGACCGGGAGCTGATCCCGGTTTTCGTCGAAGAATCCCTGCGCCACGACTCGCCCGCCCCACGAGTGGCCCGGCGGTGCCTGAAGGACACCGCCTTGGGCGGGGTGGACATGAAGCAAGGCGACTGGGTGGAGGTGGGCTTGGCGTCCGCCAATCGGGACGAGGAGCAATACGACGACCCCGAAGACTTCCGGCTCGACCGACCCGACCCGCTCAACCACGTGGCCTTCGGCGCCGGCGCCCACGTCTGCCCCGGAGCCAGCCTGGCCCGCCTCGAGGGGGTCACCGCCATCGAGACCCTGTTGGACCGGGTGGCCGCCCTAACACCGGTGGAAGGCTTCGACTACCCGCCCCTTCCTGCCAACCTGGCCTACAGCGACCTCCCCGCCCACATCACCTGGCGCTAAATTTCGACGGCTACTCCCAGGTGGGGTTCCAGTGGTTGTAGGCGGTTAGCTCGGCCGCAGGGTGGCGGAGGGCGGGGCGGAAGTCGGTGCCGATGGTATAGGCCACGGGGAAGAGGCCGGCTTGGATGTGGGTGTCGTAGGGAATGCCCAGCAGGTCGGCCATCTCTTGCTCGCGATGCAGGTGGATGGTGGTCCAGGCGCTGCCCATGCCCCGGCTGCGCAAGGCCAGCATGAAGCTCCACACCGCGGGGATGATCGACCCCCACTGGCTGGCGTGGTGGAAAGTCTGGGCCCGGTCGCTGCGCAGGACTCCAAACCGGTCGACCAGCACCGGAATGAGCATGGCGGGAAGGCGGTGCATGTTGTCGCGCAGGTAGGCCACCGACTCCGACATCTGTTCGGCCCGCACAGTCTGGCGCTCATATTGCTCCCGACCCGCGGCGATGTCGGCTGAGTACTGGGCCATGGCCGCCCGGTAGATCTCCGACGCCTGCCCGATTACTTCGGGATCGTCGAGCACGATCCAGTGCCACCGCTGTTGGTTCGACCCGGTCGGCGCCTGCAACGCCAAGTCCAGGCACTCCTCGATCACGGCCCTCTCCACTGGCCGCTCCAAGTCCAGCCGCTTGCGCACCGCCCGCGTCGTGGTCAGCACCTCGTCAATGGTCAGACCCAAAATTGTCACACCCCCATCGTAGGATCATCGCCATGACTGGCGAGATCCGGGCCATGGTGCAGATGGGGCCGGAGCAATTGCAGATGCAAAAGTTCACCCGACCTCAGGTGGGCGAAGATGATGCGCTGTTGCGAATCGAGGCGTGCGGGATTTGCGGCACCGACGTTGAGACATTCTCCGGCAGCTCACTCATGAACTACCCGGTGATTCCCGGCCACGAGCCGGTGGGAGTGATCGAAGAAGTGGGCGAGCGGTACGCGGCCCGGTGGGGGTTGAAGACCGGCGACCGGGTGGTGGCCGAAGCCGCCTACGGGTGCGGGCGCTGTCTGGCCTGCCTCGACCAGCAGATGTGCCGGGTGGCGCCGGGCAACCACGGTTTCACGCCCACAGGGCGGGCGCCTGCGCTGTGGGGCGGGTACGCCGAGATGATGTACCTAGCCCCGGGGTCGATCCCCCACAAGATTGACAATTCGATTCCCCCTCGCATTGCCGCGCTGTACAACCCGCTGGGAGCGGGGTTCGCCTGGGCGGTGTCGGCCCCCGGGCTGCGCTACGGCGACACCGTCACCGTGCTCGGCCCAGGCCAGCGGGGCCTGGCCTGCGTGATCGCGGCGGCGGCCGCGGGGGCGTCGGCGATTTTCGTGACCGGCTTGGGGTCGCAGGATGCCCACAAGCTGGCCTTAGCGGCCGACTTCGGAGCCGATGTGACCATCGATGTGGAGTCGGAAGACGCAGTGGAGCGAGTGCTGGCGGAGACCAACGGCCGGGGGACCGACATCGTGGTGGATACCACCCCGCACGCCACCCAGCCGGTGGTAGATGCGGTGTCTATTGCCCGCCTCGGAGGCACCATCGTCTTGGCCGGCCTCAAGGGAAAGGGCGTAGACGGCTTCCCTTCCGATGCCGTGGCCATGCGCTACCAGACCGTCATCGGGGTGCGCACGGTGGACTTCCACAGCTACCGACAGGCGGTGCGGCTCATCGAGTCGGGGTCGCTGCCGGTGGAGCGCCTCCACACCCACCACTTTCCCCTGGAACAGGCCGCCGATGCGGTGCAGACCCTGGTCCAAGCAGGCATTCACAATGCCGTCTCCATTACCGTTGAACCCTAGAAACTCTTCCAAACCCGGAGTATTGCTGTGAACCCCGACGACCTCATTTTGATCAGCGTTGACGACCACATCGCCGAACCGGCCAACATGTTCGAAGCCCACGTGCCCAAGAAGTACAAGGAGCACGCCCCCAAGGTGGTCACCGACGAGAACGGGCGGGAGCAGTGGTACTACGGCAAGCTGCCGGGCCGGAACCTGGGTTTGAACGCGGTGGCCGGCAAGCCCCGGGAGCACTACAACATCGATGCCAGCCGCTACGACGAGATGCGACCCGGCTGTTACAACGTGCATGAGCGGGTGCGCGACATGAACGCCGGCGGCCAGTTGGCCGGTCTGAACTTTCCCAACTGGACCGGGTTCTCCGGCCAGGTGCTCAACGAGGGGCCCGATCCCGACCTCAACGACATCATGATCAAGGCCTACAACGACTGGCACATCGACGAGTGGGTCGGCGCCTACCCAGATCGGTTCATCCCCTGCGGCATCCTGCCCTTGTACGACATCGACCGGGCCGTGGCCGAGGTGAGGCGTCTCGCCGACAAGGGCTGCCATGCGGTGACCTTCTCGGAGAACCCCGCGATGTTGGGCATGCCGTCGATCCACTCCGGGGCGTGGGATCCGCTGTTCGCCGCATGCAGCGATCTCAACACCGTGCTGTGTTGCCACTTGGGATCGTCGTCACGGTCTATGGGTGCCTCGGCCGACGCTCCTCCCAGCGTGCCGATGACTCTCTCGTCGGCTCTCACCATTTCCACCCTGGTGGAGTTGGTTTGGGCCGAATTCTGGGACCGCTTCCCCGACCTCAAGTTCTCGCTCACCGAGGGCGACATCGGCTGGATCCCCTACTTCATGTGGCGATCCGAGCACGTGCAAGACCGCCACTCGGGCTGGACTAAGCACGAGTTCGGCGTCGACGGCAGCCCCACCGGCGTGTTCCGCAACCACATCCTGTGCTGCTTCATCAACGACCGCATCGGGGTGAAGCTGCTGGACGAGTTCAACGTGGACAACCTGTGCTGGGAGTCGGACTACCCCCACTCCGACGGCACTTGGCCCCAGTCCCCGGAGTACGTGGCCAAACTGATGGCCGAACTGCCCGAGGACATCGTGGCCAAGATCACCCACCAGAACGCCATGCGCCACTACCAGTTCGACCCCTTCGCCCACCGGCCGCCCGAGAAGTGCACCGCCGCCGCACTGCGGGCCGAGTCTCCCGATGTCGACGTGGTGACCCATGTCGGTCGCCCGGCCGATGAGCGCGATGCCGAGTTCTGGCGCCGGATTCAGACTGGCGGCTGGAAGCGCGAGTAACCGAACGGCTCAGCTGGCCAAGGGAATGGCGAAAAAGGCGATAGCCACGTAGTGGACGGCAACCGCGGCCACCACCAGCAGATGGAAGAGCTCGTGGTATCCGAACCAGCGGGGCCACGGATCGGGACGCCGGACGGCGTAAATGAGCGCGCCCAGCGTGTACAAGCCGCCGCCGATGAACAGCAGCGTCGACCCGGCTACGCCCAAGCCGCGCCAGATGTCGCCGATGACCAGCAGCGCGGCCCAGCCAACAACCGGGTAGGGGGCGATTAACACCCATCGGGGAGCATTGAGCCATGCCACTCGACCGATGACTCCGATCAGGGCTCCAGACCACACCACGCTCAGAACCAGCTTGGCGGCACCGGGTTCCAGTGCAAAAAAGCCCACCGGCGTATAGGTGGCGGCAATGAACACGAAAATCATGGAGTGGTCGAGGCGGCGGATCAAGGCATGGACCCGAGGCGTCCAGTCGAAGCGGTGGTAGGCCGCGCTCACCCCGAAGATGCCCACCACTGCGAGGGCATATACGGCCACAACAGCCCGGTCGGCACCGCCGGGTCCCAAGGCGATGACAATGGGCGCAAGGGCAATGGCAGCAAGAGTCGCCACAGCGTGGGACCAGCCCCGGAGTATCGGCTTGGGAAGGAGAAGGGGGCCAGCGACCGTCAGGCGGCCCACCCTACACGGGTAATAGGCCAAAACGGCCTAGCCGCTGAACTCGGCGGCTTCGTACTCCAATAGACGGCCGAACAGATCCCGCAGCTCCGAGCGCCGAGAGCGGTCGTTGGCCAAGTTGACCAGCTCATGGGGGTCGTCGACCAGGGAATACCACTCGTGGTCGTGGTCGTCGAAGTCGGCGTCAGTGTCGAACTGCTTCGGCTCGGGGGCGGGGTTGCCGGTGCGGTCGATTCCGCCGCCCACCCCGTAGTAGCGGGCGTACTTGGTCTCGCCGTCGAAGAAACCCCTCACCGCATAGCGGCTGTGGCGGAGCAGCTCCGACTGGGCGCTGTCCTGGCTGAACAGCACGTAGTCCCGCACCGACGTAGACGGATCGGCCAGCGACGGGGTGAGGTCCTTCCCCGACAAGGTGCGCGAGCTGCCGACGTCCACCCCGCCGAGCGCGGCCACGGTGGCGGCCAGGTCCACGTGGGTGGCCAGCGCATCGGTGGACGCCCCCTGCGGGGTGAGCCCGGGAGCCTTGACGATGAGCGGCACCCCCATGACCTCCTCGTACACACACGGCAGCTTGGCCCGCAGCCCGTGCGATCCACAGGCGTCGCCGTGGTCGGAGGTGTAGATGACCACGGTGTCGTCATAGGCCCCGATGTCGTCGAGAGCCCCCAGAATGGCAGCGATGCTGTGGTCGAGCAGTTCGTGGAGCCAGGCGTAGTAGTCCAATTGGCGCAGCCAGGAGTCGACGTCGTCGATGGCCATGTGGCCAACCATGTGCTCCCGGTTGCGGACATGGCGCCAGGCCCGCTGGACTTCGGGCTTAGTGTGGAGGTCGTCGTCGAAATTGTCGGGCAATTGGGTGAAGCGACGGGGATAGATCTCCTCCAACGGCTCGAGGTCGACCTTGCCGCCCAGCATGTGCTCGTGCATGAAGTTGAACACGCCCATCAGGTCGGGGTTGGCCTCCTGGTATGACGGCTGATCGAGGGGGTACCACATCACGTCGTGGGGATTCACCAGCGCCACGGTCAAGAACCAGGGGCCGACAGAAGGATCGGTACCGTGGGTTCGCAGCCAGTCCACCGCTTGGTCGGCGATCACCGGGTCGAAGTGCCGGCCGGTCCACGGCCCGCCGATGTAGTGGCGGTCGTCGCCGACCCAGCCGCTGTAGCCGAAGGCTTCCATGTCGGGCATTGGGTCATGGGTCAAGTGATACTTGCCCAGGTAGGCCGATTCGTAGCCCACGTCGCGCATCAGCCGCCCCACGGTTGGAATCGCCGGGTCCAGCGCGGTGTGGGCCGGAAAGCTGACGTTGTCCACCACGCCGTGCTCGGCCAGATAGCTGCCGGTATACAAGCTGGCCCGCGACGGCGAGCAAGGCGAGGCGTGGGTGTAGTAGCGATTGAAGTCCAAACCGTCGCGCCGCAGCCGGTCGTGGGCGGGCATCTCCACCACCCCGTCCAGCCACGGGTTGCGCCGCTCCTCGTCGGAAACGATCAACAAAATGTTGGGTTGCTCTGATGCCATAGCATTCACCCTCCGTAGGTCTCTCGGAGCTGTTGCTTGAGCACTTTGCCCACCGGGTTGCGGGGCAGCTCGTCGACAATTTCCAATTGCTCGGGGATCTTCTGATTCATCAGCCCGACCTCCTTGCAGTGTTCGACCATCTCCACGAAACCGAACGCCTCCCCCGCCATGGGGGCCACCACCGCACAGCACCGCTCTCCCGACACCGAGTCGGGCAGTCCGATAACGGCAACATCGGCCACATTGGGATGAGAGAACAGCACATCCTCTACTTCTTTGGCCGAGATGTTCTCTCCCTTGCGGATGATCACATCTTTCTTGCGACCGACAATGGTCACGAAGCCCTCATCGTCGACTTCGGCCAGATCGCCGGTTAAGAAGAACCCCTCGTCGTCGAAGCCGGCCTCGTTCAGCGCATCGTCCAGATAGCCCCGACACAAGGTTGGGCCGTTCAGGAGCAGCTCCCCTTCGATCAGCTTCCAAGCGGTGTCGTCCAGGATCCGCCCCTCAGTGGTGGCCAGCTTGTCGTCGGGGTCGTCAAGAAAGCAGTAGGTGACGATGGGGCATTCGGTCAGCCCGTAGCTGGAGATGATGCCCACGCCGCCCATCTCGTTCTTGACCTCCATATGCAGTCCGGCCGGTTTGGGGGCACCTCCCCCGATGGCGGCCCGCATATTGGGGAAGATCGGCTGGTCGGGGGTCTTGCGCTGCTCGGCCAGAAAGGCGATGAAGAACGGCGTGCCCGAGCCGGCCAGGGTCAGCCCGTGCTCGCGGAAGAAACGGGTGTCGGCTTCGGGGTTGAAGCTCTCCACCATCAGCAGCGGAGGGCCGCATACCAGGGTGGCAATGAGCAGGCTGATGCCGCCGATGTGGGTGAACGGGAAGGCTAAGGGCCACACATCGTCGGCCCGCAGTTCGAGGTTCTCCCAGATATGGCGGGCCGCGGCGATGACCGAGTCGTCGCCGTGCATGGCCCCCTTGGGGTCGGCCGTGGTGCCCGAGGTGTAGTAAATCCATCGCACTGGGAGCCGGCCGTCGTCATCCAGGGGTGCCTCGAACGGGGCCAAGGTGCTGGGGTCACCCTCGGGGAGGTCGCCGTCGCACACCAGCACGTCGCAGTCATCGGTGGCGGCCGCCACGGCCTCGGCCATGGCTGGATAGTCGAATCCCCGCCACACCGAGGGCACCACCAGCAGCCGGGCCCCGGTTTGGCGAACCACGAAGCCCACCTCCCGCTCCCGGTAGATAGGGATGATCGGGTTCTGGACTGCCCCCAATCGGGCCAACGCCGCCGACAGGATGAGCGAGGCTCGGCCGTTGGGGAGTTGCCACGACACCCGAGTGTCTGCCGCCACTCCAATGGCGGCCAAACCGGCGGCAGCCCTTTCGGCGGCGCCCCGAAATCCGGCGAAAGTCATCACCGTGCCGTCGGGCTCAATTGTCAGGGGATTGTCGGGGGTGGCGGCGGCCCGCGCTTCTATGGCCTCCCAATAGGTTCTCGGGTTTCCTATCACCGGGTCATTCTCCCAGGTCGGTGGTTGGAGTTTCGAAGCCCACCAGCAGTTCCACCAGCTGGCCGGCCGGGGTACGGATCATTACCGCTACGTCCCACAGGCGGGTGTCGTCCAGCACTTCGCCTCCGTGGGCTCTCACTCGCTCGAGAGCCGCATCCATGTTGGGGACATTCAGGGAAAGGTGGGTGAGGCCGGGCTCGTTAACCACCCGGGTCGGCCGCTCGACCAGACCGGCGTCGCGGAACTGCAGCAGTTCGAGCACGAACTCGCCCTTGCGCAGGTACACCGCTCGCAGACCGGGCCGCTCCAGTTGCAATAGCTGGCCGGTCGACCCGTCTTCGGCGTCGAGAGCCCCGACCCGCTCGAAGTCCAGCGCCCCGGTCCAGAAATCAACTTCGGCATCCAGGTCGGCCACTGCCAGCCCAACGTGGTTGACCTTCTCACTCATCGTGGCTCACCCCCTTTGCCGCCCCCATCGGCCATGCAGCGTAGGCTGCCGCCATGTCGGCTGCCGAAGCGCCCCGTCCCGAGGTATACAACCCGTTCGACCCCGCTCATGTGGACGACCACTTCGCCACGCTGGCTGCCCTGCGGGAGTCGGTCCGGGTCCACCAGCCCATGCCCGGCGTGTACTACGTGCCCCGGTATGACGACATCGTGGAGGTGTGCCGTCGTCCCGAGGAATTCGGCCAGGGGGGATTCGAGCCGTTGGAGGCCGATTCCCGCCCGCCCGAGCTGATCCAGCTGGGCGAATCCGACCCGCCCGAGCACACCAAGGTGCGCCGCATCCTGGCCGCCGCGCTTTCTCCGCCCCGCATGCGGGACTACGAGCCGATCGTCCACGAGATATGCGGCGAGATAGTGGATCGCTTCGCCAGCCGAGGCCAGGCCGACTTGATCGAGGACTTGGGAGCGCCGCTGCCCGCCCAAGTCATCGGCCGACTCGCCGGAATCCCTGCCGAGATGCGGTATCGGCTGCGGCCCTACTCCGATGATCTGATCGGGGCACGGGCGCAGCCCGACCCCGCTGAGGCCCGTCGCTGCCAGCAGCGGGTGGATGCCTTCGATGAGGAGCTGCGGGCGGTGATTGCCGCCCGCCAACATTCAAGCCAACGGCCCGACGATTTGATGACCCAGGTGATCGAATACCGGGACGAAGACGGCCAACCGCTGCACGACGAGAAGATCCTGGCCACGCTGTCCAAAGACGTGATCGTGGGCGGCATCGAGACCACCACCCATCTGATCGGCAACCTGTTCTATCTGCTGTTGTCTGAACCAGGCCTCTATGAGCGGGTGCGGGCTGACCGCAGCCTGGTGCCCGTTGCCGTTGAAGAGACGCTGCGCCACCACAACCCGGTGCAGGTTCTGTTCCGCCGGGCCCGCACCGACGTCGATCTGTTCGGCACTCCAGTAGCCGAAGGAGAAGTGGTGTGCCTGGGCTACTCGGCCGCCAACCGCGACCCCCGGGTCTTCGACGATCCAGAATCGTTCCGACTAGACCGTCCCGACCCCCGCCGCCACCTCGGCTTCGGATGGGGCATCCATCTGTGCGTGGGCGCACCACTGGCCCGCCTGGAGGCAACCGCCGGTCTCAACGCCGTGCTCGACCGGATAGCCCATATGGAGCCGGCTCCCGGATTCGACTACCAGCGGGTGCTGTTCTTCATGATGCGGGGACCAACCCGCATGGACGTCGTCTTCTAGTCGCGGTCGAGGCCGTAAGCAGCAGCGGAGACCCGCTCGTATTTGTAGGGGTCCCACTGGGTGGTATCGAAGGCCGGCTCAGGGTTGTCGCCCAGGATGGTGACCCGGCTGATGGCCCGGTTGCCGTCGAAATCGTTCACCGCGAAGTGCTGGGTGGCCCGGTTGTCCCAAATGCCGATGGTGCCCTCACTCCAGCTGTAGCGGCAGGTGAAGTCGGTCTTGCAGGCGTGGGCGGTGAGCAGGTCTAGCAGTGACTCGGACTCGTCCCGGCTGAGCTGGGGGATGCGCCGGGTGAACTGCTTGTTCACGTACAGCGACGGGCGGCCGGTGCGGGGGTGGCGGCGCACCACCGGGTGCTCGGCCTTGTGATCGGGCTGCCCGTAGTTGGCCGCGGTGTGGATGGCGGTGAGCCCGTTGATCATCTGCTTCATGGGCTCGGCCAGGGTCTCGTAGGCCTTGTACATGTTCGACCACATGGTGTCGCCGCCCGCGGGAGGCATAACCATGGCGTTGAGCACCGAGCAGATGGGCGGAGAGTCCTCGAACGTGCAGTCGGTGTGCCACACGTCGGCCACATAGCCCGACTCGCCCTTGAGGACCACGATCTCGGGATGGTCTTCGTCCAGCTTGGGGATGTAGGGATGGATCTCCGGCTCGCCAAAGCGAATGGCGAATGCCCGGTGCTCGTCGGGGGTGAGGTGCTGGTCGGGGAAGAACAGCACCAAGTGCTCGTCCAGCAGCTCTTGGATAAGAGCGAACTCCTGGTCGGACACTGAAGCCAGCGACAGGCCGCGAACTTCAGCACCCAGCGCGCCCGCTACTCGGCGAACATCCAGATCAATAGCATCGATGACAGCCATGGCCGCAGCCTACTTCCCTCGAACCGGTCAAAGTAACGGGGGGACCGCGATCGCGCTGGTGAGTTTCGCTTTGGCGAGTTTCGCTCCGGCTGGCCGCATGACAAGGTGGGGCCATGTCTGATCGAGATGCATTGGCCGACCTCGCCGCTGACTACGCCCGCTGTGTGGACCGGGGCGATCCCGAGGGCGTGGCAGCCTGCTTCGCCCCCGACGGGGTGCTGCGACGCGTCGACCTGCCCAGTGGAGGAACGATACTCAGCGAACGGACCGGCCGAGAGGAGATCGCCCGGGCGATCTCCCGGATGAGCTACAACGCCACCTTCCACTTTCTGGGTCAGCAGCAGACCGAGATCACCGGCGACACCGCCACCGGCGAGACCTACTGCATCGCCCACCACCTGACGGTTCCCGACGACGGGACCCCCGCTACCGACTTCATCATGTTCATCCGCTATCACGACCAATTCGTCCGCCTCGACGAGGGCTGGCGCATTGCGGTTCGGGAACTGCAAATCGACTGGACCGAGAACCGCCTAGCCGAGGGCGTCTAGCAATCGATGGACGATGTTGCCCGCCTGTTGGCCTACGAGGAAATCCGGCAACTGGCCTCCCGATACGCGGTGGCAATTGACCGGCGTGACCTCGACGCCCTAGTCGAGTTGTTCATCGACGACGTGCGGGTGGGACGGGACACCTACGGGCGCGACGCCCTTCGGGCGAACTTCAAGGGGTCGCTAGGGGACATCGGGCCGTCAATTCTGAACATCGGCACTCATCAGATCGACTTGATCGACGACGACCACGCCACCGGCCACGTGTACTGCAAGGCTGAGATCGCCGACGGCGACCGGTGGATCCACCAAGCCATCCGCTACGACGACGCCTACGAGCGCCGCGACGGTCACTGGTATTTCGTGCGCCGCCTCCACAAGCTGTTCTACGGCGCTGAGGTGGGCTTGAACCCGCTTGACCTGCCCCCAGCCAATTGGCCCGAGAACCACGACGGCCTCGGCACCCTCCCCTACGAAGAACCCACCTGGCAGGCCTTCAACTCTGCTCTGCGCTCAACCACAGAGAGTCAGCCCCCTTCCTGAAGGCGCACAAACTTGCCATTGGCCCTCAAACCGCGGCCAACCTGAGCCAGCATTTCCGTTTCGGAAAAACCAACCCTAACCTGGATTTTGCCAAGTTCTACAACATCGCACTACAGAACGTCCGATCCAACTTGACATCCCCGCGCTCGCAATCGCTTTAGAATTTCCAAAGAACGTATGCTCTGCCGTTCTGTAGGAACCTTGGACGGCATCGAATTCGCAACCCTCAATATTCCTTGCTCTCTCGGCGTCAACAATTTTCTATCATCGCCCCAGGCCTTTACAGCACCCCAAAATTCTGGTCCGGCCTGAACAACAGCAGTCTGCGCTTCGATTCCATTTAATTCCTTCTGCTCCTTAGCAGCTTCTTTGCGTTCGTCCTTAAGCTCGGCAACGTCAATCAGCTGTTCTTCCAATCTCTTCGGGAAGTTGATTTTCAACATCTTCACACGATTCCAACAGGCCTGTTGCTTGGCCCATTCCGTCACATTTCTCATATTTGACGGGGGATCCACTATCACATCATGTACAGCCTTCGTAATAGCCGCTAACGCTTCCCGGATGGAATCCGGGATTTCTTGAATCCGCCAAATGCCCTCAAAGTCAATAGACCGGCCACGTTGCGCCACATCATGACCCAGCTTTGCAATAGAATAGGCTACGACGTTAGCTCGATACCCTCCTTCGTACCATGACTGTTCCGACACTAGCCGTTCAACGCCCTTGAAGATTATTGCCTTAGCAACTACTTCCCGATAGAACATTGCGTTGAAATGATCTTCCCGCTTATTCCACTCGGCGCCGATGTAGGAGGCGAAATCAGCAAAGTTCTTTTGAGCACCCCTACTAACGACTTCGGGTCTCTCCCGCCACACATTCAAAAACTTGGCGAGATCAGTTTTCGTGAATTTTTGACCTTTTGGATACTCTAAATCGAATTTGCGCCTTTCCGCCTGAGAGAGATGGCCCCTAGCGTCCAAATATTGACCACGTGCTCGCTCATAGAACCACTTCGATTCTCGGAACGACCCATCTCTGGAAGGGACATAGAGCCTTCGCGAAAACTCTTCCATTCTGACATGAAATGGATGATTCGAGAAAAAATCAGCGGCGTTGACACGATTTTGTGTATTCGCATATTCCGAAATTCTTGGTACAACCTCTATCGCTTTGTCGGAATCAACAATAGAGAGCTTCATTTGAACGAACACTTGATCTAGATCTACATCTTGATCCCTCAAAGCCGCATGAATCGAAGCTGTCGTTTGCCCCCCATTGACAATTTGAAAATTGTGCATGCCCGTGAGCAGCAAGCCATCTACATCCTTCTTTGCCTCTATACGCTCTGCGGTAGCGGTGATTCCGTTGTTATAGGCAAAGAACATTTCTGGCTGATCCCTAATTGTATCTCTGATGCCACGATTAACGTTGCCGCGCGCTTGAAGAAACACTCGAACATTATGCTCTAGAAGTCGAGCGCCCCATCGATCGTATATTCTTGCCAGCTGAAGACCAGGAACAACCGCGAGGTATGACTCGTAGTCGGTTTGCTGCATGTGCGCAGGAAGAGCCAGCAACGGTCCCCCAAACTCTTCCAAGTCCACTGCGAAATCCTCACGTTCCTGTCCGGATGTCTCGAATCGAAAGAACCGGCCCAAATCCCACACACTGTACGTAATAGGAATCCCTTTGAATTCACCAGCCTCTCGCCCGTCTACCCTTGAACTAAGCACTCTATTGGTGATTAAGAAAAACCGCACCTTGCTCAATGAAGGCCAGCGGGATGCAATCAAATCAGCAAGACCAAAGGCAGGTCCTGATTCTTCTAAACCGTTTCGAAATGCATCGTCCAGAGAGCGTGCCATAAAATTTGACAGGCGATTGAAGATAGCATCCATATTGGTAGCTGTAAGCGTTTCTATTTCCGAGGATTGACTAAAGTCTGCGACGATCAGATGCAATACCGAATCAGAGTTTGCGGGATCACCCCCATAACCATCTACACGTATGCCTCGAGAGCCAACATAATAAGCTCGATCTGCCGTTTCGACTTCTCCAGAAGCTATCAATGATTCTGTACAGACATCGAAGAAGATATCCTCTACAAAACTTCCCTCTGCATCTGCATGAGCATGAATGCCCTGAAACAACTCGTGATGATAATCAGCAATTTCAAATGTCATATTAGACTTCTGTACTTCCTATCGCCCGTGTCAATACATCTACAGAGGTTTCGAATGGCGCACATTCCGCCAGCGACACTGAGTATTTGACGCTTGAAACGCCTGTACGGAGTTCGCTCGAATGGATCCGAGGAAAGTCACCAGTTACCAAGTAAATTGCAGTAACTCCTTCTATCCAGAGGAAGTTGGAGTAGTCATCCTCTTTTCGGTAGCCCGCTGCCGATAGAAGTGCTTCGAAAGAAGTGCATGCACCCGGGTCAAGTGAGAGAAGGCTTCCTTCTATCCGATCCACGACATCAGCTACTGTCATACCGCTAGGAGAGTCAACGGGAGCCTGATCAAACTCGGCTACATGAAGGTACAATTGGTCGACTCCACTTTCGTCAAGCTGGTTCTCCGATCCCACGGATATGTATGGCGTTGCTCCGCCGCGACGAGCCTTGGCTTCTATCCCCACTCTGGCGATTTCAAAATCCTTTGGCGCGCCCAACGGGCCTCGCCAAGCCGTCACAGCAGATAAGGCATCTACGTGGGGCATTAGAAGACGTTCCAAGACCAGCAACTCCCCCAGTAAGCCTCTCTGCTCCTCAGGGGATAGAAGGGAACCACGGCCACCCCTGAGGAGATGGTGCCATCTCCAAGTCCTCATTACCGCCACAGACACTGCTAGCCGTTCCGATTCCATTGCAGTCGCGGCAGAGATGATGTCGCTACAGAGCGTTTTGAATAAGTCTTGTTGTGTTGAGTCCATCAGTTTGAAGACCAAGAGCTGATTGCCTAGTTCATCGGGATGTCCCAGAGTCACTTCAATGTCACGCAGTCGAGGCATCCCAGCTGTTGGGGCAGAAGCACAATCCAAACTCAGGGTCAGCAGAACCTTGCCGTCTACTCCTCTTGCCCAAAAGAAATTCCAGGGCAAATCGGCGTTCACTCGCCGTGCGGAGAGTGTCTCGGCCGTACTCGGAGGCTCAATATCCGCCCAAGGGTCATCCACCGACATCTCCGCCCATTTCCTCTTCCTCCAGATCGCTTCCATGATGTTCACGCAACCACGTCGTATTGACCACGTATTCGACTCGCCTCTCCTGGTGGTTCGTGCGTGGAAAACTGATACCCCAAGCAACCACGGGCTCGCTAGGACTCACTTCACCATCAGGTGCAGATACTTGAAGTAGATGAACCATCAAGAGCGGGTTCCTTCTCACTCTCCTGTAGATCCGGTCTGGATA
The DNA here is from genome assembly GCA_965208545.1 of Candidatus Poriferisocius sp. Classification (GTDB taxonomy): domain Bacteria; phylum Actinomycetota; class Acidimicrobiia; order Acidimicrobiales; family Bin134; genus Poriferisocius. Next base: position 1,052,285 of record OZ242341.1, on the reverse strand, counting down.
GTGCTCCCGTCGTCCTTCTTGCTCTACACCTTGCCTATCCTGTTCCTGTCGATATTCTGCTTCTACTCGTTCTCGATCCCACTCTGATAGCCCCGTGCGTTCGATACCCCTGCTTGACACTCTCTGGCGGTTACTGACCAAAAGAGTCCTTGCGTCGCTCTTTTCTCCCATTGTCCTGCGTTGACACCTAATCTCCCTGCCCAGCGACGTGTCAGGAACAATGCCCTCACGCTCTCCAATACTGGCAAATAAGACATCCCACTTGGCGAGTTCGTCACCCTGTCGTTCTTCTATATATCGCCGCACCGGCTCGCCCTCAGTCACCACTGAGCCTTCATGATTGCGAAACTCAGTCAAGAACGACAAGATAGGTTCCACCGGAACTTCACGAAGCAGCAATCCATAATCGTCTTCTTCAGCGCTCGCCATTGGGAAGCCACACTCGGTCAACCTACCAACCAGTCTACGGGTTGCCTGCCGATTGTTCTCCAAACTGTCACTATCTCTGAGAAGGGCATAAGTTTCAATCAACGTAGATGCCAACCCTATCCTTACGACAAAAGGTTCCCCCGTACCCATCTTGTTCCGAGCAGTGACGATCAAGGCGTCCGGATGACTTCTAACCTTAAGGCCAAATTCCACCGGCGTGGCGTTAGCAACGCCCATAATTCTAAATTCCTCACGCAATTCCTCAATAGATTCGGCTATGTGCTCGTACCACCCCCGTGCCTCTTCCCGCATCCAGATTCTACACAAATCCTGATATCCCGGTCTATATCCAAACCAACGCCCCATTTGCATTAACGTATCGTACATCATCGAATTTCGAAGGAAATAACTTACCATAAGGCCTTCCAAGGTAAGGCCACGAGACAAGGAGAATCCACCGACCGCGATGACATTTAACCCATCGTCGGCGTAGCTGTCATAGTCCAATGTGCCGGCAGATTGACTATTAACGGCAACTACCCGTATCGGAGCGACAGCAGCCAGCAATTCCGGTCTCACATCCTCCCACGTAAATTCTGTGTCGCCAAATTCTCTATGCCAGGTTTGATGCAAAGCCAGGATTTGGGGGTCGGCCAAAGAGGTCTCTCCGTCGTGGGCTCCATTAATTCGAACGGAACTCAACATTCGTCCAACAAGGTCATGTACAGCGCTTCTAATTTGTTGTTGAACATTGACGAATCGCGAGGCATTGATCAACATGGAGCAATGCTTATCATGCTGACCCCTTAACAACCGGACAGCCCGTCCTAGGACAAATGTACGTACCGCTTCCAACATTGATTCTGGTAAGCCTGCCAATACTATGTCTATTCTATGTCTAATTGGCAAAAGATCTTCGTTATCTGTGATATTGCGCAAATACTGTTCATCGCCCTCGGAGAACACTGTGGTCGGGCCAAAATAATTCGACGGTGGATCCAAACTCACGATAAAACTACGAGGGAACAAATCCTCTCCTCGCATATCATCATCAGTATCGGGATCAACAAATATATTGGCAAATGGCGTCGCTGTGTAGCCCAGATAGCAGCTTCGATCAAACATCGCAAGCAACTGCCGAAGTTGTCCATTTATTTTCGACACTTCGCCAGCACCATGCCGAATGTTGATTGAAGCATTGTCGGCTTCATCGTCAATCAATAGCATCGGCACATCAATGTGGCCATCACCTTCTAGGGCGCTGTGTTCCGCAAGCCATTCCAATAAGTTTCGCAATGTACTGCTATTCTTTTTTATGACGAAAACAGCAGGAACCGTTAGATCCTGCAAGCGTACGCCTACCCCTGTAGCAGTGGTCTTATTGAAATCTCTTAAAGTGTTGGTGAAGGTCATTGGCCGCCTATTTTTGTCGAATTTTCCAACTCCGACGAACTTATCGGTCCGACTACTGCTCAACAAGCTAGCGCTGTCTCTTCCAACAAAACCTTCGTCAATCCTACGCTGGGTCTGACTACGCAAGTTGTTGTGGATGCCAGCAATAACAACAACTAACTTATAGCCCGCATCAGCCGCTTTGCATATAACGCCCGTATAGTTCGCAGTCTTGCCTGACTGCACATGCCCCACAACCATCCCCCGCCTATCCCAGGGGCCACTTCTAGCGGGGTTTTGCATATACCCAAGAATTTGATCCGTGACATCGTCCATTGTCAGAACGCCAGCAGGAGGAAAACCTTCGTGAATGAGGTGACGTCTGTATCGATCCCAATAGTAGGGCTCTATCTGGGCTTTTGCGGAAGCCAACCACGGCACATGGCCGCGTTCTACCAGAATTGAACCCATTTGTTGCGTGATACTCACACGCTCTTCGAGCTTCTGTGCCAATGTCTCAGCCTGTTCCTCGGTGATTTCCTGGAACATCGGCGCTTGACAGAGACCCCTGATCAGATCTCTGATGTATTCTCCTGTTGGTTGCTGTTCGTTTGCAAGAGCAGCGGCTACCATGTCCTCTAGGCTCAGCAACGATTCACTCATAAGAAGTGTCCTCCAATGTAACATTCCTCAAAATTTCTTCGGTACGGTTCCAATTGGACCGGAATGGTTCAGCCACTTGCATCATGGTGAGGATTTCATCCAATTCCTTGTTCATATTCGACAGATGTTCATACGTTGTTAATGCTGCATATCTCAATGCTTCATCTGTAATAGCAGTTCTAACGTTTGATTCCATGTCTCCTCCAAGGTCAGCAAACAAAGCGTCCGTAGGAAGAGAAGTACCCACGACCTCGATCAACCTCAAAAAATCGAACTTAGACTGGGGAGACAATTTGGACTGCAATTCAATCACCATGGGGTGATCCTCGTTGACCTTATAGACGATTTCGTTTTTGTTCTGCAACCTGCTCCAAACAGGAATGTGGTTGTCCTCGACAAGCTTTTGACCCCTGCTCTTATATACCCTCTTCGAGGTTGCCCCCAAAGGCTCAATGATGCGCCGTAGACGAGTTCGCACAATAGGTGGAAGCTGGGCAGACGCCTTCTTTACGTCGATTTTCCAAGCCTCATCAAGCGAATTTGGCATATCAATTCGTACTCGCGCCAGCTTCGTAAGTTCGGACTGGCGCATTAGACCAAACCACGTTCCATCGATGATTAGTCTCCGTTCCCTGTAAACGTAGAAGCCCTGGCTCCTCACATATCCATCGGGCCTTGCGTAGTGTTCCCACTCATCAAGAGAAACTTTGCTGCGGTGCGGCAGGGTGAACGCCTGAATCGATACCTTCTGACCGTTGACGCGTATGATTTCTACCGGACCGGCAATAGTCGCAGGATGCTGTAAATGGAAGGGGTCAAAAGGCTTAAGAGGTAAGTCGTTAACTTCAATTCTTACCTTCCGCCGTCCTGAATCGCCAGATAGGAGGCGGTGAAAAACCAATTCTAGATGGCTCCGGGCTTCGTCCATTTGGCCTACAAATTCTTCTATTGCCTTTACGGAATCCCCTCCCCCTCCAATGCTGGGATCAAGTCGTTCCCATAGTACAAGTGTCCCTTTATCCTGAAGCAGATCAGCCCATGTGATTTCCCCAGTGTCTTCAGGCAATTGGACTTCCCACTTGTTAACCTTTGATATGTGGTCCAAGTTCCATCGAGCACAGGCCGTCTTCCCCTTCGACCTTGTCACAACAGTCAAGACTCTGCATTGGGAAAACGACGCCGTTTTCAAACCGAGGCCAAATCGACCTAGATCGAATTTTGCTCTTTCGATTAGGGGACTCTGGCTCCCTAGTGTCATGGCTTGCAATAATTCTTCTTCGGTCATCCCGATTCCATCGTCAAGAATGCCGATTTTCAGATCTTGCGCATCCACATTAGTCATTACTCTTACTACTGTCGCCTGCGCTGCGACACTATTGTCAACTACGTCTGCAAGGGCGGTACTTAGTGTATATCCTATAGACCTTATGCTTTCTATAAACGAAGAGGGTTGCGGAGGAATTACTTTGCTTTGCATTCACCCCACCTCCATGGTGAATTCGCCCTGGGACCTTCCTTGCATACTCAGTCGAGTTGAGTCAATCGCTCCGTACATACCTGCTGTGCCGGGCATTCTCCACACTTTGGTTCTCTAAGCGTGCATATGGTTGTTCCCAATCGATGCATGGCTGCATTTAGTGTCGGAGCAGCTTTTCCAACCCCAATCAGCTTTGCGAGTTCCATCCTTTGGTCCGACTTGGGACTGTCCGCATTCAATCCGCTCACCCTGGATGCCACTCGCAATGTTGGGGATGAAGCGACCAGTCCATCCGATTCGCCAGACAGCAGTCCATACCACTCCCTTTGAGCTGGACCTAAGTTCATTTCTTCCTGCCATTCGGTCGAATTCCACCCATTCGGATCGGCCCCTGCTATCGAAGCAGCACTCTTGATCCGTTCCAATATCGATACGTGGTTCTTATGAACGTGCATGTTCTCGAGTTTTAGGCCTAGCGACCCATCCTCCCTTAGCGGGTCGGGAACGTTTAGGAGGAGTTGGTCTGCCACTAGACGGCCCTTAGGCCCCCCAGTACCAGAGAGCATTCCCACTACTACTGACCATGGATCTCCCGGGTATGCCCAGGGGGCGTTTGTGCTGTCCTGGTCTGCCCATTCCGCCAACCGCGTCCGGAAATTTGCTCGTTGCGTCGACAGACGCAGTTCGCGGTGTTCTTGGTCGCGCTGGCTATTGAGAATGGCCACACCAATTAGTTCCCCAAGTACAGGTGGGACAGCGTTGCCGATCTGCTGGAACTGATGAGACCGTGACCCTGCAAATCGGAAGTTGTCAGGGAACGTCTGTAGGCGAGCCGCTTCCCGCACCGTAAGAGTCCTGTGTTGTTCAGGGTGTATGTACCAGTAGCCATCCTTAGCAATGTGCGCTGTGATCGTTCTTGAGAGGGCTGCCCAGTCGAGTCTGTTGTACTTGTCGTTGAAGATGTCGTCTCGGTAGCGCTTCAGATGGGCGGGTAGGTCGGAATACAGGGTGCCCGCTGACATCAATTCGAATGCCTCGAAGTCATCATGACGAACGGAGCGGGTGTGGTGGTCGTGCACGAACCATGCAGCTTCACCGATACATTCTTTTCGAGCCCTCTTGGCAAAATCGCTCGGCTCACGGGCCTGGTAGTCCATCACCTGTTCCCCGATTGGCGTGTCTGGCGTCACTTCAAGGACTGGCAGGTCGCCGATTGCGTCTCGAACCGTTACCCGCTCGATTGGGCTTGGCCATTCGAAGGTCTTCCCATCACGGAGACCAACGAGGATCAGTCTCTGCCGATGTTGAGGCACCCCATAGCGCCACGCGTCCAAGATTCGAGCATCGACTTCGTAGCCGACATCCTCTAGACGATCGACCATCGTCCTCAAGACCACCATGTCGTCACCTAGCGCCATGTCAGGGACGTTTTCCATAAGCACGGCCCCAGGCCTGACCTGTTCCACCACATCCAAAAATGCACGCCAAAGCTCTTTGCGGTGATCAAATTGGCTGCGGACACCCTGGTCCACAAGATCTCTTATCTTCGAACGCCCAGCTCTTGAGTACGGCTGGCACGGGGGACCACCAGCAATCAGGTCCACTTCAATTCCATCGAGCTTGGCAACAATTGACTCACGAGCCCCCTCAACACCCAGATCGAGACCAACAGCCAGCCCCGGCAAGTTGTGAGCGTGCGTTTCCAGTGCCCAACTGTCCAAGTCGACAGACAGTGCAACTCGGTATCCAGCCGCCTCCAATCCGTGACTTAGCCCGCCTGCACCGCAGAACAAGTCGACTGCAATAGGCCGATCCGACCCGCGAACCCATGCATCCCAGCCCCCCTCAGGAGGTGCATCTTGATGTCTCTCAAGATGCAAGGGGACTGTGCGACGTTGAGTGATCATGTACTTTCGTGCACTCATCGCACCCCCTTCCGGACCTCAAGATACATATTGCTTCCTTGCCAAATACAACCGTAGAACTATAGCCAAGGCCAGTGACAGCCTGTGACGACTTGTTATTTCTTCACTGCTTCCTGACACTGGTCTTGTTGCATAGGCAGTCCGACTACCTCGAATGACACCGGAAATCGGATTCCCCAATAGCTAGCAATTGGCAACATGAATGTCGCTCACGACATCGGACGAAAGCCCAGCAGGGTGGTGTCGTCGACGTCTTCGTAAGCGGCCTCCACGGCCATGCCCACGGTGACATCGTCAACGTCGCAGTCCACCATGTTGCCCACGAGGCGAGGGCCCTCATCCAGGTCCACCAGGGCGATAGCGAAGGGGATGCGGCTGGCCAGAGCCGGGTCGTGGCCGGCCCGGTCCACGGTGAAGGAGTACACCGTGCCTCGTCCGCTCAACTCCCCCCATTCCCAGTCGTCGCCCAGGCAGTGGGGGCACCGGCCCCGGGGGTAGAAGAAGAACCCGTGGCGGGGGCAGCGCTGGAGCACCAGGCGTCGCTCCCGCAAGCCATCGAAATAGGGCGCAGTGATGGGGGTGGGGGTGGGCAGGGGCCGCCCGTCGGTTGAGAAGTGGACCATCAGGCCCCCTCCAAAATGAGAGTCACCTGTTCGGCCAGCATTCCTCCGGTGCCGTTGGCGTAGGCGATATTGCAATCGGGCACTTGGCGCTCGTCGGCCCGGCCCTGCACTTGGCGCACCGCCTCGGTGATGTGGCTCATGCCCCCACCCAATCCGGCTTGGCCCATGCCCAACTGCCCGCCGTGGGTGTTGAGGGGCCAGTCGCCGTCGTAGCGCAGGCTGTGCTCGTCGATGAACTGCCCGCCCTGGCCCTTGGGACAGAATCCGGCGTCCTCGATGGTCAACAGCACGGTGATGGTGTAGCAGTCGTACATGGAGGCCATGTCCACTGCGTCGCGCGACACTCCCGCCATATTGAACGCCCGGTCAGCGGCCAGCCGGATTGGGGTGTCGATGACGTCGGGGGCGTAGGTGATGCTCTTATGGGTGAGGTGCTCGCCGTAGCCGCTCACGTACACCGGGCGGTGCGGGGACCGGGCGGCGCGCTCAGCGGAGGTAACCAGCACCGCGGAGCCGCCGTAGCACGGCATGACGATCTCCAGCAGCTTCAGTGGGTCGGCCACATAACGCGAACTCATCACGTCGTCGATGGTGATGGGCTTGCCGTAGAACACCGCCAAGGGATTGGCCTGGGCGTTGTAGCGGGAATCCACCGCCACCTTGGCCAGTGTCTCTTCGCTCACCCCGTAGGCAGCCATGTAGCGCTGGGCGGCCATGGCGAAGCTGGGGGTGGCGGCCACCAGACCAGCGGGAATCTCGAACTGCCCCTGGGGAGAACCCCAGACCTCGCCGCCCATGTAGGCCCCCATCTTCATCTTCATCGGGCCGCCGTTGGCCCCCGGCTGGGGCGGTGCCGGCACCGACGGCGCGAACACCAGCACCGTGTCGCAAATCCCCACCTCAATGGCGGCCGCCGCCCGCCACACCATGCCTGCTGGCGTGGCTCCGCCAAGGTCGACCACCTCATTGAAGTTGCTGCGAATGCCCAAGAATTCAGCGAGCGCCGACGGGGCGAACAGCGGCGACTCCCTGATGCCGTTGACCACCAGCCCGTCCACCTCGCCCTTGTCCACCTCGGCGTCGGCCAGCACTTCGGCCGCCAGCCGGGCACACGCCTCCATGGTGAACATGGGCTCGTCCCACACCCGCTTCGGCGCCCACTCGGTGAGCCCCACAATCGCCGCCGCTCTCTTTCCCATGCACCTCACACTAGTGAGCAGCCTCTACCCTCCCGAATCTGGACTTCAGACAAGGTCGCGGATGCGGAGGCCGCGTACCTGGTCAAAATCACTGCGGTTTCGAGTGGCGACGCTGAGGCCGTGCTCAATGGCGGTGGCAGCAATTAAGGCATCGGGTAACCTCGTTCCCGTCTCTCGGCGGATTCGACCGGCCCTCTCCGCAATGGCGCGGTCTACTGGTAGTTCTCGAAACGGAGACAAGAGACGGTTCACCAACTCGGTGGCAGAGTTTCCGGCGTACAACTCGGCTCGGGTGATGACGGAATAGCTCAGGCGATGACGGCCGGGGCGAAGCTCCGACGCCCCTCGCAGATGGTCAATGAAGACATCAGTGTCCACCAAGACATCAGCCACGAGTCCACTCGTCTCTGTCTGGGGCCGACACTGCGGGAAGAACTCCAAAGGTGGCCGAAAGCGCGGCCCCCGCCTCTGGCGCTTCGGATGCCAAATAGGCATCCACGGCGTTACGGATCACCTCGGCCATGGTGACCCCTTCGGCCTGGGCCAGCTCATCAATCCTCATCCGCTGCTCCTGCCTCAAATACACCTGAGTGCGCACTGCTGACATACATCACAATATACAGCATGCTTTGACATGGGTTCTACAGAATTGAGTTTTCTCGCCGCGATCGTCATCACGGTAATGGTCCGTCAAGTGCAGAGTGGTTCGAAGCGGTAGCCCCGGCTGGACAATTCGCTGAGCGCGGCATCAAGGCCGAGCACAGTTTGCGAGCGATCGCCGCCGCCGTCGTGAAGCAGCATGATCACACCGTCACGGGCCTGATCCACAACTTTCTGAGCGATATCGAGCGCCGACTGCGGAATCCAGTCTTGGGGACTGAAATCCCATGTCACAACATTCAACCCGTGATCCGCGGCCCATTCTCGGGTGAAGGCATCCATCGACGCATAGGGGGGTCTCAAACAGCTGGTGATCCGAAGACCAAGCACTTCCTGGGTGCGGCCAACCGTCTCATCAAATTCCTCGCGGGAGAGGCCTGCCAGATTCTCGTGGTTCCAGGTGTGGTTGCCGATGGTGTGCCCTTCGTCAATGATCCGCTTGATTGTGAGAGGATTTCGCTCAGCCAGCGATCCAACAACGAAAAACGTAGCCCGAGCCCCATAGCGGGCCAATACATCCAATATCTGAGGCGTGTAGACAGGGTGTGGGCCGTCGTCAAAGGTGAGGTACATGACCGGTGCCCTCTCGTCGGGACTCGGGACGGGAGTGGGTAACGGGGTCGGTGCCGGAGTCGGAGCCGGAGTAGGGGTCTGAGTTGGAACCGGAGAAGGCAACGGGGTCGATGCCGGAGTCGGAGCCGGAGTAGGGGTCTGAGTTGGAACCGGAGAAGGCAACGGGGTCGATGTCGGAGTCGAGACCGGAGTCGAGGAGAGACTCAGAGTGGGAGACAGAGAGGGCGTCGGGGTGGATTCCGGCAAAGTAGGAGGCTCGGTGGGAGCTGGGGTCAGCGCAGCGGCAACTTGTGGGGTCCCCGAAGCGGGCGTTGGCAACGAAGTATCAGATTGTGAGCGACTGTCTTGGCTGCATCCGGCGAAAGCCAGCCCCAAGACAAGAACAGGGGCCAAGGCCTTCCAAGCAGCTTCAGCCATGGGCCAAGCCTACGGCTGCGCTGTCAGATTTTTGGGTCAGTCAACTTCGGCGGTCGGGGGGACCCTTCGCTCCAGCAATGCGTCATAGCGGACCTGGATCTGATTGGCGTAGCTGGGCTTGGTGGGGATGAGGAAGTCGCCCGCTCTGATGCCGGCCATGACCGGGCCGACCACGCCAGCCGGCGAGATGCCGGTCGCCGTCATCTGGGACAGCGACTCCACCACGAAAGCGTTGTCCTCGCTCTCATCGGTGCCGTAGTGCTCGCCGCGTACTCGGGCGGTGTGGGCAATGGCGGTGTCGATGGCGCTGGGGGTGAGCACTGAGGCTCCGATCTTGGCCCCCACCCCGGCCAGATCGAGCGCCAGGCACTCGGTGAGCGAGAAAGCGGCGCATTTTGACACCACGTAAGGGCTGGAGAATCCCCCGGCCACGAAAGCGGCCACCGACGCGGTGTTCACGATGTGGCCCTCGGTGTCCTGGGCGATCATTCGAGGCACGAAAGCAGCCACCCCGTTGATGATGCCGTAGACGTTCACCCCGAGCACCCAGTCCCAGTCGGCCTGAGTGCGCTCCCACATGAGCCCGGCCTGGAATACCCCGGCGTTGTTGAACAAGAGGTCCACCTGCCCAAAGGCATCCCAGGCGGCGTCGGCCAGCGCCTCCACCGATGCGCGGTCGGCCACGTCTACTTCTTTCGCCACCGCACCGTCGCCGATGGCGTCTGCGGTGGCGGTTGCGCCCGCTAGGTCGATATCGGCGGCCACTACCTTGGCACCCTCGGAACTGAATCCGGCCGCCAAGGCCGCGCCGATCCCGCTGGCTGCGCCGGTTATCACCGCCACCTTGCCGTCAAAGTCCTGCATGGTCCCATGCTGGCACGACTCAGTCACCCATGTCGGAGCGGAGAAGCTTGGAACTACCCGCCAGTTCCTGCTTCGGGCCAAATCTCCGGGTCGTGGACGCCGTCGTGTTCCCGCACACATTCGAGGTCGGGGTCTTCGGCAATGAAGGCGTAAATCCGACAGGCAGCCAGCGAAACCCATTGGTTGGTCAGGTCGTAGAACTCCCCCCGGGAGCTCAAGATAGCCAACGCATACCAGCTGTCGTCAGGAAGCACGATGATTCCAGCGTCGATCATCTGCCGGTATTCCGCGGGACAGCAGTTGGGTCGAAGCCAACCCGCCTTGTGCAGCGACGTTTCGGCCACTTCCAGTGGCAGCCGATCAAGCAAGACCCCGTCAAGATCTCTTGGAGAATTCAACGAATGTGAGGTATCTAGCAGCCACTGTTGAAGGGCGGCATTCTCGCCGGGTTCTAGAAGATCGCCCTTATACAGACGGGCAAAGAAAAGTGCCAGGTCAGCCATGGTGGTTCGGTTGCCCAGAGGATTCTCGGGATTGAAGCTGCTGGCCACCCGATTGGGGTCTTGGAAGCGCCATGCCTCAAGCCGGGTGTCGGGCAACCGGGCCACATTTCGTGTCCAGGCGTTCACCGCGTCCACTCCCCCGGCCAGATCGATCAACCTTCCTCCCGCCAAGTTGTCAGACAGAATCAAGGCGGCATAAGCCTGCGATCTCACCGCCTCCAGGCCGGCCGCTTCGAGTGCGGCTGCGGCCCACAACGGCTTGACCGCGCTGGCCGAGATCCGAGACTCCGTTGCTTCGTAGCCGTGGAGCGTTTCGTCGGGAAGCACCACTGCTATCGAGATCTGCCCGTCGGGGTTCCATTCAGCAGAGATCTCAGCCAGAAACTCGAGCTCTTCAGCCAGCACAAAATGAAACTCTCCGGCCAAGGAGTCCAAGAACTCTTGTGCGGAACGATCAGGAGTCGGGGTTGGCTCGACGGTCGGTTCAGGGGCAGCTGGCACTGTCGCTTCGGTGGTGGGGCTCGGCGTGGGTGCTGGCGCCGGAGACGTTTGCGTGGGCACCGCGGTGGGCACCGGAGTAGGCGCCAACGTGGGAGTGGCCTCCCCGCCAATTGAGGTCACCTCCAGCACCACTTCGGATTCCTCGGCGCAGGCCGCAACGCCCAAAAGCAGCGCAAAGACCGCCAATGCCGCGCTTAGCCGGGCGAATCTGCCAGTAGATCTCAGCCGCACTCGATGTCTTCTGAAGACAGCACTAAATCGATGAGATAGTTGTCCACCACTTCATCCACGCACGGGTGGCGGCCATAGCTGGTGTGGCCCTGGCCGTTGAAAGTCAGCAGCACTCCGGTTTCCAGAGCCTCGGCCACCGCCACCGCCCACTCATAAGGGGTGGCGTTGTCTCCCCGGTTTCCGATAACCAGCACCGAGGCTGCATCAGGGGCTCGGACCGGCTCGTGCGGACGGGTCTCAGTGTCGTCCCAATACACGCACATACGGGCCTCAGCTGCTGCGGCTCGTCCAAAGTCGCCGGCCTCTTCGATCATCCGCTCGACGAGCCGGTCCAAGTCGCTCTCGCTCATACGGCCGCCGTCGGTGCAACTGATGCTGAAAAACGAGCCGAGGTCTACAGCCCCCAGATAAAACTGGGCCAGGTCGTGCAGCATCTGGCCATCATTCTCCCCCCAGGCCTGGGCAAATGCTTGAAAGAGCAGCGGCCACTGCTCTTGGGAGCTATAGGACACGATCACCAAAGCCAGCTGCGCCTCTCCCGGTCCCGCCAGCACATTGCCCTCGGCGTCGAGCAACGGGTTGGTTTCCAGGCTGTCCATCAGCTGGAGGTAGGCCGACTTGGGATTGCCGACAATCGGGCATGCCGCGTCGGCCAGACAGGCTTCGAATATCGCGTCGATCACTCGGGCGAAGCCCCTCATCTGCTCCACCAGAACGTCCTCGTGAGTCAGCGACGTGTCCAGTACGCCGTCGATCACCACCGCCCGGGCGTGGGCACCGTATTGATCGGCGTAGAACTGACCCAGCACCGTGCCGTAGCTGTAGCCCAAAAAGCTGATCTGATCCTCGCCCAAGGCCTGGCGGATCAAGTCCATGTCGTGCACCGTCTGCACCGTGCTGATGAGCTCAGCACGACCGTCCAAGCCGGTCAAGCAGGCTTCGGCGGCCTGCTGGGCCGATTCGGCGATGGCAGCCTCGTTCTCTGGAGTATCCGACAGCGCGCCCACCAACTGGAGGTTCTTGGCCTCGTCACTGCAGTTGGGGTTCAGGCTGGCGGTCACCCCTCGGGGATTCCAGCCCACAACATCGAACCGGGCCAGCACCTGGTCGGACAATCCGGCGCCGTACGCCAGGAAGCTGTTCATATCCCCGCCGGGACCGCCGGGATTCACCAGCAGTACACCAATGCGGCGATCCGGGTCACCGGCGGGGAGCATTCCGAGTTCCAGGGAGATGGTTCCGGCGTCCGGGTCATTGTGGTCGGCAGGCACTTCCAGCTCGGCACAGAGATAGACCTGCCCGCAGTCTTGGAAGATCGAGGCTCTGGGCTCCGGTTGAACCGCGGTGGGCGGCGGCGCTTCGGTGGGTACCGGCTCGTCGGTAGGCGCAGGTGCAACTGGGGTAGGCGCGGGCTCTTCGGTAGGCGCGGGCTCTTCGGTACGCGCAGGCATAGAGGTTTCGGTCGGTACTTCCGTCGCAGTGGCGGTGATCTCCGTTGGTTCAACATTCGATGCTGAAGGCGCATTGGTGCCGTCGGAGCATCCTGCGGCAATCAGGGCCACAACCAGCAGCACACCCGCTGCGACAATCGCCCTCGGATACCTTCTCATCAACCCTCCTTGGCCGTGGCCTAGACGCCTCAAGATATCCGGGCGCGAAGACGATTCCGCAGCACCTGTCACGATCGGAGAAGTCCTCGCCCGAGTCTGGTCAGCGGGTGTCGTTGACCCAGGTCATGTTGGTGCTCTCGCCGGCTTCCAGCAACGGCCCGTCGTAGTTGGGGGAGGTCATGACCGAGGCATCGCGGCGGTAGTTGACGAAATGGACGCCGTCGTCGCCGCTATAGAGCTTGTAGCGGCGGTCGGCGGCCACCCACAGGGTGTCGCCTGCGCCAACCACTCGGCGACCGACTCGGATCTCGCCCCGCAGCACGTGGATCAACTCGTCCTGGGAGTGGCTGTGAGCGGAGGATTCGAAATACTGGGGACGATCGCTAGCCAACAGCCACAGCCGGTTTGTGGGGGCCGATGCGTCGGAAAAGAACCGGGTGCGCTGGGAGTCGTCGACCGTGGCCCACACTCCGCCAGGGCCGACCACCCGCACGCTTCGGCCCTCAGATTCGGCCGGGCCTCTCAGCCCGCCGTTTGGGGGGGCGGAATCGGCGGGACCCATGTGCAAGATGCTGGTGTCGGACTCTGCGATCGCGCTGGCAGCCACCCCGGCCTCCACCACCATCGCCCCGTCGGCGGGGCAGACCCGCCTGTCGACGGCCAGGCTGCCAGAGCGCACGTACACTGCCTCGTCGCCGTGCTCGGTGCCCCACCGCAGTTCGGTGCCCGCATCCAGGTCAGCGGCAATCAGCCACAGCGAAGCTCCGTCAGGGCTCACCGGCCGAGCAGTAAGGCCTCCAGATACCTCGACCGTCGTCGCCGGATAGCGGGTTGTGGCCTCAACTTCGGCGGCGTGGATGACATCGACTGCGCTCACAGAACCTCAATCATCGCGCTTGTTCCGTCGGCGGCGTCGGCTTCGGCGGGTTGACGCCAAGTCGACGGCTTCATCCATGGCCGATTGCATGGCCTCTCGCAAGCGGACGGTGAACTCGCTGCGCTGGTTGGAGGAGAGTCGGCCGCTCTCGATGCTCGGCGGCAGTAGCGGTTCACCGATGACGATTGACACCGGGATACGCCGGAGAAACTTGGCCTTGGGGGGCATGGCCTCCTCGGTGCCGGCGATGCCGACCGGGAGGATTGGCACCCCGGTACGAGCCGACAGAAAAGCAGCGCCTCCGTAAATCTCTCCCACCTGACGACCCGAGTGGCGAGTGCCCTCTGGGAACACCAGCAATGGCTCGCCCCTTCGCAACAGGCCAATGGCCGCTTGCAGCGACCGGCGGTCTCCCGCCCCCCGATGCACGGGGAACGATCCGATCATGGCGCTGATCCAGGTGCCGACCCTCCCCTTGAACATCTCGATCTTGGCCAGCGATCTCACCTTACGGGGGCATCGGGAGTTCACCAATGGGCCGTCAAGATTGGACCGGTGTACGGGGGCGATAATGAACGCCCCTTCGATTCTCAGCCGCTCGGCGCCGACCATTCTGGTCCGCAGATAGAAGCGCCCAACCACCCGGATCAACCCCCGCAACAACCAGTACAGAATCTGGGCTCGACGAGTGGCCCAGATGGCCACCACCCGGTCTTCCAAATGCTGTTCAGACATGGTTGTGCAAGGCCTTCCACACTCGCCGGGGTGACGTCGGCATGTCCAGATGTCGGATTCCCAGATGACTCAGTGCGTCGATTACCGCATTCTGCACCGCGGCGGTGGCCCCAACTGTGCCCGACTCGCCGACGCCCTTGGCCCCCAGCAGGTTCCGATCGGTGGGGGTCTCCGATCTGATCAGCTCGAAACTGGGAAGCTCAGCCGCCGAGATCAACGGGTAGTCGGCGAAGTTGGTGGTGATCGGGTTGGCCTGAGCGTCATAAGACAACTCCTCCATAAGCGCCTGTGCGACGCCGCCGGCGATTCCCCCGTGGATCTGGCCTTCGAAGATGAGTGGATTCAAAACGGTGCCAGCGTCGTCCACCGCTACCAGCCGCACCAGCTCCGTCCCGCCGGTCTCCGCATCCACCTCTACTACAGCCACGTGGGCGCCGAACGGGAAGGTCTGGCCGCCGGACTCGAAATCCGATTCCACCGTCAGCGGGCTGCCCAGAGCGGCGGCCACGGCCGCCCACCCCACCGACACCGCCGGGGTACCGGCCACATGAAATGTGCCCGCCTCCCGATCGTGGACCACATCGCCGACCGCGGCCTCCAAGAGGTCGGCCGCCGTCGGCAGCACCTCCTCCACCAGCCGCTGAGAGGCATCGACCAGCATCGATCCCACGATCTGGGCCGAACGTGAACCGCCGGTGACCTGCCCCCGGGGCGTGCAATCGGTGTCGCCACCCACCGCAACCACCCGATCCATGTCGATGCCCAGCGCGTCGGCCACGATCATCGGCCACACCGTCTCGTGGCCTTGCCCGTGGGGAGTGGAGCTGGTCACCGCCTTGACCATCCCATCGGTCCCCAACTCCACCGAGGCAAAATCCCCCGCCCCGGTGGTGGCGGTGACCTCCACGTAGGTGGACAGGCCGATGCCCAGCAGGCTCTCCGAAACGTTTGCCCGACGGGCGGCTTGCTCGGCCCGCAAGTCGTCGTACCCGACCGCCTCCAATGCGAGATCCAGCGCCTTTTGGTAGTCCCCGGAGTCGTAGCTCATTCCCGACACCGTGGTGTGGGGGAATACCCCCGGGTCGAGAAAGTTTCGGCGGCGCACCTCGGCGGGGTCCATCTCAATTTCCGCGGCAAACAGGTCCACCGCCCGCTCGATGGCCGAGGTGGCTTCAGGCCGACCAGCCCCTCGGAAGGCCCCGTTGGGAGTGGTGGAAGTGGGCACAGAGACCGCCCGATACCCGGCACAGGCGATGTCGTAGACACCGGTGAACATGGCCATGGTCATTCGGGGCAAGAATCCGGCAATGAGCGGATAGGCCCCGCTGTCTTGGATCACGTCGAGCTGATAGGCGGTGATGCGGCCGTCCCGGCTGCCGCCCACCACCACATCCTGGATCTGGCCCCGACCACTGCCCAGCCCGGTCATCGACTGGGTGCGGGTTTCCGCCCAGGCACAAGGGCGCCCCAGGCGGCGGGCCAGCCACCCCAGGAGGGCCTCTTCGGGGTAGCAGCGGAACTTGGCCCCGAAGCTGCCGCCCACGTCGGGGGTGATCACCAGCACCTGCTCGGGGTCCAGCCCGTATATGCCCATCAGCGCGGTCTTCACGTTGTGACTGCCCTGAGTGGCGGTGTGGTGGACCAGCCGGTCGCCCTCCCAGTAGGAGTAGCCGATTCGGGCCTCGATGGGCGCCGCCGACATGCGCTGGTTGAGGAACCGGGCCCGCACCACCACCTCGCACTCTTCAAAGTCGGGCTCTTGGCCCACCCGGCATCGGTACACCGTCTGATCGTCGATCCCCTCGAACAGCACCACGTCGCCGCGCAGCGAGGCCTCCAAATCGGCCAACGGGGGCAGCGGTTCGTAGGACACCGCCACCAAGTCGGCGGCGTCGGCCGCCTGAACAGGGTCGTCGGCCACCACTGCAACCACCGGCTCGCCCACGAAGCGGACCACATCGCGAGCCAGCATGGTGCGAATCATCTGATCGTTCATGCCTGGGAACGGTGTGGGATAGACCACCACGTCGGAGTCGATATCGTCCGCAATGAACACCCCGAGCACGCCGGGGGCGGCTGCGGCAGCCGCCACTTCCACCGACAAGAGCCGGGCATGGGGTTCTGTCGAAGTCACGTAGGCGACATGAGCAGCGTCAGGAGGGATCAGGTTGGCCACAAACGCGCCCTGGCCGGTGAGAAAACGGGGATCTTCCCTTCGCAGAACCGGGTGGCCAAGAATCGAAGGCATCAGTCCTAGTGGATTCGGGTGGAGTCCTCCCTCACTCGAACAAGGCGACGTCGGTGAATTCGATGAGGTTCCCGTCGGGGTCGCGGGCGAACGCTGTCTTCACCGGGACTCCGAAGTCCTCCCGCTCGTTCGGCTCGGAGGCAAACTCCAGTCCCCGTTCGGCCAATTCGGCCATGGTGGCGTCGAATTCATCGGCGGGAATGTAGAGAGCGAAGTGGGACATTGCCCCCGCGGTGTCCGGCATCTTGTCCACCTTGCTGAGGTGAAGTTGGGAGGGCCCCATCCGCAGCCACGACCCCGCGAACTCGCCGAAATCGGGTCGAGGCAGCTTTTCCAGGCCCAGCTTCCCGATGTAGAAGGCGTCGGCGGCCTCCACATCGGTCACACAGATGTTCACGTGCGAGTAGGCGACTAGCCCTTTGACAGCAGTGCTCATGCCCGTGACTTTATTGGAACGCGGGAGCCTGCTGCCCCCCAGGACGAGTGCAACGAAATCCCAGCACGGCAGTAACCGCGCCCCCGGCGGCCAACATGATGTAGCTGGTGCCGAGGTTGCCAATCTGGCCCACCGCCAAAGAGGCTCCGATGATGGTCACCGCGAGGGCCACGCCGAAGGCGTTACCCACCCGCATCATGGTCTGGGACACGCTGGAGCCCGAGGCCAAAGACTCGCTGGGCAGATCGGCCACCATGACGGCGAACAGCGACCCCCAGACCAGGCCTGATCCGATTCCGGCCAGCGTCACGCTGAGCACCCAGGCCGCAAGATCCTCCTCGCCGCCCAGCGTGGCCCACTGCCACACCATGCCTCCCGTCCACATGAGGCTCCCGGCCACGACGAATCTGGCCGGCCCCCACCGGTCGGCCCACCGGCCCGACAAAGCCGAGAGCAGGCCGGTGAACACGAACACCGGGGTCAGCAGCAATCCAGCTTCGAAGATGGTCAGCTCCCAGACAATGGTCAGGTAGTTCACGCCCACCAACTGGTGTCCGAAAAACGCGATGGAGAACACCAGCATCCCGTAATTGCCCAGCCGAAAGCTCTTGAATCGGAACAGCCTGGGTTCGATCACCGGCAGCCGGTGGCGCATCGACCGCCAAGCCAGCAGCACTAGCACCAGCGGCCCTCCAATCAGGGTAGTCAGCACCACTGGATGGACCCATGACCACTCCCTGCTCTGCACCAGGGCGAACACCATCGCCCCTACCCCGGCCAACACCATGAGGGCTCCCAGCCGATCAGGCAGCTCCGGGGTCTGCGGACTGCGGTGCTCTTGAATGACCTTGCGGATGAACACCAGGGCGATCACCCCGAAGGGCACGTTCATCCAGAACGCCCACCGCCAATCGCCCACATGCACCAGGAGCGCTCCCACCGACGGCCCCATGGCCGCGGCCACCGCGCCGTTGGCCGACCACGCCCCGACGCCGGTCCCCCGGCGGGACACCGGGAAGGCGTCGATCACGATGGCGGCCCCCATGGGAAGGCTCAGCGACGTCCCGATCCCCTGGAGGGACCGAGCGACGATGAGCACTCCGGTGTCAGGGGCCAGCGCCGCCCCCGCCGACGCCAGGGTGAACACCGCGATGCCGGCAATCAGGGTCCGCCGCCGCCCCCATCGCTCGCCCAAGACCCCGCCGATCACCAGAGTGGCCGCCCCGACGATGGTGAAAGAGTTGATGATCCACGACAGCTCGGCCTCGCTGGCGTCGGGGAAGGACTCCTTCAGGTCGGCGTAGACCACGAAGATGATCGACAGCGACATCGCCGTCTGGAAGCTGGCCAAGCTCACCACCACCAGCACCAGCCAGGCCCGGCGCATGACCGCCGGGTCAATGGCTGCTTGCTGCATCACCGGACGACTGTAACCCTCTTGCCTCCCGCCAAACGGATGGCAGCAGTGGCAGGGGCGATAGCTAGCCTTCTGGCGTGGTCTCGTTCTATGACACCCGGCGTCGGGAGATCGTGTCGTTCGAGCCGCTGGTCGAGAGCCAGGTGTCGATGTATGTGTGCGGCCCCACCGTTTACGACGATCCCCATGTAGGCCATGCCCGCACCGCACTCACCTTCGACATGATCCGCCGCTATCTCCAATGGCGGGGCTTCGAGGTCACCTTTGTATCCAACATCACCGACATCGACGACAACATCATCAATAGGGCATTTGAAACCGGGACCACTGAGCCCGAGCTCGCCGCCCGCTACGAGCAGGTTTATGTCGACCAAATGGACCGATTCGGCATCGCTCGACCCGACCACCGACCCCATGCCACTGAATATGTGGCGGAGATGCTGGATTTCATCGGCGACCTGGTGGATCGGGGTGCGGCCTACGCCATCGAGGGTAAAGGCGTGTACTTCTCGGTAGCCGCCCACGACCGCTATGGAGACCTCATAGGACGCACCCCCGAGGAGCTGCGGGAAGGGGCTGGCGCCCGAGTGGAAGTAGACGTTGAAAAGGTCGACCCGCTGGACTTCGCCCTCTGGAAGGCAGCTAAACCGGGCGAGCCGGTGTGGGACTCGCCGTGGGGACCGGGCCGCCCCGGCTGGCACATCGAGTGCGTGGCCATGGCCACCGATCTATTGGGCGAATCCTTCGACATCCACGGCGGGGGCGACGATCTGGCCTTTCCCCACCACCAGAACGAGGTGGCCGAAGCCGAAGGGGCTGATCTGGGCTTCGCCCGCCACTGGATCCACGGCGCCATGCTCAACGTGAACGGCGAGAAGATGGCCAAATCGCTGGGGAACTTCACCACCCTGTCCGATTTGCTCGACGCCTATGAGCCCCAGGTGCTGCGGCTGCTGATGCTGCAAACCCATTACCGCACGGTCATGGAGTTGAGCGACGACGCCCTGGCCGGAGCAGCTGGGGCGCTGGACCGGCTGCGGGCCTGGCATCGCCGGGCCGTCGCCACTGGCCTGGACCCCGCGGCAACGCCCGACGCCGAAGCGGTCGCCCGGTTCACTGCCGCCATGGACGACGACTTCGGCACTCCTGCCGGGCTGGCAGTGGTGTTCGACCTGGTTAGGGAGGCCAACGCCGCGCTGGATGGCGGAGCCACCGAGCGAGCGGCAACGGCCCACGCCACCGTGTGCGATTTGGCCGGCGCGCTGGGGCTGGTTTTGACCAGCGACGATCAAACAAGCGATGACGCCTTGGCCGCAGAGGTGGAGAAGCTGCTGGCCGAACGGGACGAGGCTCGCATGGCCAAAGACTTCGCTTCCGCCGACCGCATACGCGACGAGTTGGCTGACCGGGGCATCGTGTTGGAGGACACCCCCGGCGGCACGATCTGGAGAAAATCCTGAGAAAGTTCCAGACCCAGCTGTTCGGTCAACCGGTGGCGGAGATTGAGATACTGGACGATCAGTCGGGCACCACGCGAAGAACCCGGGCTCGGCTGCGTTTGGACGACGGCCAAGAGCTGGCTGTGTTCATCAAGCGACCATCCCGCTCCCCAATCGCCCGGGCCTTTGTGGCGGTGCCTCGGCTCGGCCAAGCCGAAGTCAGGTTCTATACCGAGCTGCGCGACCAAGTTCCCATCGCCACCCCCCATTGCCATGGTGCTGACCGCTTCTGGCGCGGCTTCATCGTGGTCCTCGAGGATCTGACCGATTCCGGTGCCACTCTTAGAAGGTCTACCGACACGCTCAGCGTTGGCGAGGCCGCCTCGCTGCTGGCCTCGCTGGCCGACATGCACCAGCAGTGGTGGGGGCGCACCGAGTCGCATCCGTGGCTGGCCCGAAATCCCCAGCGCGAACTGAAACTGGGCGCGCTGCTCAGCCCCTTACTGTGTCGGTTGGGGCTCTGGCGGGTTGGCTCGGCGGTTCCCGATTCACTGCGCCAGCCCATCTCCCGATATGCCCGAAATCGTCGGGTGGGCCAGGCAGCTATGGCAGCCGGTCCCACAACGCTGATCCACAACGATTGCCATCCGGGAAACCAGTTTGTCGCCGCAGGCGGCCGTCCCGGTCTCATCGATTGGCAACTCTGCCGAGCGGGACCGTGGGCTCGAGACATCGCATACATGCTGGCCACCTCGCTGGACCCCGAAACGCGCCGGAGCGCTGAACGTGACCTGCTGGCCGACTATCTGAACCAACTAGGCCCCGTCGCTCCGACTGTTGACGAGGCCTGGCTGGCCTATCGCCGCAATGTCGTCTACGCGCTCGAGGCCATGCTGGTAACCGCCGCGGTGGGAGTGATGATGCCCAAGTCCACATCCATCACCCTGGTGAACCGCGCGGCAAGGGCGGCTGCCGACCTAGATTCATTCGGCGCGCTATGACCGAGTCGTTCCCCCGCCAGCACGCCCGCACCCGGGGCTTCACATTGGGAGCACCCCGCAGCTTCACTGTTTCTGACGACGGCCGCCGGGTGGCCTTTCTGCGCAGCATGGCCGGTGACGATCCGGTGAACCGGCTTTGGCTGCTCGACACGTCCACCGGTGAGGAGGTTGTGGTCGCCGATCCGGTCGAACTCTTAGCCGACCTCGGTGAGGAGAATCTGCCGCCAGCTGAGCGGGCCCGTCGGGAGCGGGCCCGGGAAAGCGGGGGTGGCATCGTGGCCTACGTCGGCGATCCAGGCTTGACCAGGATCGCCTTCACCTTGGATGGGCGGGTGTTCCTGGCCGATATGGCCGAGGGCTCGGCCGACCTGCTGCCCGCAGCGTCAGGCGCGTTCGACCCCCGCCCCTCACCCGACGGGCAGCGGGTGGCTTATGTCTCCGGCTCCGGCCTGCGAGTGGTGGACGCCTCGGCCGACGGCCTTGATCGACCAGTCATCGACGAACCGGGCGACACCGTGAGCTGGGGGTCAGCCGAATTCATCGCCGCCGAGGAGATGGGCCGCAGCCGCGGATTCTGGTGGTCACCCGACAGCCATCGTCTGCTGGCAGCCCGGGTGGACACCGCCGAAGTGCCCGTGTGGCATATCGCTTCGCCGGCTGACCCAGCGGCGGCACCGGTGCCCATGGCCTACCCCGCTGCTGGCACGGTCAATGCCGACGTCTCTTTGGCCATACTTGGGCTCGACGGCAGTCGGGTCGACGTGGCCTGGGATCGAGACGCCTTCGAATACCTGGCCCGGGCTGGATGGGCACCCCGGTCGAACCCCGTGATCACCGTGCAGAGCCGCGACCAGCGCACGGTGGTGTTCTTGGAAGTCGACCCCGATACCGGAGCAACCACCGAGATTGCCCGCCAGACCGACGAGCACTGGGTGGAGTTGGTGCCCGGCACGCCGACGTGGACAGGCGAACGGCTAGTGACTGTCGAGGACCGGGAGTCGGCCCGATGCCTGGTGATCGACGGCAGGGCAGCCACCCCGGACACCTTGCAAGTGCGAAGTGTGGTGGTCGCCGATGAGAACCGGGTGGTGTTCACCGCGTCGGACGACCCCACCGAAGTCCACATTTGGCAGCTCGACGGCGAAGAAAAGCTAGGCCGGCTCAGCAACCAGCCGGGGGTCCACAGCGCGGCCGCGGCAGGCGGAACTGTGGTGGTGGTTCGGGCTGCGGGATCCGATCGAGAGTCGGCGGTGGAGGTGGTGACCACCACCGAGCGCATCCCCATAGGTTCGAAAGCCGCGACGCCGTCGTTGTCTCCGTCGCCCCAGTTCTCCGTGGTCGGCAACCGAGACTTGCACACCGCGGTGCTGTACCCGTCGGACGACGACGGAGCCGATGGCGATTCGCTGCCGGTGCTGCTCGACCCTTATGGCGGCCCCCACGCCCAGCGAGTGCTCAAGGCGCGATCACCGTTTCTGGTGTCGCAGTGGTTCGCCGACCAGGGATTCGCGGTGGCGATCACCGATGGCCGGGGCACCCCCGCCCGCGGCCCGGCTTGGGAGCGGGCGGTGGCTGGCGATCTGGCCCACCCGGTGCTCGAAGACCAGATCGACGCCCTCGATGCGCTGGCCTCTCAGCATCCCCGACTCGACCTGGGTCGGGTGGCCGTGCGGGGCTGGTCGTTCGGCGGCTACCTGGCCGCGCTCGCCGTGTTGGCCCGACCCGACCGCTTCCACGCCGCCATCGCCGGGGCCCCGGTCACCGATTGGCGCCTCTACGACACCCACTACACCGAGCGCTATCTGGGCCATCCCGACCAAAACCCCATGGCCTACACCCGCACCAGCCTGCTCGAACTGGCCGGAGATCTCACCAGGCCCCTGCTGTTGATCTGCGGCCTGGCTGACGACAACGTGTTTGCGGCCCACACCCTCCAGCTATCGCAAACCCTGTTCGAAGCCAGCCGCCCCCATCAGGTGCTCCCTCTGCCCGGTGTCACTCATATGACTCCCCAAGAACAGGTAGCCGAGAACCTCCTCCTGCTCCAACGGGCGTTCCTCTTCGACAGCCTCGACATCAGCCCACAAGAATGACCCCATGACCCGCATCACTGCCGACGGCGAGATCACCTGCGGGATCCAGCTGCCGATCCAAACTCTCAACGAGCGAATTCGGCAGCCGTGGGAGGCCGACGCCACCGTGGGCGACCTGGTGGCCATCTCCCAGGCCGCCGAGGCCGCCGGACTGGGGTTTGTAGGAGTGTGCGACCACATCGCCATCCCCGACAACGAATACGCCGCCCACATGTCCACAACGTGGTACGACCCGATCGCCACCCTCAGCTTTTTGGGAGCGGCCACCAGCACCATCCGGCTGCTGTCGGAGGTGTACGTCCTTCCCTATCGCCATCCTCTGACCACCGCGAATTCGTTCTGCACCCTCGACCATCTCACTGGCGGAAGGGCCCTGATGGGGGTTGGTGCCGGCCACGTGGAGGCCGAGTTCGAAGCGCTGGGCTTGAGCTTTGCCGACCGGGGCCGAATGACCGACGAGGCCATCGACGCCGTGCGGGTCGCCGTGGGGGCCGCCGGTGGGTTTTGCGACTTCAGCGGGGAGTTCTACGACTTCAAGGATGTGGGAGTGGGCCCCGCCGCCGACCAGAGCGAGATCCCCATTTGGATCGGAGGCAGCACCCGTCCGGCCCTGCGCCGGGTGGTAGAGCGGGGAGACGGCTGGATTCCCCAGGGCACGCCTCGGGAGGCCATGGCCGAGCAGATTGACTACATGCGGGCCCACGCCGACGTCGTAGGCCGCGACCTCGATGAAGTGGATCTTGGCTGGTTGGCCGGGGCCGTTTATGTCGGCGATCCCCCGGAGGGGCTCTTTCTGCCGGGATGGCCGTACATCGGCGGCTCACCCGACCAGGTTGCCGAGTCGCTTCGCTACGCCCACGAGCTGGGTACCTCGGTGATGTTTCTTTTCTTCCGATCTCGCGACGCATCCGAGTACATCGACCAGATCGCCCGCTTCGGCGCTGAGGTCCTGCCCCTGCTGGAAGCCTGATCATGAGTGGCGTGCTGGCGGGTATGCGGGTTGTGGAGGGATCGGCCTTCGTGGCCTGCCCTTCGGGGGGCATGACCCTGGCTCAACACGGCGCCGATGTGATCCGCTTCGACGCCATCGGTGGCGGCATCGACTACCGCCGCTGGCCGCTCACTCCCGACGGACAGTCGCTGTACTGGCAGGGGCTGAACAAGGGAAAGCGGTCGATCCAGGTCGACCTCCGCTCCCCCGAGGGCCGGGAGCTGATCACCGCGCTGGCCACTGCCCCTGGCCCCGACGCCGGCATTTTCACCACCAACTTCCCCGCCGTGGGGTGGCTGTCGTATGACAGCCTCCGTCAGCACCGCGACGACCTCATCATGGTGGCCATCACCGGCAACCACGACGGCTCCACCGCGGTGGACTACACGGTGAACTGCGCGGTGGGATATCCCTGGCTCACCGGCACCGACGGCACCATCAACCACGTGTTGCCCGCCTGGGACATCATCTGCGGCCAGACCGCCGCGGTTGGAGTGCTGG
This sequence comes from Candidatus Poriferisocius sp., assembly GCA_965208545.1. GTDB lineage: Bacteria > Actinomycetota > Acidimicrobiia > Acidimicrobiales > Bin134 > Poriferisocius. The sequence continues at coordinate 1,027,480 of OZ242341.1, read as the reverse complement.
CCGCCGAGCGCCAACGGTCCCGTACCGGTGAGGGGAGCCTGGTGAACCTGGCCCTGTCGGATGTGGCGCTGGCTGCGTTGTCCATGCTGGGCCATGTGGCCGAGGCCCAACTCCTGGGCACCCAGCGACCCCGCATCGGCAACGACATTTACGGCGCCTTCGGACGGGATTTCGAGCTGGCCGACGGCGAGCGCATCCAAATCGTGGCGGTGAGCGCCCGCCAGTGGCAGGGAATCGTGGCCGCCTGCGGGATCGGCGAAGAGGTGGCTGCGCTGGAAGCCGAGACCGGCTTGGACTTCACCCGAGTGGACGGCGATCGCTACTTGGCCCTCGACCGCCTCAATCCGCTGGTGGCCCAGTGGTGCGCCAGGCACAGCCTGGCCGAGGCGTCGGCGGCGCTTGATGCTGAAGGGGTGTGCTGGGGGCGCTATCAGTCGATGCTGGAGATGGTGGCCAACGACCCCCGCTGCTCCACAGAAAATCCGCTGTTCGCCGAGATAGACCACCCCGAAACCGGCCAATATCTCACCCCCGGCCCGCCGCTCCGCTTCTCGGACGACAATGTGGACGATCCCGGTCCTGCCCCCCGTCTGGGCCAACACACCGATGAGGTATTGGCCGATGTGCTCGGCCTGTCGACAGCGGAGATCGCCAGCCTCCACGACAAACAGATCGTGGCCTGACATCTCCCGAAGTGAGCGCAGACCGCTACGTTGACGCCATGACCATGGACATCGGATCCGTCGGGGTGTGGACCCGCACCGACAGCTTCTCCACCAGCGAGGCCATCGAGTTCGCCCAGCGGATCGAGGAGTTGGGCTATGGCGCCCTGTGGATCCCCGACGCTTTCGGCCGCGATCCGTTCGCCCACGCCTCCCTGCTGCTCAACCACACCACCACGCTGGTGCTGGCCACCGGGGTGGTCAACATCCATCTACGGGAGGCCCAAGCCACTTCCTGCGCTCAGAAGGAATTGCACGACCAATCGGGAGGGCGCTTCTTGCTCGGCCTCGGGGTGTCGCACCAAGCGCCGGTGGAGCGGATGCAGGGCAAGCCCTACCCCGCGCCCATCCCGTCGATGCGGGAGTACCTCGACAAGATGGAAAACGCCATGTGGTGGGGCCCGGAGCTTGACGGCGAGCCGCCCATGGTGCTGGCCGCTCTCGGACCGCTCATGTTGAAGCTGGCCGCCGAGCGCACCCTGGGCGCCCATCCCTATTTCGCTCCGCCGGAAAATTCCCGGCGATCCCGGGAGATCATGGGTCCCGACGCCTGGATCTGCCCGGAGCAGAAGGTGATGCTGGAAACCGACCCAGAGCGCGCCCGGGAGCGGGCCCGGGCGGCCATGGTCGGGCCACTGCACATGCCCAACTACCGCAACAACCTCATGCGCTGTGGCTTCGAGGAGAGCGCCCTCGACGACGGCGGCGCCGATGAGGTGGTCGACGCGGTGGTGGCCTGGGGCGATGAAAGCGCCCTAGTGGAGCGGGTGCACCAGCACCTTGATGCCGGAGCCACCCACGTGTGCATCCAGCCGCTCGACCCGGTGGACAAGACCCGCCCCAGCCTCGAAACGCTTGAAGTCCTCGCCCCCCTCTTGAACGGAGCGTGATCAATCGTGTCTGTTGAATTCCAAGACCGGGTGGCCCTGGTCACCGGGGCCGGAGACAAGATCGGCCTCGGCTTCGCCCACGCCAGCTATCTGGCCGAGCGGGGGGCCAAGATCGTGCTCAACGACTTTGGCAACGGCACCCTGGGGATGGCCGAGCAGGGCATTAATCCCGACATCGCCGAGGATGCCGCTCAGCGCATCCGCGACGCCGGCGGCGAGGCCATCGCCAACAACGGCGACGTCGCCGACCCGTCCACCGCCGAGGCGATGGTGACCAGTGCCCTCGAGGCGTGGGGCCGGATCGACATCCTCATCAACAACGCCGGGTTCGCCAGCGCATCGTTCTTTCCCGATATCGACGCTGACGACATGCACCGCCACGTGGGGGTGACCCTGCAGGGGTGCCTCAACACCGCCAAGGCGGTGTGGCCCCACATGGTGGAGCGGGATTACGGACGCATCATCAACACCGGCTCTCCTGCCTGCTTCGGCAACCCCACCGCCTCCTACGCGGCCACCAAATCGGGCCTGTTCGGCTTCACCCGCACCGAGGCCATCTTCGGCCAAGCCCACAACATCACCGCCAACCTGCTGTTGCCGGCGGCCATTTCCCGTCTGACCGAGGGCCTGCCCGAGTCACCGTTCAAGTCGCACTTACGGGAGCATTTCGGGGCCGAGAAGGTAGCCCCGGTGGTGGCCCATCTGGTGAGCGATCAGTGCACGGTGAACGGCGAAGCATTCACCGTGGGTGGCGGCCAGTTTGCCCGCATCGTGTACGCCGCCTCCCCCGCCCAGGAGATCGACTTGACCATGGAATCGGTGGCTCAGGGCATGGCCAACGCCATGGGCACCTCCAACTGGACCCCCCAGGGCTCCACTGCCGAGAGCCTGGTCCATCTGGGAATGCCCCCGGAACTGGAGCAGATGTAAGGATTATCGCTATGACACTGGTTACCGACCAAGAGATCGAGGACTTCTGGCGCGACGGCGTGGTGGTGATCCGGGGGGTGCTCTCAGACAAGACCCTGGCGTCGATGGCCAAGCCGGTGGAGCGCGCTCTGGGCGCAGAGGAAATGAACAACATGACCGAGATGGGCGCCATGGTGGTTCCGCCCAGCGGTGGAACGGTGCTCAACGACCCCGCCGCAGCCAAGAGGGGCGCCCCCCGAGGCCAGTTCCACGGCGGCACCGATCACTGGTGGAGCGATCCCGACTTCGAGAATTTCGCCACCCGATCCCCCCTGCCTCAGCTGGCCGCTGAATTGATGAAGAGCCAGGAGCTGTGGTTCTACGAGGACAGCGTGCTGGTGAAGGAACCCCATACCGAGGAACCCACCTCAATCCACCAAGACATGGCCTACTTCCAGTTGGAGGGCGACAAGGTGTGTACCACTTGGTGCCCGCTCGACCCCATCAGCAAAGAGACCGGAGCCACCGTCTATGTGAAGGGCTCGCATCGCTGGGAGCGGAACTTCCGGCCTAACTGGTTCGTGAGCCAGCTCTCCATGCCCAACACCGACGGCGAGGAAGTCCCCCATTACGACCGGGACGACGCCGAGCACCTGCTCTGTTTCGACATGGAGCCTGGAGATGTGGCCGTCCACCACGCCATGACCCTTCACGGCGCCCACGCCAACGTCACTGACCAGTGGCGCCGGGCCATCTCGGTGCGCTACTGCGGCGACGACACCGTCTACCGCTTCAAGCGGGGCACCCCCCTAAAGCCCCACCACTCCGAAGTCACCGAGGGCGATCCCGTCGACCACCCCCGCTGTCCCCAAGTCTGGCCCCGCTAAGGACGTAGTCCGGCCACAACCATGACCAGGATGCTGGTGTCCCGCACTGATTGGTGTCGGGCCATCGCTGCGGTGGCAGTCGTTGCGGGCCTTCTGGTGAGCACCCCTGCCAACTCGGGTGCCAGCGCCCAAACCGCTAGTGGGATCCCGCCAACGGGCGAAGACATAGAGGTGCGAGACAACCTCATCGCCGACCAAGAATCACTCCTCAACACTTACCGCTGCCTGTTCAGTGTTGATACCCACCTCGTGCTCGGTGGCTGCGCCAATGGCCAGCCCGTTCTCGGTCGCTCCATGCCTGGCGTCTTCAGCGGCACCCCAACCCATCAAGACATAGCGGTGCGAGACAACCTCATCGCCGACCAAGAATCACTCCTCAATACTTACCGCTGCCAATTCGACATCGACACCCAGATAGTGCCGGGCCGCTGTCGGACCTCGCCGACCCAAACCGACTTGGCCGATTTGGAAACTCAGGCTGAGATCATCGGCGCCGAGGCTGAAATGGCCCAGATGGTCAGCGAGCTCCGCCATAGTCTCGGTCTGGCACCTCTGTCGTACAGCATCGATCTGGCAAACGTGGCCCGCAATTGGTCGCAAACCATGAGGGACACCGGCCAATTCGTCCACAACCCGAATTACCTCCAGCAATACCCACCGGGCGCGACGCTGGCCAGGGAGAACATCGCCACCGTGTCGGGCACCACGTTTGCCGAGGCAGTGCAAATCGCCTTCGACGGCCTAGTCGCCAGCCCCGGCCACTACGCCACCATGACCAGCACCGACGTCAACCACTTCGGAATCGGCATCGCCATCGAAGGATCATCCTTCTGGTTCACCCAAAACTTCGCCTACTACCCCTAGGCGAACAAAGAGTCCTCTATCCCAATTCGGGACCGAGGATGGAGACGAAGGAAACCATTTCACCGGGGTAACCGCCGAGGTTGTGGACCAAGCCGAGGTTGCGGTTAGACAGGTCGATCTGGCGGTCGTCGCCGGCTTGGCCCCGAAGTTGGAGCCAGCACTCGTAGTGCATCCGCAAGCCTGATGCCCCCACGGGGTGGCCGAAGGCTTTGAGGCCGCCGTCGGTGTTGATGGGCATGTCGCCATTGCGCTCGAAGGTCCCGGCCAGCACCTCTTTCCAGGCGGTGCCCCGCTCGCAGAAGCCCAGGTCTTCCATGAGCACCATCTCGGTGGGGGTGAAGCAGTCGTGAACCTCGGCCATGGCCAGCGCCGAGCGGGGGTCGTCGATCCCCGCCTGGCGGTAGGCGTCGGCCCCGGCCATCTCGCACTCTGGGAACGTGGTGTAGTCGTAGTCGGGGTCGATGAGCCCGCCGCCGGTGCCCGACACGAACGACAGCGCCTTGATGTACAGCGGATCCTCGCAGTACTTGTGGGCATCGGCCGCCCGCACCACGATGGCGGCAGCCGAACCGTCGGCCACGCCGGAGCAGTCGAACACTGACAGCCGCCCCGCCACCGAGGCCATCTCGCAGATCTTCTCGGCCGGCATCTCCCGGCGGAATTGGGCCAGTGGGTTGAGCGCTCCATTGCGGTGGTTCTTCTCGGCGATCTTGGCCACCACCATGCGCAGCTCGTCCTCATCCACCCCATAGCGGGCGGCATAGGCGGGCAGCACCAGGCTGTACATGGCCGCGGCGGTCAGATTCCGCTTGGTGCCGTCGTGGGGGGCGGGGGCGGCGTTCAATCCCTGGTAGCCAGAGTCCTTGATCTTCTCCACCCCAATGGCCATGGCTATGTCGTAGGCCCCGCTGGCCACCGCGTACGAGGCCTGGCGCAGCGCTTCGGAGCCGGTGGCGCAGAAGTTCTCCACCCGGGTGACCGGCTTGCCCTCCAGTTTCAGGGGCTGGCTCAGCGTGAGTCCGCTCATGCCACTGGACGCCGTCCCCAGCCAGAACGCGTCGACATCGTCTTTGGCCACTCCCGCAGAGGCGAACGCCGCGGTGGCGGCGTCGATCAGCAAGTCGTCGGTTCCCTTGTCCCAGTGCTCACGGAATTGGGTGCAGCCCATTCCGATGATCGCCACCTGGTCTTTGATGCCATGACTAGCCACCAGTCGCCTCCTATCGCGCCGGGCGCGCTTTCCAGAAATAGTTATAGATGCCCTCAGCCTCGTACAGCCGCCGGAATGTCATCTCCACTCGCTGTCCGATGCGGACCGCGTCGGGGTCCACGTCGGTCAGCTCCACTGGTAGTCGCCCGCCTCCGTCGAAGTCCACCACTGCGAACACCACCGGTGGGCTCACCGAATACACCAGCCGGTCGATGGTGAAAGTCACCACGGTGGCCCCGACGTCGGCCATGGGCGCCGGGTCCATGGCATCGAGATCGTCCTCGGGGCGGATGGACACCCGAGCCGGCGGGAGGTGAAGCGTCCCGCTCTCGGTCCCCCGGCTGCCCACGAACCCGTATTTCCAGTCCTGGGCTCGGGCCGCGGCCGACGACGACGGCCGGGTTGGCTCGGGCCGATTGGGGGGCTGCACTCGGATCATGTCCCGCCACTGCAAGAACGTGGCGTAGCTCACCTCGGCGCCAGCGGCGATCTGGTCGGCTACCGGGAGGGCTGGTGCATAGGCGGCCAACGCCTCGGTGGCCCGCAGAATCAGAACCTCCACCCCGTCAGCCAGCATCACCACCGCGATGGTCTGGCCGGGTTCGGCCTGCTCCAACTCATTGGCCAACAACAATCCCGAATGGGCGGTGCCGGTGTTGCCCACTGCCGCGGCCAAGTCGTCAGCCACCCGAGCCACGCCGAGTTGACCGGCCACCCGCTTGACCGCTCGGCCGTGAGACCCGGTCACCACGGCCACATCCACATCGTCGGCTCCGATGCCCGCCGCGCCGAGTGCTTCTTTCCAGGCTTGGTCAGCCAGCGGGCCGTAGCGGGTCTCGCCAAAGCGCTCCTCCCATTGGCCGGTGCTGGGCGAGCCCGGCTGACGCCAACGGTCCACAAACTCCTCGGTGGCCGACGCCGAACCCAGCAACTCGGCCACCACCGGCCCGTCGTCCTCGGTGCCGATCAAAAATGCGGCGGCGCCGTCACCACCAGCGGCCTCATCAGCGCCGGTGGGCAGCCCGCCTCTCATGTCGGCGGTCACCACCAACGTCGGTCCTATCGCATTCAGGGCAGTCCGCAGCGCCCCGATGCCAGAGCGCACCGCGCCCCCGAAGTCCAGCGCGCCCACCGAGGAATCCAGCCGCAGCGCAGCGTGGATAGCGGTGGCGTTGGTTTTCTCCAGATAGGCGGGGTCCGCGGTGGCGAACCACAACGCCCGAGGCTCAGCATCAGCAGGGCGCAGCGCCAGTCGGGCTGCCTCCACCCCCATGGTGGTGGTGTCCTCGTCGTAGGACGCCACCGATCGGGTGCCCCGGCCGCCGCCCTTGCCCATGACCGCGGCAATGGCCGACCGGTCCAGGCGCCAGTACGGCACGTAGCCCCCGAAGCTGATGACGCCTCGCATAACGCCGAAGTGTACGCCTGACACTGCCATCAGCCGGAGTCCTAGTCTGTCCCCCATGAGCTTTGAGCCCAGCGCCGAGGTGCGGCGCATCCGCGACGCCATCGACCACCCGATCATCGACTCCGATGGCCACATCATCGAGTTTCTCCCCGAAGTCCACGACATCATGGCCACCGTCGGCGGTCCCGAGTTGGTGGACAAGTTCAAGGTCGTGGAGTACGGGGCGCGGAAATCCATCGATCTGACGCTGGAGCAGCGCCGGGCCGCCGGAATGATGCGCTCGGCGTGGTGGGGGCTGCCGGCCCGCAACACCCTCGACCGGGCCACCGCCTTGCTGCCCAAGCTGCTGTACGAGCGGCTCGACGAGATCGGTATCGACCTGGCCGTGCTCTACCCCACCTACGGGCTGACCTGCATGGGCCTCGAAGACGAGGACCTCCGCCTCGGTGCCGCCCGGGCGTTCAACCTCTACTTCCACCAGGCGTATGAGCCTTACTCCGACCGTCTTATGCCAGTGGCCATTATCCCCATGTTCACTCCCGACGAGGCCATCGCCGAGCTGGACTTCGCGGTGGGCGAGCTGGGCATGCGCCCGGTGATGCTGACCGGGCTGGTACCCCGCCCGGTGGACCGGGAGAACACCAGCCATCGCCACGCCCGCCGCATGGACACCCTGGGCATGGACTCCCCCTGCGACTACGACCCAGTGTGGCAGCGGTGCACCGAACTCGGCGTGTCGCCCACCTTCCACTCGGCGGGGATGGGCTGGGGCAGCCGCACGTCGGAGACCAACTACGTGTACAACCATCTGGGCAACTTCGCCGCCGCGGGCGAGGCCTTGTGCCGGGCGGTATTCATGGGCGGGGTGGCCCATCGCTTTCCCGAGCTGCGGTGGGCCTTCCTGGAAGGGGGCGTGGCCTGGGGGGTCAACCTGCTGTCGGATGTGATCGGCCACTGGGAGAAGCGCAACCGCGACGCCATCGGACACTACGACCCCGCCGCGGTAGACATGGACGAGCTGGGCCAACTCTTCGATGCCTACGGCACGCCGACGGCCAACAGCCACCGGGACCGCCTCCAAGAAGCGCTGCACATGCTCAGCGAGCCCGACGAGGATCCGGCCACCATCGACGAGTTCGCCCTCAGCGGGGTGGACACCGTGGACGACATCCTGGCCATATGGGACCGGTTCCATTTCGGTTGCGAAGCCGACGACCCCATGACCGCCATTGGCTTCAATCGAACGGTGACGCCGAAAGGACAGGTGGTGAAGGGCATCTTTGCCTCCGACGTGGGCCACTGGGACGTCCCTGATGTGCGCGACGTGCTGCCCGAGGCCTACGAGCTGGTGGACGACGGCATCCTCGACGAGGCCGACTTCCGGGCGTTCACCTTCGAGCACCCGATGTCGCTTTGGGCTGGCACCAACTCCGACTTCTTCAAAGGCACCGTCATCGAAGAAGCCCTGTAGAGACTTCTTGCTGTGAGCACTTGGGAAGGCCGGGTCGAAGACTTCGACCTGTTGACCGGTCAGGCCCGATTCGGCGGCGATATGCGGGGCGAGGGTGCTCTCTGGCTGGGGTTCGTGCGGTCTCCGGTGGCCCGAGCCGCAATTATCGCTATCGACAGGTCAGCCGCCGAGGCTCTCGACGGCGTCGTTGGAGTATTCACTGCCGATGATCTTGAACTGATCACTCAACCGAGCGTGGAGGGAATTACTCCCACCGAGATCAGCCGACCCCCACTGGCCCAGGAATCGGTGGCCTATGTCGGGGAAGCGGTGGCAGCCGTCGTTGCCAACTCCGAAGCGGTCGCAGCCGACGCCTGCGAGAGGGTGGAAGTCGACTACGAGCCGCTGCCCCCACTCTCCAACCTGGCCTCTGCCACCGGCGAGGATGCACCGCTCCTGCATGCCCGGCACGGATCCAACGTCGTGCTCACCGTCCCATCCGGCAATCCCGCCGCGGTTCGTTCCGCTCTCGAACAGGCCGAAGTAGCCGTCACCCTCTCTCAGCACTATCCCCGGGTGGCGTGCTCCCCTATTGAGGGGATTGCCGGCCTGGTCGTCCCCCACAACGACCGGGTGCTAGTCCACATCAACTCTCAAATGCCTGCTCTCACCCACGATGAGCTGGCCAACACCCTGGCTTTGCCCGATGATCGGATCAGTGTGGTAATTCCGCCCATCGGGGGCGGCTTCGGAGGAAAGTGCTGGGGCGAGAACGGCCTGTTTGCCGTGGCCGCACAGTTGGCCCGGCGGCTGAACCGCCCGCTGCGCCTCGTCCAGTCCCGCCCCGAGAACCTGCTGTCGATGCAGGCCCGGGACCAGGACCAGAGCATCACTCTGGCCGCCGACCAAAGCGGGACTGTCACCGCGCTGGTGGCCGAGGTGAGTGCCGATGTGGGCGGCTATGCCGGGATGGGCGCGTTCGAACCGCTGCAAACCCAGAGACTGCTCCCCGGCCCCTACCGGATCGATCAAGTTGCGGTCACCGCCTCGGCGGTGATGACCAACACTGCTCCCACCGGCCCCTACCGAGGTCCAGGCCGGGCCGAGGCCATCGGGCTGCTGGAACGGGCCATGGACAATCTGGCGCGCGCTCTGGACCTGGACCCGGCTGAACTCCGCCGCCGCAACCTGCTTCAGCCTGAGGACTTCCCCCGACAGACCCCCGGAGAGTTGGTCATGGATGAAGCCGACCATCTCGGCGCCTTGGAGCAGGCTCTCGAAGAGATCGGCTACCAGATGCTCCGAGAAGAGCAGGCGGCTCGCCGAGCTTCAAGGGATCACCGTCTCCTCGGCATCGGCCTGAGCTGTTGGGCCGACTTCACCGGTCGCCACGAGCCCTGCCAGCCGGCTTCAGCGCGGGTGACCGACGACGGACGCATCGAGGTCGACGCCGGCATAGCCCCGATTGGTCAGGGTATGCAGACTGTGATCACAAAGCTGGCGGCTGGGGCACTGGGACTCGACCCCGCTCATATCGAGGCCGCCGCCCCCGATACCGGCCGGTTCCGATCCGCTCTGGGCAGCTTCGGCTCTCGTTCGGCCTCTCTGGCTGGCAGTTCGGCCGTCCGGGTGGCAGAACAACTGCTAGACCAGCTCAAGAATCAAGCCGCAGACCTGTTGGAAGCCGCAGTAGACGACATCGAACTACGGTCCGACGCCACCCTGGGCGTCCGGGGAACGCCTTCAGCCAACATCGCACTAACCGACCTGGCTGGAACAGAGGCAACTGCGGCCTTCGACCAAGGCCAGCCCACCTTTTCCGGTGGTACCCACGTGGCCGTCGTGGAGGTGGACACCGAGACCGGGGAAGTAGATCTGATCCGCCATGTGGCGGTCACAGACTGCGGCCGGGTGCTCAACGAGGTGATGGCATCAGGCCAGGTACAGGGTGGAGCGGTGCAGGGCATCGCGGTGGCGCTGTTCGAAGAGATGCGCTACGACGCTGACGCCAACCCGCTCACCGTCAGCCTGGCCGACTACCTCGTGCCCGCGGCCAGCGATGTCCCCGAGGTAGAGACCCACTTCATCGAAACCCCCACCGACCGCAATCCTCTCGGGGCCAAAGGGGTGGCCGAAAGCGGCGCCATCGCCGCACCCCCCGCCGTGCAGAACGCCATCGTCGACGCCCTGTCCCACCTCGGCGTCACCCATATCGACATGCCCTGCACCCCAGAACGGATCTGGCAGGCACTCAGGGCCGCAACTGAGCGTCGATAGCCCCTAGACCGTCAGGCCGTAGAGCTCGGCGCAGTTGTCGCGGAGGACTCGGTCGATCTGGTGGTCGGTCATGTGGGTGGTCTGCTCGGTGAGCATTTCCTGGGACCACGGCCAGGTGGCGTCGGAGTGGGGGTGGTCGTTGGCCCACATCACCCGGTTCTCGTTCATCAGGTCGAGCAGCTTGAATGCCACCCAGTCGTCTTGGAAGGTGAGGTACACGTTCTCCCGGAAGTAGTCGCTGGGCTTCTTGGACAGCTCGGCGCTCTCCAGCCAGTTGCGATGCCGGTTGTAGGCGTGGTCGGCCCGGTACATCCAGTGGGGCGCCCAGCCGGCGTCGGCCTCCACGCACACCACCTGCAAATCGGGATGGCGCTCGAACACGCCACCGAAGATCAGCGTGCCGATGATGTCCTGGTTGCCCCGGATAATCCCCAGAAACGAGTTGATCTTCGGTCCCCGGAAGTGAGCGGCCATGGGGTGGTCGTTTCCCGAGGTGAGGATGTGGAACGACAGCGGCATCCCCATCGACACCGACGCCTCCCAGAATGCGTCGTAGTCGGGGTGGTCGTAGTCGAGGCCGGAGGCCGCATAGCCAGGAAGCATGACGCCCTTGAGCCCGAGTTCTGCCATGGCCTCCAAGTCGGCGATGGCCTCGTCCACGGAGCGAATCGCGGTCTGGCCCAAGCCGATCAGCCGCTCCGGGGAGTGGGAGTTGAACTCGGCAATCCAGCGGTTGTAGGCGTCGAAGCAGGCCTTCTTGTAGTCCCCGTCGGGGTGGTTGCAGATGGTCATCCCTACCGACGGATAGATCACCTCGGCCACCACGCCGTCGCGGTCCTGCTCCTCCAGCCGGGCCACCGGGTCGTAGCCGCCGGGGTGCAGCTCCTCCCAGCGAGTGCCGCTGGAGATGCTGATCTCATGCCAGCTCTTCCCCGCTGCGGCGATCATGCCGAAGGGCATCCGGTTGCGACCATTGTCGATCGACATGAACACACCCATGTCATCGGCCCAATCCACCCGCGGCGCTCGATCACGGAACTTGGGGTCGATGTAGTCGATGTAGGTGTTGTCGGGCTCGGTCACGTGCGAGTCGGCCGAAATACAAGGGCGAACGGGGGTAACAGTGCTCATCTTCTGAACCTCTTCTATCTCGTCTCACTGAGACAACCACCAACGGTAGTAGCTAGCGTTTCCCCCATGAGCAGCCAGCGATCCGCCGCCGACATTCGAGCCGATCTTGGCCATCCGGTAATTGACGCCGATGGTCACGTGTTCGAGCACTACCCGGCCCTGCACCAGTACTGCCTCGAAGAAGGGCTGGAAGGGGGACTTTACGCCCAGATGTCCAATTGCTCGTTCAACGGAGAGCCCAATTGGAGCGGCCTGTCGCCCGATGAACGGCTGGCCCGGCGCTCTTTCCGGGGTCCGTGGTGGGCCCTGCCCCTGGCAAACACCCGCGACTTCGCCACCGCGGTGTCACCCGCGCTGTTCCACGACCGGATCGAAGAGCTGGGAATGGACTTCGCAGTTTGCTATCCCAGCATCGGGCTCAATTTCCCCGCCTACAAAGACGACGAAGTGCGCAACAAGCTCTGCCGAGCTCTCAACCGGTACCTGGCTGACAGCTACCAAGGCCTGCAAGACCGCCTCACCCCGGTGGCCGCAATTCCCACCCACACCCCCGACGAGGCTGTCGAGCAGCTTGAATTCGCGGTCACCGAGTTGGGCTTCAAAGCGGTGATGATCGGCGGATTCGTTCCCCGACAATTGCCGGCTGGCGGCGAGATGGCCACTTGGATCGACTCGCTGGGCCTGGATTCGGCCTACGACTACGACCCCCTCTGGCAGCGGCTGGTTGACCTGCAAACCCCGGCCAGCCTCCACTCCGGGTCGATGGGCTGGGACGGGCGCCGTTCCATCTCCAACTTCACCTACAACCACATGGGCAACTTCGGCTCCGCCAGCGAGGCCACCGCCAAGTCGATTTTCTTCGGCGGGGTCACCCACCGCTTCCCCGAACTGCGCCTCGGCTTCCTCGAAGGGGGCGTCACCTGGGGGGCGCAGATGGTGTGCGACCTCTTCAGCCACTGGGAAAAGCGCGGTCCCGAGGGCCTCAAGGCCTACGACCCGGCCCTATTTGAGCCCGAGTACTTCGATTCGCTTCTGGCCGAGGCCAACGACCCCATTGACTTGCCCGCCGGTTTCGGGAGAACGATGCAGAAGGGCATCAGCCATGATGAGGTCGTCAACGACTTCGAGGCCGCCGGTATCACCTGCCCCGAGGACATTCTCGAGCAGATCGACCGGTCCTACTGGTTCGGCTGCGAGGCCGACGACCCCCTAGTGCGGCTGGCCTTCGACGGTGCCCTGCCTGAAGGGGCCACCCTCAACGCCATCTTCTCCTCCGACGTGGGCCACTGGGACGTCCCCGACATGTCCGAAGTCATGCCCGAGGTCTGGGAGCAGGTGGAACACGGCTGGCTCAACGAAGACCAATTCCGGGCCTTCACTTTCGGCAACGCCCACCGCTTCTTCTCCGAAGCCCGCCCCGACTTCTTCAAAGGCACGGTCCTAGAGGGCGTCACCGTCTAGAACCACGACGCCACGAGGAATAGGGCGCCATGAACGCCCCCGATACAGCAACTTCGAGATTCATGCTTCTCGCCCAGCTGGGGATTTACTGCGATCCCAACTCCCAGCCCGGGTACGGAATGCTCCGGGTATTCGACGAGCAGTGCTACGGCGGTCAGGTAAGGCCCTCGGTGCTGATGCTTGCCGCCGACATCACGGGCGGCATGATCGGCGAGAAGGAAGATCCCGAGTGCTGGCACTTCACCACCGACTTCCAACTCCGCACCGCGGCTGTCCCCCTACCGGATCAAATTGATGTATATGCCGAAGTGCTGCGGGCCGGGGCTTCCACCCTGACCTGCGAGTGCCGTTTCTCCACTACCGACGGCACCGAGATCGGTTACGCCCAGATCGGATTCGGACGCCACCACCAACGTCCCGGAGACCCGGCCAAACCCATCCACGACCCTCCCCGTCCCGACCTCATGGGGCTTCCCGACATCGACCGGCCCCTAGCCGAAGTGGCGGGCATCGAGGTCGTGGATGCCGCCTCCGGACACGTGGAGGTCGAGCTCACCCCGCAGTTGCTCAACCCCGCGGGCATTATGCAAGGGGCCATGGTCACCCTGGTGGGCGAGGTGGGGGCCGAGACTTTTGCCGAGCATGAACTCGGCATGCCCCACGCCGTAGCCGACATGGACATCCGCTATTTGCTGGGCGGCAAGATCGGCCCGGTGTACAGCACCTGCCGCTGGATGGGCGACCCATCATCAGGGTGGGTGGTTACCGAGATTAGGGACTTGGGCAAGGGCGACCGCTTGATGGCCACCATGATGATGCGGGTGCGCCCGGCCCACTAGCGCACCGCTAAGTTGGCGGGATGAACCGCCAGTGGATCTACGCCACCAGGCCCGACGGGCCGGTGGGCGTTGACAATTTCGAGTACCGGGAGACTGCCGTCCCCGAACCGGGCGATGGCCAGGCGCTGGCCCGACTGTGCTATCTCAGCTTCGAGCCGGCCATGCGCACATGGTTGGAGGACTTCATCACCTACATGCCTCCTGCGCCGTTGGGCCGGCCCATGATCGGACCGGGCGTATTCCAAGTAGTGGCCTCCAATACACCGGCGCTGAACGAGGGAGACCTGGTCAGCGGCATGATGAGCTGGCAGGACTACGAGGTGGTCGACGGCACCATCAGGGTGGTGCCGCCGGGCACACCCATCCCTGTCATGCTGGGCCCGATGGGGGGCACCGGCCTCACCGCCTACATTGGTTTGCTCGACATCGGCCGGCCCCAACCGGGAGAGACCGTATTGACTTCAGGCGCCGCCGGGGCCACCGGCTCAGTGGCGGCCCAGATCGCCCGGTTCAAAGGCTGCCGGTCGGTGGGAATCGCCGGTGGAGCCGACAAGTGCCGCTGGCTGATCGAAGAGGCCCGCCTGGACGCCGCCATCGACTACAAGAACGAAGACGTGGGCGCCCGGCTCGCTGAGGCCTGCCCCGACGGTGTGGACGTGTACTTCGACAACGTGGGCGGCGACATGTTGGAGACAGTCATGGGCCAAATGAATCAGGGCGGGCGCGTCGCGGTGTGCGGGGCTATCTCCACCTACAACCAGGGCCTGCGCCGCCCAGGCCCGTCCAACATGTTCGAGATAATCGAGAAGCGGCTCACCCTTCAGGGCTTCGTGATGTTCGACCACATGGACCGGGTGCCCGCAGCCTCGGGCGATCTCGCCCAGTGGGTGGCCGACGGGGAGATCGCCTTCCAGACCGACATCCAGGAGGGCTTCGACAACATCCCGACAACGTTCCTGCGGCTGTTCTCCGGGGCCAATCACGGCAAGCAGCTGCTGAAAGTTAGGGATCCAGAGTAGAGAGAGTCACGATGAGCCTGGTTCTTTACGAAGCCGAGGGGCGAATAGCGGTCATCACCCTGAACCGCCCGGAGGCCCGCAACGCCATGAGCCCCGAACTGTCCGCCGCCTTGGGCGAGGCCTTTGATCAATTCGAAGCCGACGACGACCTGTGGGTGGCCATTTTGGCCGGTAACGGCCGGGTGTTCTGCGCCGGCGCCGACCTCAAAGCGCTGTCCGAGGGGCGAGCAGCAGGGATCATCACCGCCGAGGAGGGCTTTGGCCGGTTCGCCCGCCGACAGCGAGACAAGCCGGTCATTGCCGCTGTTGATCGCCCTGCGGTTGCGGGCGGCTTCGAGCTGGTATTGGGCTGTGATCTGGTGGTGGCCTCCACCGAAGCCGCCTTCGGCCTGCCCGAAGTGAAGCGGTCACTGGTGGCCTCCGAGGGGGGCGTTACCCGGCTCCCCCGCCGCATTCCCCCAAACATCGCCATGGAGTTGGCCCTCACCGGCGACACCATCGACGTCCACCGAGCTCACGCCCTAGGGCTGGTGAACGTGATCTGCGAACCAGGCCAAGCGCTGGATGAGGCCAAGAGTCTGGCCGAGCGCATCGTGGCCAATGCCCCGCTAGCCGTACGGGCAATCCGTCATTCCGTTCTCGACGGATTGGAGACCACCGAGGCCGAAGGGTTTGCCATCGCGGCCGGCTACGGCCGAGAGATCTCCCAGACCGAGGACTTCTTGGAGGGCCCTCGGGCATTCGTGGAAAAAAGACCCCCGGTGTGGAAGGGCCGATGAGCGCCGGGGAGCGGGAGCTAATGCTCACTGGGATCGGCGGCCAAGGGGTGCAGTTGGCCGCCCAAGTCATCGCCCAGGGAGCAACCGCCGACGGCAAAGAGGTGCTGGTATTCGGCAGTTACGGAGGCATGATGCGGGGCGGCAACACCGACAGCACGGTGGTGATCAGCGACCAGCCAATAGAGGCGCCGCCGGTGCTGTCGTCCACCTGGTCGGCCATCTTGATGCACCACCAGTACTGGGCTCCGCTGAGAGAGCGCATCAGCGACAACGGTCTGGTGCTGGTCAACACCTCGGTGTTCGAGGACGAGTTAGACGCGGACCGCTACCAAGTTGTGGAAGTTCCCGCCACCGATGTGGCCACCGATCTGGGCAACCCGCTGCTGGCCGCCATGGTGATGTCCGGGGTGTACGGGCGGAGGTCTGGACTGGTGAGCTTGGACGGACTGGTTGAGGGCATGCGCCGCTCGGTGCCGCCCTACCGCAGCCAGCTCATCGAGGCCAATGAGAGTGCGCTGGCCGCCGGCTGGGAGATGGCGGCGTGAGTCCAAGCACCTCAGGAGGCACCGTAACGGTCCGAGGCACCGTGGTCATCGACGCCGAGGCCTGCAAAGGCTGTGACCTGTGTATCGACGCCTGCCCGCCCCGGGTGCTGGAGATGACCGTCCACGAGGTCAACACCCGGGGCTATCGCTATCCCCGCCTGCTGGCTGGTTGCACCGGCTGTCAGGCCTGCGCCCAAATCTGCCCCGACTTTGTGTTCCAGGTGTACAAGTACGACACACCATTGGAACTACCGCTCGAGGATCAAAACGAGCAATGAGCGACCGGGCGCTGCTGGAAGGCTCAGAGGCCATTGCCCGGGCCGCGGTGGCCGCTGGCTGCCGGTTCTTCACGGGATACCCCATGACCCCGTTCACCGAGCTGTTGGAGCACATGGCCGCCCTGCTGCCCGAGGTAGACGGCGTGTGCATGAACGCCGAGAGCGAGCTCGAGGCGGTGGGCATGGCCTGGGGGGCAGCCACCACCGGCCATTTGGCCGCCACCGGGTCCACCGGCCAAGGGCTGTCGCTGATGCAGGAATCGCTGTCGGAGATCACCAACGCCCGCCTGCCCCTGGTGGTGTTCAACATGGCCAGGGGCCAGGGCGACTACTTCCAAGCCACCCGCGGCGGGGGCCATGGGGACTATCGCCACATCGTATTGGCCCCCATGGATGTGCCCGAGGCAGTGGAGCTGACAAAGCTGGCGTTCGAGCTAGCCAATCAGTGGCAAACCCCGGTGATGGTGCTGGGCGACTACTACTTGGCCCACACCTACCAGGCGGTTTCGGTTCCCTCCATACAAGGAGCCGCCCCCGAGGTGCCCGACTGGGCCCTGAACGGATCTTCCGGGGGGTCGGGATCAGCCAAGATCATCTCTCCCTTGGGGGGCGGCGTCGAAGGTGAGGAGGGGTTCGACTTGGGAGCCCACTACGCGGCGTGTGCCGCCCACATCCAAGAAATGTCTGCCGGAGTCGACCCGCTGGTCGATATCGGCTTCTGCGATGACGCCGATCTGGTGGTGGCCGCCTACGGCTCGGTGGGCAAGTTCGTGCGCTACGCCTGCCTGCGGTTGCGGGATGCCGGGCACCGGGTGGGCTACGTCCGGCCCATCACGCTGTGGCCGTTCCCGTCGGAGGCCGTGCACGACGCCGTCGCCGGCGCCGCCAAGGTGGCGGTGTACGAACAGAACATGGGCCAGATGGTCGACGACGTGCGGCTGGCTACGCTGGGAGCGGTGCCAGTGGACTTCATCGGGAGCCCGAGTTGGGACCACTCCGGTTTTGGGATCGGACCCGACATCAACGTGCCCGATATCTCCGAGCGCATCTTGGAGGCCCTTTCATGAGGGGAAGAGGGTCATGAAGGGAGGTGGACAATGAGCGACGAGCGGATTTACCTTTCCACCGATTCGCCACCACAGGAGCCCGCCGCGCTCGTTGACGACTTCACCCCTGGGCTCATCACTCAGGCCAACCACCACCTCTGCCCCGGCTGCGGCGAGCCCATCGCCATCCGGGCCGCCATGGAGGCCATCGAAGAATTGGAACTGGCCCAGTCCACCATCACGGTCTTTGGCATCGGCTGCTACACCGCCTTCGCCCACAACCTCGACGTAGAGGTGGTGCAAGCCCTGCACGGTCGGGCCCCGTCGGTGGCCACCGGAATCAAGCGAATGCTTCCCGATGGATTCGTGATCACAATCCAAGGCGACGGCGATATGGTCAACGAGGGCCTGCAAGAAGTGCTGCACGCCGCGGCCCGGGGCGAGAACATTACATGCCTGCTGTTGAACAACGGGGTGTTCGGCGAGACCGGCGGCCAGATGACCACAACCACCACCCTGGGCCAGCGCACCAAGACTTCAATCGAAGGAAGGGACCCCCACCAGCACGGCCACCCGATTCTGCTTTCCGATCTCGCCGCCACCATGGACGGTGCGGCCTATGTCGCCCGGTGTGCGGTCAACAACGCCGGCAACGTGGCCCGCACCAAGCGCTACATCACCCGCGCCTACGAGTCTCAGATGGCCGGGACCGGGTTCAGCTTGGTGGAGATCCTCACCATGTGCCCTACCGGCTGGTTCGTCGACACCCTGGAGGGCCCCGACTACCTCCAAGACACCCTCGCCCCGGTTCACAATATCGGCGAGCTGAAAGCCCCCTAGTCCAGAAGTAGCTCCCGCAAGGCCACCCGGTGGCCGTCATCCAAGCCCAAGGCATCGACCCAGTACTGGTCGAAGCTGCCCCAGGTTTCGGCCAGCACGCGCATCTGCTCGGCAAAGTAGTCCTCGTGGACGATGGCCAGCGGCATCATCAAATCGCCATAGCGGCCGGGAACCACGTGCTGGTTGGTTTCCAGATAGTGATCCACCACCTGCTCCTCCGTAACCCCCACGGCCAACAGCAGCAGGCTGGCCGCCCAGCCGGTGCGGTCTTTACCCGCGCTGCAATTGAACAGCAACGGAACCGCTCGTGGCGCCAACACCCCTCTAACAAACTCACCGAATTGGGATGAGCGCACGGGGTCGCTTACCGATCTCGCCGAAGCATCCTTCATCCACTGAAAGGCCTTGCCATTGCCGAATCGCTCTTCCAACTCCTCGGCGCTGAAAGCAGAAAAGTTCTCCCGAAGCCCGGATGGGTTGGCAGAATCGGCCATCGGCAGCGAGACCAGTTCCACCCCCTCGGGCAGTCGGTTGGGGCCTTCCGCAGCTAGATCACCCTGGTTGCGGAAATCGATGGCCGTGCGAATGCCCAAATCAACCAGCGCATTCAAGTCGGCGTCGGACGCCTCAGCCAGGTGAGCCGACCGAAATACCAGCCCAGTGCGCACCTCTCGCCCGTCAACCGTGGTCTGGCCGCCCAGCGATCGGAAGTTTCGTATGGACTCCACGCCGGGCACACTAGCCAGAAGACTTCAATTTCCCTGCACTGACGGCTTGTCTCTGGCGAATTAATGACATGGTCGATTGAAGGGGCTAAAGTCTGGCCTCAACTATCGGAGTAGGGGCCGGCCGACACTTGGCATGGTCCAGGGAGACACAACTATGACCAAGACCAAGTTGATTTTCGTTGGGTTGGCAGTGGCGCTGGTGGGCTTCTTGTTTGCCGGTTCCGCATCGGCTCAGGACCAGACGATGACCGCTGATCCTTCTGCGGTGTCTGAGCCCGGCACTTACGACTTCACGTTGACGCCTGATGGCTTCACCAAATCGTCCACAAACTTGGCCGTCTGCAACACTGCGGACCCCGGCCCTGATGGGTGGGGACAGGCTACCCTGATGCAGTTCTGCGGCGGCTTCGGTAGCTCGCAGGACGGTACAAGTGGCCCCTTCACCGTAGAAGGTGTGGAAGTCACCGAAGACGGCGTCACCTTCATCCTGTTCGAGCTCGTTCCTGACGGCGAGGCCGCCAGCGTCGCCGTGGAGATCGGCGAGGCAGAGCTGCCGGCAACCGGTGTAAACACATCGATGCTGGTCATCATCGGTGCGGGCATCGCCCTCGCCGGTGTGATGGTGTTCGGTCTCAGCCGCCGGCTGCGCACCCTGTAACTGATCAAAACACTCGGTGCCCCGGGCCTTTGGGTCCGGGGCACCGGTCGTTTAACAGCCCTGGTTGGGACGCCCAATCCGCAGATAGGTGACACCAACGAAGTGCTGCGCTAGGGTTTCGCCATCCATAGGAGCAGGGGCCGATTGGTCACAGACACGGCCCAAGGAGATACGTCATGACCAAAACCAAGTTGATATTCGTTGCGATGGCTGTAGCGCTGGTGGGCTTTTTGTTCGCCGGTTCCGCATCGGCCCAGGACCAGACGCTTACCGCTGATCCTGCCGCGGTGCCCGAACCAGGCACTTACGAGATCACCCTTAACGGAGCTGGCTACACGCTCTCGTCGGTGAACTTCGTGATCTGCGGTACCGCTGACATGGATGCCATTACCGGGCCGGCTGGCGGCGCTGGACTGATCGCGGAATGCGGCGGTTTCGGTTCAGCAGTTGATTTGGAAGCAGATGGCACCTACACCGCCACTGAAACTGTCGAAATCGGAGAAGATGGCGTCGCCTTTGGGCTGTTCCAGCTCGCGGCAGATGGTGAAGGCGCTTTCGTTACCGTGGAAGTCGACCCTGATGCTGCCATGCTGGCTGAGACTGGCGTGGAGACGTCGGTGCTAGTGATCATCGGTGCGGGCATCGCCCTCGCCGGTCTGATGGTGTTTGGCCTCAGCCGCCGGCTGCGCACCCTGTAACACCAACCCCTGATCAAAACACTCGGTGCCCCGGGCCTACGGGTCCGGGGCACCGGTCGTTTCTGACTAGGGCCGAAATGTAACTGTCAGATGGATGACACAAACGAAATGCCGCGCTAAGGTTTCGTAACTTATAGGAGTAGGGGCTGGCCTTATGTCGGCACGGCCCAAGGAGCTATGTCATGACCAAGACCAAGTTGTTGTTCATCGCGATGGCATTGGCGCTTGTGGCCTGGGTAGGAGCAAGCGCCGCCTCAGCACAAGATGGGCCTACCGCTACAGCCGATCCTGCATCGGTTGAAGCAGCCGGAACCTACTCAATAACCCTGACTGGTTCAGGCTTCATGGAGGGGACGACTGTGAGCGCAGCGGCTTGCAGCACTGGAGATCCAGATGCGATCGACGCTTCGACCTTCGTCTCACTGTGCCCGCTTTCCGGTACTCCAGCTACTGACAATGGAGATGGCACCTTCAGCGTCACTATGGAAGACGTAGAGATCGGTGAAGATGGGATCGTCTTCTGGATGGGCAACCCGCTTCAGCGCGACGTAGTCACAGTTGCCGTGTCTGTCGGAGCCATGGCCGGTGATGACATGGACGACGACATGGACGACGACATGGACGACGACATGGACGACGACATGGACGACGACATGGACGACGACATGGACGACGACATGGCTGATGACATGGACGACGACATGGCTGATGACATGGACGACGACATGGCTGATGACATGGACGACGACATGGCTGATGACATGGCTGATGACATGGACGACGACATGGCGGACGATATGGACGACGACATGGCTGATGACATGGCGGACGATATGGACGACGACATGGCTGATGACATGGACGACGACATGGCTGATGACATGGCGGACGATGAAATGCTGGCTGACACCGGCTCTAACACCCCACTGCTGGCCATCGTGGCCCTGGCCGTGGTGCTCGCCGGTGCAATGGTGCTCGGCCTCAGCCGCCGGCTGCGTATCCAGTAGCTCCACTTCCTGATCGGAACACTCGGTGCCCCGGGCCTTCGGGTCCGGGGCACCGGTCGTTATAGGGTCAGGCCATGTCCTACGAATTCATCCTGCTCGATGACCCCGCCCCCCACGTCCGCCGCATAACTCTGAACCGCCCGGAGAAGCGCAACGCCATCAGCACTCCCATGCGAAAGGAGCTGCTGGATGCCCTGCAAGCGGCCGATGTCGACGAGGATGTCCGGGTATCGATTATCCGGGGCGCCGGTCCGTGCTTCTCGTCAGGGTACGACCTGACTGATTCGCTCATGGACGATCCGCCCCACTACACCGCGGGGGGCGACGGGCAGTGGTCCCGCCACGTGACCGACAGCTGGCTGGCTATCTGGGAACTGGCCAAGCCGGTTATCGCCCAGATCCACGGTTACGCCCTAGCCGGAGCATCAGAGCTGGCCGCCTCTTGTGACCTGGTCTATGTGGCCGAGAACGCCGACATCGGCCATCCAGTGGTGCGGGTGCTGAGCCCGCCCGACTTCAACTACCACCCCTGGCTGGTGGGGTTCCGCAACGCTATGGAGATGATGCTCACTGGCGACTCCTACTCCGGCATCGAGGCAGCCGCCATGGGCTTCGCCAACCGGGCCTACCCCGAAGAGGAGTTGGACGAGCGGGTGCTGGAGATGGCTCAGCGGGTGGCCCGGGTGCCGTCCGATCTCCAGCAAATCAACAAACGCAGCGTCCACCGGGGAATGGAGGCGATGGGCACCCGCAATGCCATCCGCACAATGTCGGAATACCAGGCCCTGGCCGGCAATGTGCCATCGGTGCAGGAGTTCAAGCAGCGGGCCTTGGAGAGCATCAAGTCGGTGGTCGACCGGCCGGCCGCGGCGAGAAACAGCACCGAGAAGGACAGCTGATGCGAATCTGGCGACAGCATGGGCTGGGCGACCCCGTCGAGTTGCTTCAGCAGGAAGAAGTCGATTCACCCCGGCCAGACTCCGGCCAAATCGTGGTTGATGTCGAGGCCGTAGGTCTGACGTTTGTGGACTGTCTCATGGCTCGAGGCCTCTACCAAATGGAAACCAGGCTGCCGTGGTCGCCATGTACCGAAGTGGTGGGTCGAGTGCGGGAACTCGGCAAAGGGGTTGAACGCTTAGCCGTCGGCGATCGAGTAGTCGGCATCGGCGGGGGATCGATGGCTGAGCAGACTGCGCTGCGGGCCAGCGGAGTCCACCAGCTAGCAGAGGGGATTTCATCTGGAGCAGCCGCTGCGGCGCTGGTGAACTACGGCACTTCGTGGTTCGCCCTCCACGACCGGGGGCGTTTGGCCAAGGGTGAAACCCTGCTGGTTCATGCCGGTATGGGAGGTGTGGGCTCGGCGGCGGTACAGCTCGGGCTGATCGCGGGAGCAAGGGTCATCGCTACTGCCGGTGGTCCTGAGAAGACCGCATTGCTCAAGAAAATGGGAGTGGAACTGGCCATCGACTACCAGGAAACCCCCGACTTCGTCGACCTCATACGAGCCCACACCGATGGCCGGGGAGTTGATGTTTGCTTCGACCCGGTGGGGGGCGACGTTTTCGACCGGTCTCGAAGGTGTATGGCCTGGGACGGCCGGTTGCTGGTGATCGGCTTCACCAGCGGACGAATCGCCGACGCCCCTACCAATCACATTTTGTTGAAGAACTATTCGGTGGTGGGCGTCCATTGGGGAGCATCAGTGGGCCGCAATCCCGAACCATCCGAGCAAGCCCGCCAGAAGATCTTCGCCCTCCTCGAAGACGGCCGACTCGACCCCCCGGTATTTCCCCCGTATGCCTTCGAGGATGTCCCCACCGCCCTTGATGACATCCACCACCGCCGGACCTGGGGCAAGGTCATCGTGGAGTTGTGAGCAACCCCGATTGAAGTAGAAGCGCCGAAGGACTACTACGTCGGCAGGTCGGGGCGGACAATCACCACGGGACAGCTGCCGTGCTGGGCAATTTGCTGGCTGACCGATCCAAGTAGCAGTCCCCGAAAACCGCCTCGTCCTCGCGAACCCACCACCAGCATCGACGCACTGTTGGATTCGGCGATCAAGGTGTCCGCCGCCCGGCCCCGCACCATGCGGCGCCGAATCTCCACTCCCTCGACATCCACCTCAGCCAGCACTTCGTCGATGATGCTGTCCTGCATCCGCTTGACCTCCGCTTCGAGGTCGATGGGGTCGAGCGGCACATAGTTGAAGTCAGGCGAAGCCGGCACGTAGGTAGTGGAGTAGGCAGTCACCACGTCCACTGAGGCGTTGCGATGCCGAGCTTCCTTGATTGCCCAGCGGAGTGCGGCACGGGCTCCACCCGAACCTTCCACTCCGACGACGATCCGATTCTCCGGCTCGTTCACGTCAGCCGCCATAGGAACAGTGTAGCTACGCGACTACATCGGGTCGTAGGGAAAGTCGGCGTCCACTCCCCCGTCCACCACCAAGGTGCGGCCCGATACGAAGTTGGATATCGGCGCGGAGAGGAACAGGACAGCCCCAGCGATGTCCGAGGGCACGCCCATGTGGCCCATGGGCACGGCGGCATCGTTTATTGCCCTTCGCTCGTCATCGAACAGCGCCTCCATGCGAGGGGTCAAGATGGTGCCCGGCGCCACGCAGTTGGCTCGGATACCGAAGGGGGCCAGTTCGATGGCCACCGACTGCATCCACGCCATGAGTCCGGCCTTGGCCGCTCCGTAGTGGGCATGGTTGGGGGCCGCAGTCAAGCCGCTGACCGATGCGATGAAAACCATCGTGCCCCCACCGGTCTCCTTCATGGCCCGTCCGGCGATTTGGGAGATCAGGTAGGCGTGGCGCAGCACCATGTCGAACTGCCAGTCCCACTCAGCGTCGTCGATGTCCAGCACTCCAGACCACCCGGAAACGCCCACGATGTCGACGATTCCGTCAATCGACCCCATGGCTCGACCAGCCTCGTCCACCAAGGCCTGGACATCTTCCCGCTTGGTGATATCGGCCACCCACGGAATGCCGTCCACCTCGTCGGCCACCTGATCAGCCCGCTCCTGCTCGAGGTCCACGCAGAACACTTTGGCCCCCATCTGGGCTAGGGCATGCGAGGACTGACGGCCCATGCCCTGGCCGGCGCCCAGCACAATGAAGCCCTTCTCGTCGAGCCGCATGAGTCCGGCGTAGTCGGGGACAGGTGAGGTATCGGCCATGGTCAAGCCTCCAGTTAGGATTGATGTTCGGATTGTGCCGCGGCAACTTTACGGAGGTGTCGCACCACTTCGGCAAAGTCGGAGTAACCCCACTGCTCGGTTATCTTTCCGTTGGCGAGGCGCACCATCTCGATCATGCCCCACTGGACGGTCTCGCCGGTGGGTTCGATGCCGAGCAGAGGACCCTCGTGAGTGCCTTGAGCCGAAATCTTGAGCACCACCAAGTCGCCCTCGGCCACCATCTCGTCGATATGGTCTTTCCAGTCGGGAAAAGCAGTGCGCCACGTGGCGATGAGCCGGCGCATTCCGTCGGAGCCAGAGGGGCCGGGCCCCACGCCATGGGCGACGAAGTCTTCGGCCAGCACCTCGTCGAGCAAGTCAGTCTGCCCGCCGTTCACGATGTCGCGCACCAAGCGCTCTACTACTGCCTTGTTGCTTGCGGCAATGGCGTGATCGTCGGTCACGACCACCGGGCCACGATGTCGTCCACGGTGACCATCGTGGTCAGGAAGGCCATGGTGTTGTGCATCACCGCATCGCCGTAGTCGGCCGGTATACCGGCCACCGCATCGCCGGCCAGCACCACCTGATAGCCGTAGTCAACCGCGTTGATCACCAGCCCCATCACTCCCACGTTCAGCGAAACTCCCGCGGCCACCACAGTGGTAACCCCCAAGTTGCGCAGGGTTTGGTCGAGCGAGGTTCCGATGAACGGGGACATGCCGTGCCAGCGGGCGATCTCGATGTCGGATGGTTGCGGGTCGAACTCCTGGATGACCTCGGCTGACTCCGATCCGATTAGCAGCCCCCCGTTCTGCTCGCTCATCTTGGCCGACGCGGCCAGCATCCGGCAGTTGGCAACGCTTCCCGCACGGTCAGCCCGGAAGTGGGCCAAACAGTGCACCACCGGCACCCCCGCAGCCCGGGCCCCAGCGCACAGACGGGCCCCGGCGTCAATGGCCCCGCGGTCCAGCATCACATCCCGCAGTCCCCCCATGGAAGCCATGTCGCCAATCACACCTCGTTGGCACTCCATGGTGACCACGGCGGAATGCGACGGAGAAAGCAGTTCGTCCAAGTCCACAGGCATCGCATGAGACTAGCCCTATCGGCCGCCCCAACCTCTACAACGCGTGACAGGGTGGCTTGGTGAGCGGTGCTCGGTCGATCTCAGCCAGGAATTCGACGATCTCGTTTCGATCAAGGGCATAGGCCTGATCCCGCTGGCCTCTGGCAACGGCATAGACCATGCCCACCACCTCGCCGTCCACGTTTACCAGCGCGGCGCCCGAATCGCCGGCGGCCAGTAGGGAGCGAACCTCCAACAGGTAGCGATTCTCCGCCACCTCTTCGTAGATGTCGACACCCGAGGCGGGTATGCGGCGAAGAACACGGTAGGGCACGAACTCCAAGCCGGTATCGCGGTCCACTGTGCCGACATCGCCCTCATCGGCCTGGGCGGCGACGGCCGGGGCCATTGCTACCGGGGAAAGCCCCAAACCGGACACCGAAATCGCCGCAGCATCCCTTCCCGGATCGAATCCCACCAGAACGCCGCGACCCGAACTCCCATCCGGCGCGGTCACCTTGATCTCTTCGACTCCGGCCACCACATGGGCGCTGGTGAGCACGAGGCCGGACTCGACGGCAAAACCACTCCCCTCGCTGAACTGGCCGCAGGCCACGCCGCTGATATGAACGGCCGCAGCCCGAATGTCGTAGCGCTCGGCCAACACCGGCCGTTGCGGAGAGTCAAGCGCCCAAGTAAGGCTCCAGCCCAACAGCAGTCCCAGCGCCGCCAGCCACAGCAACAACCGCCGCCGCTTCTTCAACTTCTCAAACAGCACGCAGATCGTCGAGCGAGTAGAACGCCCGCAGCGAGGTCAGAAGGCCGTCGTCGTTGAACACGGCCACATCCACCACATCAAGCTCGTAGTCCACGCCGTCGAAGCAAACGTGAGCCACCATCGGTGCGGCGGCCTCATTGCCCGCCACTCGCACTGGTCCGGTCAATACCAGGGTTTCGGCCAACTCATTGCCCTCATAGAACGCCCGAACGGCGTCGATCCCCTGATGTACCGGCCCGCCAACAGGCACTTGGCACGATCCATCAGGGGCGTAAAACGACACGATCGCCTCTTTGTCGCCGGCGCTCACCGCGGCAGCGTACTGTTCCATCACGGTGCGCATGTGCTGAGCATCTACCATCGCCACGCCCTTTCAGTTGCGGGGGATCTCACTCCACGGGGTGTGCTTGTCCACACCAGGCTCTTTGGGCAGGCCCAGCACCCGCTCGCCCAAGATGTTGCGCATCACCTCGGACGTTCCGCCTTCGATGGTGTTGGCCCGCGACCGTAGAAAGCCCTTGACCGGAGGGGTTGTCCGAAGGGAATACTCCTGTGATTGATCGGGCCTAGACATCGGATAGCCCTGGGGAAACAGCATTGCTTCCGACCCCATCACTTCCATCAAGCACTCGTAGATTCGCTGGTTCAATTCGGCCGACACCGCTTTGCCCACCGATCCCTCAGGGCCGGGGGTTCCTGCCGACGACAGGGTGCGTGCCCGCCAGTTGGTTAGCCGCAAGACTTCGGCCTCGGTCCACAATCGGACTACTCGATCCCGCAGCACCCGGCGGCGGACTGCCTCAGGCCCTTCCTGGCCATTGGCCTGGCTCTGAAGCTGCTCCCAAGCCGACACCAAGATGCCGATGAGCCCGCTGCCCCGTTCAGGGACACCGCCGCCGAGTGCCACCCGCTCATTCATGAGGGTGGTAATGGCGACATTCCAGCCCTGGCCCCGCTCCCCCAGCCGCATGGAGTCGGGAATGCGAACGTCATTCAGGAATACTTCGTTGAATTCGGCCTCACCAGTGATCTGATAGAGGGGACGAACCTCCACTCCCGGCAGCGTCATGTCGAGCACAAAATAGGTGAGGCCCCGGTGCTTGGGGGCGTCGGGATCGGTACGCGCCACCAGCATTCCCCAACGGGAGCGATGGGCCAGCGAGGTCCATACCTTTTGTCCGTTAACCACCCATTCTTCGCCGTCGAGCTCGGCTCGGGAAGCCAAACCGGCCACATCAGAGCCCGCGCTGGGCTCGCTGAACATCTGACACCAGATCTCCTCGCCAGTGAACAACGGCCGCAGCAGACGGTGGTGCATCTCCTCGGTGCCGTGGGCCAAGACGGTGGGAGCCCCCATGCCGATACCGATGGGATTGACGTTCAGGTCGTGCCAATACCGGCTGCCCTTGCGCAGTTCCTCGTCCACTACGGTTTGGGCCTTGGGCGATAGGCCTAGCCCCCCTTTGCCTTCGGGGAAGTCGACCCGAGACAGGCCTCGGTCGAACTGGGCGCCCCGGAACTCGTACTGTGTGGCCTTTGCGGGATCGACGTCAGCCAGCAGATCCCGCGCTTCTTGACGCAGCTGATCCTCAGAAATCTCAGCCATTGTTCGTCCTCTCAGGAATCCACATCGAAAAGTCGTCTAGGGGCAATCATCTTTACGAATACCGATCGCGCAGTTGGCGGGCGATCACCATTTTCTGGATTTCGCTGGTCCCCTCTCCGATGATCATGAGGGGCGTATCCCGGAAGTAGCGCTCCACCGGGTATTCCTCGGTATAGCCGTTTCCCCCATGGATGCGCAGCGCATCGGAGGCGATCTCGAAGGCGGCTTCAGAGGCAAAGAGTTTGGCCATGCCCGCTTCCAGATCGATGCGCTCCCCGGAGTCATAGCGGCGGGCGGCGTCGTAAGTCATCAGGCGGGCGGCGTGGAGCTTGGTGGCCATCTCGGCCAGCTTGAACCCTATGGCCTGGTGGTCGTAGATGGGCCGCCCGAACGTCTCCCGCTCTTGGGCGTACTTCATGGCCGCTTCCAGGGCGGCTTGGGCCACCCCAACCGCCCGGGCGGCGATGTTGATTCTCCCCAACTCCAAGGCGGAAAGGGCATAGCCCAGACCGTGGCCCACACCTTCGGGTCCACCCAACACATTGGCGTCGGGCACCCGGAAGTCGGCATAGGCCATTTCCACGGTCTCCACGCCCTTGTACCCCAGCTTGGGAATGGTGCGCGACACGGTGAGGCCGTCGGCACCCGGACCCGGCTCCTTCTCCACGATGAAGCAGGTGATGCGGTCGTCAGGGGTTCGGGCCAACAGCATCACCATCTGGGCTCTCATGCCGTTGGTCACCCACATCTTGGTGCCGTTGACAATCCACTCATCGCCGTCGGGCACGGCCCGGCAGCGGATGTTGCGGGTGTCGCTTCCCGCGTCGGGCTCCGACAGCGAGAAGGCCGAGCGAAACGACCCATCGCACATGCGGGGCAAGAAGCGGTCCCGCTGCTCGTCGGTGCCGTAGCGCCCGATCATGGTGGCGGCGATTTTGTGGGTGTTGAGGATGCCGGCCAGCGACATCCACCCTCGGGACAACTCCTCGATGATGCGGGCATAGGTGGTGGCGTCCAGCCCCAACCCGCCATAGTCCTCAGGGATGGTGGCCCCGAACAGGCCGAACTCGCACATCTGGTCGAACATCGCCTCCGGGAATTCGTCGGCGTGCTCGAGATCGGGGGCGTTGGGGATGACTTCGCGTTTCACCCAGGTTCGGATGGCGCCGACCAGCTCGTCAGCCAAACCGGCGTCGGTGGCCATCAGAGCTCGTCACCCCCCGACAAGGAAGCCGGCATCCCCATCGAACCGTCGTCAGGCATCGTGTAGGTCAGAGCCTTTCGATCAGGGTCCCGGTACCCAAGCCGCCTCCGCAGCACATGGTGATCAGGCCCCACTGGCCATCGGTGCGCTCCAGTTCGTGCAGCGCCTTGGTCACCAAGATCGATCCGGTTCCTCCCAGCGGGTGACCCAGGGCGATGGCGCCGCCGTTGGGATTGACCCGCTCCATGTCGGGCTCCAAGTCCGCGGCCCAGCACAGCACCACCGAAGCAAACGCCTCGTTGATCTCCACCACGTCGATGTCGTCCATCGCCAGCCCGGATCGCTCCAGCAGCCGATGGGTGGCCGGAATCGGGCCCTCCAGCATCAGCACCGGGTCGCACCCCACCAGGCAAGTCTCCGCCACTCGGGCTCTAGGGGTGAGGCCGAGTTGTTCGGCCCGCTCGGCGGTGGTCATCAACACCGCGCCAGCCCCGTCGGAGATCTGCGACGAAGACCCCGCGGTGTGGACTCCGTCGGGCCGGGCCACCGGCTTGAGGGTGGCCAGCGCTTCCAGGGTGGTTTCCCGGAGCCCCTCATCCGCGCTGACGGTGACCGCCTCGCCGGTCCGCTTGCCGTCCTCGTCTAGCACCGGGGCCTCGATGGGCACGATCTGGGTCTCGAACCGGCCCTCGTCCCAGGCCCGGGCCGCCCGCTGTTGCGAAGAGAGACCGAATCGGTCGCAGTCCTCCCGGGTGATGCCCCACTTGTCGGCCATCCGCTCGGCGCCCTCGAACTGGGAGGTGAACTCGTAGTGGGCGAAGTAGTCGCGGGTCACCGGCTTGCCCACTCCTTCGGCGGTGGCGTTCGACCCGATGGGCACAATGCTCATGCTCTCCACCCCACAGGCCAACACCGTGTCCTCCACCCCCGACTTCACCAGGCTGTAGCCCAGGTTGACCGCGTGCTGCGACGAGCCGCACTGGGAGTCCACCGTGCTGCACGCCGTTTCGGTGGGCAGCCCGGCGGTGAGCCACGCGGTTCGGACCACGTTCATGGCCTGGGCCCCGATTTGGTCGACGCAGCCGCCCACGACCTGGCCAATGGCGGCGGGATCGATGCCCGAACGCTCGACCGCAGCAGATTGCACCTGGCTGAGCAGGGACGTGGGATGGACCGAGGACAATCCGCCGTTTCGCTTGCCCACCGGGGAGCGAACGGCTTCGACGATGACGACGTCAGTCATGGTCCAACGATAGAGCCTCTAGCCATAGTTCAGCCCGTCGAAGCCGGTCGAACGACAGCAACTGATTAGGGTTCTGAGCCGTGGGTATTCGAGAGGAAGTAATCCAAGAGCTGACCGGGCCGGGCGGGCTGTTCGAGCTGACCACCGAGGAGGTGTTGGGGCAGTCGGCCGCGGTCTTTTCCACTCGCATGCGCTCACTGCGGGAGATGGTGGCCAACACCGCCAATTTCGGTGACCGGGATTTTCTAGTGCTGGAAGATCAGCGGCACACCTTCGACAACTTCATTGCCCAAGTTGCGGCCGCGGCCACCGCATTGCAGCAGCGGGGCATCAGCCACGGCGACCGGGTGGCCATCTTCGCGGCCAATTGCCCCGAGTGGGTGGTTTCGTTCTTCGCAGCCACCAGCATCGGCGCCATCGTTTCGGCCTACAACGGCTGGTGGACCACCGATGAGGTGGACTATGCCACTGCGCTCAGCGATCCCGCCCTGGTGATCGCCGACCGCCCCCGCCTCGAGCGCTCCGGCAAGGGCGACACCGACGCCCCCTGCCTGGTGATCGAAGACGACTGGGCTGACTTCATCGCTGCCGGGGCGGGTACCGCTCTTGATGACATCGACGTGCCACTAGCCGAGGACGACCCCGCGGTGATCCTGTTCACCAGCGGCACCACCGGTCGCCCCAAAGGAGCAGTGGCCACGCATCGGGGGCTGATCGGCTTCGTCCAGTCCACCATGATGAACGGCGCCGTGCGGGTCTTCACCGAGATGCGCACCAACCCCCCTGCCGACGATGGCTCAGCCCCCAGCCCGCCAGCCCAATCGGTCACCTTGGGCACCTCGCCCCTGTTCCATGTGTCGGGGTTGTACGGCACCACGCTCATCAGCATGGTCACCGGGGGCAAGATCGTGTACCGCCGGGGCCGATTCGATCCTGAGGCAGTGCTCCAGCTCATCCAGGATGAAGGCGTCACCTCCTTCGCGGCCCTGGGCAGTATCGGCTCCCGACTGGTGAACCACCCCCGCTTCTCGGAGTTCGACACCTCCAGTGTGGTCAACGTGGGTTTCGGCGGCGCCCCGGCCAGCCCGGCGGTGCAGGACCTCATGCGCCAGGCCTTTCCCAATGCCGCGCCCGCGGTGGGGATGGGTTACGGATCGTCGGAGTCGGTGGCGGTGGTCGCCACCATCGGCGGCACCGAGTATCGGGAGCGTCCCACCTCCTGCGGACGGGTGGCCATCGGATTCGAAGCCGAAATCCGCGGCCCCGACGGCCAGGCGCTCGCCACGGGGCAAGAGGGCGACATCTGGTGCCGTAGCGCCTACACCATGCTCGAGTACTGGAACGATCCCGAATCTACTGCGGCGACCATCAATGAAGATCGGTGGCTGAACACCGGCGACATTGGCTGCTTCGATGACGACGGGTACCTCTACATCAACTCCCGAGCCCGAGACATGATCCTGCGCAACGCCGAGAACATCTACCCCATCGAGATTGAGTACCGCCTCGACGCCCATCCGTCGGTGGCCGAGTCGGCGGTGTTCGGCGTCGAGCACCCCGAGATGGGCCAAGAGGTGAAAGCCGTGGTGGTGCTCAACGAGGATGCCGAGGTGAGACCCGACGTCCTGGCCGACTGGTGCAAGGAAGTGCTGGCCCCCTACAAGATCCCCACCCTCTGGGAGATCCGGCCCACCCCCCTGCCTCGCAATCCCGCCGGCAAAGTGGTCAAGCGCGATCTGTATTCCTAGCCACTACCAGACGGGGAACTTTGCCTTGTCGGGCAGCCCGGAACGTCCCACCACGGCCTCTCCGGCCTCTTGACAGCGGGCGTAGAAGGTGTCCTCGTCGATGGTGGTCATGCGGCCAGCGTCCACCACCTTGCGGCCGTCCACGAACACGGTGTGAACGCCCCGGCCATCGGCCGACCAGA
Source organism: Candidatus Poriferisocius sp. (assembly GCA_965208545.1). Classification (GTDB taxonomy): domain Bacteria; phylum Actinomycetota; class Acidimicrobiia; order Acidimicrobiales; family Bin134; genus Poriferisocius. The sequence goes on along the minus strand of OZ242341.1, from coordinate 994,815 downwards.
CAAGCTGGTTCATCACGTTCAGCAACGGCCGCCACTCCGGCCGGTCGGTGTCATGCAGCACGACGTCGGCCAGCTTGCCCGGCTCCAGCGAGCCGATCTGATCTTCCATCAGCATGGTGCGGGCCCCGCCCAGGGTGGCCATCTCATAGGCCTTCTCGGCCGGAAACATCTGCGGGTCCATCCGGGCATCCTTGAACAAACCAGCCACCAGATAAGTGGCCCGCATCAGATCGGAGTAATTGGAGGCGTTGTTTCCGTCGGTGCCCAGGCTCACGTTCACTCCGGCGGTGACCATCTCAGGCATCTTGCCGATCTGGGTTACGCCGTAGCTCACCTTGAGCGCGGTGGTGGGGCAGTGGACCACTGTCGATCCCGCCCCGGCCAAGAGCTGGATCTCCTGATCATCGACGTGGACGCAGTGGGTGATAGCGGTGTCGTCGCCCAGCACACCCAGCTCATGGAGGTGCATCATGGGCCGCTGGCCGAACGCCGCTATGAAGGTGTCGGGATCCAACGTGGCCGGAGACATGTGGAAGCTGAGTCCCACCTCGAATTCATCGGCCGCGGCCCGAGCAGCCTGCCACAGGGGGTCGGAACAAGTGGTGTGGCCCACCACCATCGACCATGCCCCCAGCCTTCCCCCGGCCGTGCCCCGGAACCGCTCGACGGTGTCGCGCAGGTTGGCAATGGCCTCGTCGGTGTCTTGGCGGTACACGCTGGGCTCAGGCGGCAGATCCCATATCCACTTGCCGATCCGGCCCCGGATGCCGGCCTCATCCAAGCCGTCCATTACTTCGTCGACGAAGCGGATGGTGCCCGCCTCCAAGAAGCAGGTGGTGCCCGACTTGAGCATCTCTACCACGGCAAGTTGCCCCGACAGGCGCTCTTCCTCGGCGGTGTACACCGAGTAGAGCGGGCACAACCACTGGAACACGTTCTCCTCAAACGGGGTGTCGTCGGGCACGTAGCCCCGGGTGAGAGGCTCGCCGGTGATGTGAATGTGAGTGTTGACCAGCCCCGGCGTGACCACGAACCGATCACCGCCCACCGTCTCGGCGGCCTGGTAGCGGGCCTCGAGGTCGGAGGCCTTGCCCACGTCGACAATCTGGTTGTCGCGAATGGCAACCGCGCCGTGGTGAATGATGTCGCGGGTCGGGTTCATGGTGACCACGTACCAGCCCTTGATCAGCGTGTCGACTTGCTCTGTCATTGAACTCCTTCATTCGATCGTACGCGTCCGGGCGGCGGGTCCTGTCGCCTGACGGCGGCCTGGCGTGCTTCGCGTGTGCCAGGTCCGCCTCCGGCACCACCCCCCGCCCTCACGTCACCATCCATCAATCAACCCTCCCCTTGGTAAAGTTTCTGGGTTTTGCGGCTATGTACGCGTATTGGTGGCCGATGGGTTCGATGAGGCGTAGAGATTCGAAACCAGCATCACGCAGCCAGTCGGCGGTCTGCGCCGCGGTTATGCCGAAGCCGTGGATGGTGCTGGCCATCATGGTCATTCCCATGAGCACGCTGTGGGGGCTCCACTGGGGCTCGGGGGCGACAAAGTAGTCGGCCAGTAGCAGCCGCCCCTCAGGGCGCAGCGCGTCGGCGGCTCGGGCAATGAGGCTCTGGGCGCCTTCGGCCCCCTCGGTGCGGCACACATGGCCTAGCACCACGATGTCGTAAACCTCGGGCTCGATATCGATGGTGTGGAAGTCGCCAGGAAGAAAGTCGCAGCGGTCAGCCACGCCGTGCTCGGCGGTGGTGCGGCGGGCTATGCCGATCACTCCGTCGAGGTCGTTGATCACCGCAGTAGCCCCTGGGCAGGCCTTGAGCACGGCGATGGCCCACGGGGCGCCACCGGCTCCTAGATCCAACACGCGTGGGGAGTCCAAGGCGCTGTAGCGCACCTGGAAGTCGGCCCGGGTGGCGGCCCGGAGCATGGTGGTGAACGTGCCCTCTACCAAGGGGCGGTAGAAGTCGGCCGGGTCGTCGTCGATCGGCTCGGCAGGCCGTCCCGCCCGGATGGTGTCGGCCAAGCGGGACCAATTTTCTAAGGGACCGGGGGCGACCGCCACCAGCGAGGCCATGGACGCCGGGCCGTTGGTGGTGAGATAGCGGGCCGCGGTGTCGTTCAGGCCGTATAGGCCACCCACTCGCTCTAACAGCCCAAGTACAGCCAGGGAGTCGAGCAGCGCTTCGAGATGGGGAGCCGACGCACCAAGCTCGCTGGCCAACTCGGAGGCGGTCACCTCCGGCGGGATGCCGGGATGGGCACCTCGGTCGGACAGGGCGTCGAACACCCCCAGCTCTAGGGCCGCCACCAGCACATGAAACGAGCCGAATCCGCTGATCACTGCCCACACCGGGGCCGACGGCGGGGGCTTGTAGTCGGTCCAGGGGCGGCCCACGCGCTCGGGAACATGCGACTTCTTCAGTTCGGGATACGGGGAATCAGCCACTTAGGCTCCGCATCAGGGCTTCAGCAGGATCTTGCCGAAGAAGTCGCTGGCCAGCATCTTGGCCTGGGCCTCGGCGGCGTCGGCCAGATCGAACACCGAGTCGACTGCGGCGGTGAAGCCGTCGCCGCAGAACGTGTCCCAGGCCGGGCCGAACTCCTCGGGGCGATAGGGATCGGAGCCCAGGATCTTGATGCCAGAGTGGAATACGTAGCCCAACGAGGGGATCACCGCCTCATCACCGGAGGAGTTGCCGCAATTCACCAGCCGCCCGCCAATTCCCAGTGCGAATAGCGATGGGCCGAACAGGGCGGTGCCGACATGATCGAACACCATGTCCACCCCCACTCCGGCGGTCAGCTCCCGTGCCCAACCAGCCACGTCGCCGGTCCGGTTGTTCAGCGCATGAAAAGCTCCCAGCTCAAGGGCCCGCTGACATTTCTCGTCGGTGCCCGCGGTGGCCAACACGGTGGCCCCGGCGTTAACGGCAAACTGGATAGCAGCCACCGACACCCCCGACCCGGCGGCGTGGATCATCACTGTTTCACCAGAACTGAGGCCGCCTACATCAAAAAGCCCATGGGCGGCGGTGAGATAGCAGGTGGGGAAGGTGGCCGCCGCCTCCAGCGACATGGCGTGGGGCACTGCATAGACATGCGTGGCCGGCACTAGGCAGCGCTCGGCGTAGCCCCCGTCGGCGGTGGCCCCGATGATGCCCAACTCGCCGTACAAGTCGCCCCGTCCCCCCAGCTTGGAGCGGTCGTCCACCCCGGCCAGCGACGGATCCACCACCACCCGGTCGCCCACGGCCAATCCGTCGACCTCGGTGCCCACCTCCGATACCACCCCGGCCACGTCCATGCCGGCGATGTGGGGAAAGGTGAATCCGGGCATGGCGAACCAGCCGTTGCGCTGAACCACGTCGAGCCGGTTGAGCGCAGTGGCCACCACGTCCACCACCACATCCACCGGGCCGGGCTCGGGGTCGGCAACTTCCTCGTAGCGGAGCACCTCCGGTCCGCCGGGCTCGTGGTATCGCATCGCCTTCATCGTCGTTCTCCTTGGTTTCGGACCGTCTATTTGAGGCCGCGGATGAACGGTCGGGCCAATGCGGCCGGCGGTCGAACCCGCTTGGCAAAGATGGCCATCGCTCCAAGGGTCACCAGGTAGGGCAGGGCCTGCAACAGCTCGGTGTTGAGCTCGTAGCCCAAACCTTGCAGCGACAACTGGAAAGAAAGCGCCCCGGCGAACAGGACGCAGCCCGCCATGGTGCCCCACAGTGTCCAACCGCCGAAGATCACCGCGGCGATGGCGATGAACCCCTGGCCGCCGATGACAGAATCGTCGAACGCGGCGATCCGAGCGAACAAGAAATAGGCCCCACCCAGCCCGGACGTGAACCCGGCGTAGTAAATCGACTGGCGACGGCGGCGGTTCACGTCGATGCCGCTGACATCGGCTGACTGGGGATTCTCCCCCGCGGCCCGCAACTCCAACCCCCAACGGGTTCGGTACACCAGCCACCACGACACCGGCACCAGCACATAGAGGAGGTAGAACGGCCACGGCTCCCCGAACAGCGCCTGTCCGAGCAGGGGGATGTCCACCAGGATGGGGATCTCCACTGTTGAGGCCCGAAGGGCCTGGGGTTCGATTTCTCGATCCAGGAATCCAACCAAGCCGAACACCAGGATGTTGAGGGTGAGGCCAACCACGAACTGATCGGCAGTTAGCCGATGGCTCATCTCGGCCTGTACTGCGGCGATCAGCATTCCTCCGATCACACCGAATACCAAGCCCACCACGATCGAGTCGGAGATGTGATAGCCCAGAATCCCGGCGAAGGCCCCGCTCAGCAGCATCCCCTCCACGGAGATGTTCAAGGTTCCGGAACGCTCCGCCACCCACTCCCCGGTGGCGGCAAAGGCCAGAAGCGCGGCAAACAGCGCTCCGTTGATATAGGTCGACTCACTGGACAGCACATCGCCCACTGCCGTGAAGAAGTCGATCATCACAACATCACACCCTCTCGGTAGCCGCGGCTCGAGCCCGGCGACGATCCCGCAGGAACACCACCGCGGGAGGAACCAGAAGAGCCAACACCAATAGCCCCTGCACCACATCAGTGATGCGGCTCTCCACCCCGGTGCTGTTCACAAAACCTGCCCCGTTCCGCAAACCCGCGAAGACGAAGGCGGCCACCACTGCGGGCAGCGCCCGCTCTCGGGCCAATAGGGCCACCAAGAGGCCGGTCCAGCCGATGTTGTCGGAAAAGCCGGGCACCAGCCGGAAATTGCCGAACGAGAAGCCTCCGCCGGCGAACATGGCCGCCCCGGCCAAGCCGGCGAATGCACCCCCGATGGCCAGGGCGGATGCTCCATAGACCGTGGACGACACCCCAGCACGCTGGGCGGCCCGGGGATTGTGGCCCAGCATCCGCAGTCGAAATCCCCACACGGTGCGGGCCAGCACGTAGGCCACCGCCAAAGCCAGAGCCAACGCCACATAGACGGTGATGGGGAACTCGTTGCCGAACACATCGGGACGGGGAATCCGGTTGTCTTTGGCCAACTGCTCGCTCACCAGATTTCGGTTCCCCCGACTGGCCTCGTCGGCCAGCAGCAGCCACTGCCACTTCAAGCCGTAACCCACGGCCTGAAGGGCCACAAACACCAACAGCAGGGTGCTCAGAACCTCGGGCACCCCCCGCCAAAAGCGCAGCAGTCCAGATATGGAAGCCCACGCCGCCCCGCCCAAAGCACCAAACAGCAACAGCAGCACCACGTTCAGCGGGCCGGGGCCGCCAATGAGGAAGCTGAAGTACACCGCCACTGCCGCACCGATCAGCAGTTGGCCCTCTTGGCCGATGTTGATCAAGCCGGCTTTGGACGAGATCACCGTGCCCAAGGCCACCAAGAGCAGGGGTGCCGCGATTCCCAGCGTCCCTCCCCACCGGCCGGGCGCCAGAATGCTGCCGTCTACCAGGGCCTCCACCACCGGCCACCAGTCGCCCCCGGTGGCCTCCACAATCACGCTGGCCAGGGCCAAGGCTACGGCAACGCTTAGGGCGTAGAGGACTACCCACTCGGTCAGACGGGCACCCCTCGTCATGCTTCGCTACCACCCATCAACATTCCGAGAGCTTCGAGGTTGGCGTCGTCGTGGGAGAGCTCACCCACGATACGGCCCCGAGACATAACCACTATGCGGTCGGCCAATTCGAGGATCTCCTCCAGCTCGCTGGAGATCAACAGCACGGCCACACCGTCGGCAGCGGTTTGGCGAATCCGGTCGGTCATGTATTCGATGGCCCCCACGTCCAGCCCTCTGGTGGGCTGGGCCGCCACCAGCACATCGGGCTCGGCGGCCAGCTCCCGGGCCAGCACCACCCGCTGCTGGTTGCCGCCCGAAAGCGACCACAGCGGTGCGTCGGGTCCCGAACAGCCGATGTCGAACTCCTCGATCATCTGCTGAGCGGTCTCAGTGGTCCGCGCCTTGTCCATAACCCCGTGGCGGGCCACCTGGTGAGGGTCCACCATGAGCAGGTTTTCGGCCACGGTCATGTCCAAGACCACGCCGGAGTCGTGGCGGTCTTCGGGAATCACCGCCACCCCGGCTTTGGCCATGGCGCCGGGCGCCCCGGTGGGTACCTCTTTGTCGTTGACCACCACTCGGCCGGTATCAAGTGAAACGAGACTGGAAAGCAGATCGCCCAGAGTCCGCTGACCGTTTCCCTCCACACCGGCCACGCCCACGATCTCACCTGCTCGAAGATCCAGGCTGATGTCGTCCAACAGCCGCGCTCCCCCCCGGCCCCGCACCGACACTCCCTCGATCCGCATCACCGGCTTATCCGACACCGCCAGCTCAGTGAGTCCGGTGTCCTCTAGGTCTACGGCGGATTCCCCGTCGGCCTCCTCGACTTCAGCGAGCCCAAAGGCGGCCCGCTCCGAGCGCAGCGACACCTCCCGGCCCACCATGGCCCGGGCCAGACTGCGGGCATCGGCCTCTTGCGTGGGCCGGTGATCCACCACACGGCCTTGGCGCATGATGGTGATCTCGTCGGTGGCGTGCAGCACCTCGTCCAATTTGTGGCTGACCAGTACAACGGCTCGCCCTTCAGCGGCAACCACCTCACGCAGCGTGCCGAAGAGCTGTTCCGACTCCTCGGGAGTGAGCACCGAGGTGGGCTCGTCAAATACCAGGATGTGGGGGTCGCGGCGCAGGCACTTGATGATCTCTACCCGCTGGCGCAGGCCAGCGGTGAGTTCGCCCACTCGGGCGTCGGGATCGATCTCTAGGCCATACTGCTCGCTGATCGCCGCCACCCGGTCGCGCACTCCCGCCGACTTCAGCCGTCCCTCTTCACCCAGGGCGACGTTCTCCCACACCGAGAGCTGGTCGACCAGGCTGAAGTGCTGGTGGACCATGGCGATGCCCAGGACGGCCGCGGCCAGCGGATCGTGAATGGTGCGGGGCTCCCCGTCGATGCGGACCGACCCGGCATCGGGCAGCACCAAGCCGATGAGCACCTTCATCAGCGTGGACTTACCTGCTCCGTTCTCACCCAGGATGCCGTGGATACGGCCCCGATGGAGAGTCAGGTCAACTTGATCGCAGGCGACGATCCCGCCAAAGCGCTTGGTGATGCCGAGGAGTTCGACCGCAGGCGCCGAGGGGTCAGACCCCCCGGCGCCTGTCATTTCGGTCGTTGCGTCGGTCACCCGCCGCCGTAGGCCTCACCAGAGATTCCGCCAAGGACGCCGAGCAGCTCTCCGTCGGTGGCAACTGCTTCAAAGGCATCGGCCAGTAGCGCTTCCGCCTCGGACGAGGGGTCGCATAGCTCGCCGCCATTGAGTCCTTGGAGAGTCGGGAATTGATAGGTAGTACCCTCGGTCAAATCTCCGGAGATGATACGCGGTAGCGCCTGCTGGGCATATCTTCCTCCGTCAAACACAATGGCGCCCGTCCAGTTGATCCCATCATCGCGAGAGCAGATGTCACCAGGACCGGCCGCGAACACCGCGATGCCCTCGTCGGTGGCCAGCTGGCCAACCGGGTTCAGCGCCCCGCCCAAGTAGGCATAGGCCAAGGTGGCGCCTTCGGCTATGGCGTTGGTGAGTGCGGCAGTGGCGTTGGCTGAGTTGTCGAAGTCGAACGGGAAGGCGCCGGTGGCCACATACTCCATGGTGAACGACGGGTCCACCGATTGGAGACCGTACACAGTGGCGTTATAGGCCTCCTTCTCGAAGCCCAGGTCGCAGCAGCCCAGGAACACCGCGGTATCCCCGCCGTGGTCTTGCAACGCCGCACCCATGGCCACGCCGGCGGTGTAGTGGATGGGAGCACCCCAGTCAGTGGCTTGGGCCAATCCCGGAGTCTCCGGGTATCCGGCCCCGCAGTTGCAGTACCAGAAGATGTCGGGGTACTGCTCGGTGAGGTCGGCAAGGGGCTCGGCAATTTCGCTGGCGCCTACCAATATGACATCCACGCCTTGGGCGGCGAGATCAGACATGGCTTGAGCGGCTTCGGCGGCGCCGATGTTGTCGCTCACGATGGGCGGAGCGAACCCGTTTTCGGCGGAGAACTCCTCGGCGAAGTCCACTAGTGCCTGGTAGTAGCCCTGGTCGTCGCGAGGCCCAGCAGCCGCCACCCCAATGGTGAGGGTGCCGTCCCCATTGGCGTCGAACGCGTCCAATATCGCTTGCAACTCCATGTCTATGGGCGGCTCGGTGGGCTCGGGCTCCGGTTCTGGCTCGTCATCCATGGGCTCTTCGTCCATGGGTTCTTCGTCCATCGGCTCCTCGTCCATCGGCTCTTCGTCCATGGGCTCGGGTTCGGGCTCAGGCTCTTCGTCCATGGGCTCGGGTTCGGGCGCCGGGGCCTCGACCGCCGCGCCACCGTCATCGTCGTCGTTGCCGCAGCCAGCAGCCACCAGGGCCAATACCGACAGCAGCGCCGCCAGCACTATCAGTAGCCGAAGTCGGCCATTCGTTCGCTTGGTCATGGGTCCCCCTCCTGTTTGGGCGATCATTTGTCGATCAGTCCAGAGCCTTAATCATGCCCTGTCCGAAGATTCTGTGCCTGCTGGCCAGTGCTGGCGGTAGCGCTGCACCAGCCAGCGATTGAATTGCACGTGGGACTCCTCCTGCCAGGAGTACCGTCCCCGCACCGCAAATCGGGACCGCAGGCCCCGCTGCACCTTGGTGGTGGCGTCTTGGTCTTGGGCCACGAACACCTGCACACCGTCGTCGCTGGCCTGGAACAAGTGGTCGAACATGGGGTGCTCCAGCGAGGTGGGATGCAGCAGGTAGCCAATCTCCACGTCGATAGTTTCGGCCGAGGTGGGCCGCACGATGAAGAAAAACGCCATGTCAGGAGCGGTGCCAAAGCACAGCGTGGGCGGGATCAGCGCGAAGGTCGACCGCCACCTTTCCTCTTCGGTGAGCATGGGGAACACCGGCAACAGGGCCTTGCGGGTGGCGTTAAACCCGCCGTCGATGTGGGTGTAGCCGTTCTCCCGGAAGATCACATTGGAATCGTCCGACCACGGAACCGGGAACCGGGCCATCTCCGAGGGGCAGAAGTCCTGGATCACCTGGTGGAGGCGGTTGGCGTGGTAGCCGTCGTTGAAGTTCTCGAACATGACCTTCCAGTTCCAGGGCAGGTCTTCGAGGGTGAAGGTGCCCGGGCAAACGCAGTTGTCGAGTTCGTAGTTGGCCAGGTAGGGCTCGTACCGCTCCAGGGTGGGAGCCAGCGGCGGGGCATCGGGGTTGAAGTTGACGAAGATGAACCCGTGCCACAGCTCCACGGCCAAATTGGGCAGGCCCCAATCGTCGTTGTCGAATCCCTCGGTTTGCTCCATAGCCGGCGCACCTATCAGGCGGCCGTCCAGTCGATAGCTCCAGTGGTGGTACGGGCATCGGAAGGTGCGGCTGTTGCCCTCTCCCTCCGCCACCTGCATGCCCCGGTGGCGGCAGATGGCCGAGAACGCGGCGATGCTGCCGTCCCTTTGGCGGGCCACGATGACGGGCTCGGTGCTAACCGTGGCGGTAAACCAGTCACCGGTTTCGGGAATGCGACTGGCCACCCCTACGCAACACCATTCGTGCTCAAACAACGCCCGGCGCTCGAAGGCCAAGAACTCCTCTGAGGTGTAGATCTCAGGAGGAAGGGTCACCGCGGTGGCCACGTCGGTGATTGAGTCCTCGAACGAATCCAGCAAATCGCCGGTGAGCATGGTCATACGAAGGCAAGCCTACTTGAGCAGGAATTTCCGGATTTTGCCGACGCTGGTTCGCGGCAGCTCGTCTATGAATTCAAATGAACGGGGTTGCTTGGCCTTGGCCAGTCGCTCTTGGCACCACGTAGCTAGCTCGTCGGCGGCCGGAGGACTAGCCGGGTCGGCGGGAACCACAAAGGCCACCGGCACCTCGTCGCGTATCGGATCGGGTGCGCCCACCACCGCGGCTTCCAACACTGAGGGGTGGCTGGCCAGCACCGACTCCACCTCAACGATGGACACGTTCTCTCCCGCCACCTTGAGCACGTCGGAGCGGCGGCCGTCGAAGTAATGGCGGCCGTCTTCTTCAACCCGGGCCCGGTCACCGGTGCAGAACCAGCCGTCATCGGTGAACGAGGCCGCCGTGGTTTCGGGATCGTCCAGGTAACCGGCGAAAATCGTCACCCCGGTTTCTCCCCCAACCAGCACTTCGCCATCTCGCACGATCACCTGGCAGCCGGGAGTGACTTGCCCCATGGACGACGGCACCGGGTTATCGGCTGGCTCGGTGAGCACGGCGGGGATGGTCTCGGTCATGCCGTAGAGCTGTCGGGCCCGGCACCCGAACCAGCTGGCCAGGGTTTCGTACTGATCGTCGGCGATGTTCTGGGCATACCAGCAGTGGCGAAGCCCCACCCCGTCTACCGGAGTGCCCCGAGCCAGAATCATCCGCATCGGAGCGGCGAACAGGCTGGCGCAGGTGGCCCGGTGTCGGACGGCCTGGGCCAGGAATCCACTGGCCGAGAAGGCGGGCATCAGGGCCACTGAGGCCCCGGTCCAGATAGCCGAGGCAAAGGAGTAGTACTGGGCGTTGGCGTGGAACAGGGGCAGCACCACCAACTGGCGGTCGTCGGGGGCCAAGTCGGCACGCTCGGCCATGATCTGGCCGCAGAAGGCATAGTTGGCCTGGGTGATCTCCACCCCCTTGGGCCGCCCGGTGGTCCCCGAGGTGAACATCACCGCCGCCCGGTCCCGCAGATCTACCTCGGGCCAGTCCACCCGGGCATTCCCCACCAGCGCATCGAGGCTGCCGCCGGCTTCGTCTAATTCGGTGATGTCCAAATTAGGACTCAATTCGGCAGCCTGGCGGTAGACATCGGCTCGGCTGGTGGCACAAAAGCCGGCCTTTGGCCGGGTGCGCTCGATGTGGTCGGCCAACTCTGGCGCCTTGCCCATAGGGTCGGACGGCACAATCCACGCCCCCAGCCGGTTGGAGGCCAGCCACAGGGCCACGAACGCCGGAGTGTTGGTCAATGCCAGATGCACGGAATCGCCCGGGACCACTCCCCGCTGGATCAAGCCAGCGGCCACGTCGTTGACAGCCGCGTCGAACTGCTCGTAGGTCCAGGATGCAGTGGTCCCGTCGGGCCGCTCGAAGATCAAAAAGGCGGCATCGCCACCACGTTCGACCGCTCGTTCCCAAACGGACGAAAAGGTGCCCGGATCAGTCATCGGGAGGTCCGTAGCCTCCACCGCCGGGAAGATCGAGGCGCACCACGTCATCGGGGTCAAGAGTGATGCGGCTCTGAGTGGTGACCGGCTCGCCGTTGACTTGGAACGACCCCGCCTCTCCCGGACTCCCACCGAAGATCCCCTGCGGCGGGTCGGACAGGCGACTGGTGACCGCGTTGAGCAGCCAGGGGCGAGTGGTGTCCACGCTGAACTCGATGGTCTGGCCCTTGCCGCCGGGTTGAGCTCCCGACCCTTCCGAGCCGGGGCGCAGCGCCTTGCGGGTGAAACGAACCGGCGCGGAGGCCTCCACCACCTCGATGGGCACCGCGCTCACCCCCGTGGGATAGGAGCAGGCGTCCAGGCCCGGCTTAGTGGCCCGGGCTCCCACCCCTCCGGCGTAGGTGAACATGGCGGTGATGAACGGAGTTCCGTCGTCGTGGTTGCCGCTCACCTGCATGGTCCAGACCGCGCCCGCCCCTTCGGCCATGGATTCCTCCGGCTTGACTTGGGCCAAGGCCTTTAGCAGGGCGTTGGGCAGGAACATCCCCACCACGTGGCGGGCTGTTCCGGGTTGGGGCAGCACCGCGTTGACTATGGATCCCTCGGGGGCAGTCATCTTGATGGGGGCCAGGCTGCCGTGATTGTTGGGAATCTCGGGGTTCAGCACCGAGCGCACTGTGAAGGTGGTGTAGGCGTGGGTGTAGTTGCGCACCACGTTGATGCCCCATGGGCTGGCCTCGGACGAGCCGGCGTAGTCAACGAAGACCTCTCCAGCGTCGGGGTCCACCCGCAAAGAGCACACAATGTCGATTCGGCTGCCGTCGGCCAGATCCAGCACCGCATCGGCCTGGTATTCGCCAGCGGGCAACTCGGCGATGCTGGCCCGGGTGGCCGCTTCGGAACGATCGATGATCTCGTCAGCCAAGTCTTCGATGTCGTCAAGGTCGTAGGAATCGCACAGCGCGCCGAGACGCTGGGCCCCCACCTCTCCCGAGGCCATCTGGGCGTGCAGATCACCAGCCATATGGTCGGGCTGGCGGACGTTGGACAAGATGAACTTCCACACGTCTTCGTTGCGCTCGCCAGCCCGCATGAGCTTGCAAATGGGGATCCACAAGCCCTCTTCGAAGCAATCCCGGGCCCCGGCGCCGATGCCATAGCCGCCGACATCGGTGTGATGGATGGTGGAGCCGAAGTAGGCGATGGGCACGGGATCGCCCCCAGCGGCCGGCGCGCGCCACACCGGGACCAGCACGGTCACGTCCAGCAGCTGGCCCGCGGTGAGGTAAGGGTCGTTGGTGACCAGGACGTCGCCGGGCTCGAGGGATTCGTGGGGGAACTCGTCCAGCATGTTGGCCGCGCCAATGGCCAGGGAGTTGATGTGTCCGGGAGTACCGGTAACCGCCTGGGCCACCATGCGCCCCCGCTTGTCGAACACGGCGTTGGCCAGATCGCCGGCCTCCCGCACGATGGGGCTGAACGCGGCCCGCTGGAGAGCCCGAGCCTGCTCGTTCACCACGGAGATGAGCGACTGCCACAGGATTTCCAGTTGAATGGGGTCGTAGGAAGAGGCTTCGTCAGGACTCGTTTTGGTTTTGCTCATAGAACTGCTTTGGTTTCTGGTCGAGATAGTCATTTGGGAGTCGGTCTTTGATCGCGAACCGCGACGAGGCAAGCGTCGTAAGCAACCGATACCTGCCAACCGGGACGAATCACCGAAGTAGTCTCCCGTTCCTCGACCAAGGCAGGGCCCGGGAAAGACGCACCAATCGATAAGTCAGCCCGACGGTAGACCGGCACCTCTACTGCGTCTTGCTCTCGCCCAAACACCGCGGTGCGAGTCGAAGCCGGTAGAGGCGGACCATCGCCTGCCGATGACGGTGCCTCGGAATCATCCGCGGCCATCTCAGCCGGGTCGGCTCGAGCTGCTAAGCGCCAGGTGACCACCTCGATGGGCACATCATCGATGGTCATGCCGTAGATGCGGCGATATTCCGACTCGAACGCCCCGACTACCACGTCGTCAGGGGCTGCCCAGGAATCCCCTTCGCCTACCCAAATGGTGATCTCATTGCCCTGGCCGGTGTAGCGGGCATCGATGCCATAGCGGAATCTGATATCGGCCTCGGGCACACCGGCTCCGAGCAACACCCGGCGGCCTTCCTCTCGCAGCTCATCCAGCAGGCCGTCCCGCTCGACGGGCGTCACTTCAGCCAGCTTCACCGGCATGGAACGGGCCAGGTCGATCCTCACCGGCGAGACCAGGGTTCCGAATGCCGACAGCACGCTGGCGTTGACCGGGAAAACCACCCGATCCGAATCCAGCAACTCGGCCACCCGACAGGCATGGGGCGGCCCAGCACCGCCGAAGGCCAGCACGGTCACCCCTCGCAGATCCACCCCCCGCTCAACTGCGTGCATGCGGGCGGCGGCGGCCATGTTCTGGCTAACCACCTCGTACATCCCCGCGGCGGTGTCGATGGCCGACAAGCCGAGACCTTCGGCCAAGGGTTCAATTGCTGACTGGGCAAGGCCGGCGTCCAAGGGCATGTCTCCCCCTAGAAAGGCGTCGGGGTCCAGCAGACCGAGCACCACGTCAGCGTCGGTAACCGCAGGCTGATCGCCTCCCTGCCCGTAGCAGGCCGGGCCAGGATCGGCGCCCGATGACTCAGGCCCCACCTTGAGCAGGCCGAATTGGTCGAGATGGGCCAGGCTGCCGCCGCCCGCGCCGATCTCCACCAAGTCAACCGAGGGCACCGAAACCGGAAAACCCGATCCCTTCTTAAACCGATAGCGCCGAGCCACCTCGAAAGTGGTGGTCAACGCCGGCTCGCCTTCTTCCACCAGGGTGGCCTTGGCGGTGGTGCCGCCCATGTCGAAGGCCAGCAACCGGTCTTCCCCCATGCGGTGGGCGAACCACCGGGCGGCCAGCGCCCCGGCCGCCGGACCCGATTCCACCAGCCGTATGGGAGCGGCCGCCGCGTCGTCGGCCGACACCACTCCCCCGTTGGACAGCATCATCAACACCGACCCGCCAAACCCCTCGGACGAAAGCCATTTCTGAAGCTCGTCCAGGTACGGACCGATGATCGGCATGGTGGCCGCGTTGCAGGCCGCGGTGATCATGCGGGGGTACTCCCGAATCTGGGGGGAGATGTCGGCCGAGGCGCACACCGGCACCCCCAGCTCTCGGCGCAGTTCGTTCGCCAGCAGCCGCTCGTTAGACGGGTTGACATAGGAGTTGAGCAGGCACACCGCCACCGATTCGACCCCAGCCGCCTCGAGTTCTCGTACCAGGGCAGCGATGGCCTCGGGAGACGGCACGTCCAGCACTTCTCCGGTGGCCGCGGTGCGCTCATCGATTTCGAAGGTGAGAACCCGAGCGATGGGCGGGTCGGGGAATTCGATCTGGAGGTCGTACATGTCGTAGCGGTGCTCGTCGCGGATCAGCAGGGTGTCGCCGAAACCGGTGGTGGTGACCAGAGCGGCCCGTCCGGTCTTGTTTTCGATCAAGGCGTTGGTGATGAGCGTGGTGGCATGCACGATGGGGGCGGTGATCTCCCCGGGATCTACTCCAGCCCGGCCCAGCAACTGGCCCACCGCGGCCTGCACTCCTTCGAGGGGGGCAGCCGGAGTGGTGAGCGCTTTGTTGACCGTTACCGAGCCGGTGGCTGCATCCAACAACACTGCATCGGTGAAAGTGCCCCCTATGTCAACAGCCAGCCGCCAGTCGGACATTGGGTTAGCTCTTGAGCGGCCGGGAGATGGAGTCGGACATGAGCTAGCCGGCCAGCAGGTCGTCGCGAGGCGGGGTGAACACGTCGAGAATCCAGCACTCCCCGTACTCGTCGTCGCCGATGAACACCGAGTCGCCGTGCCATACCCCCTTGGGCGCGATATAGGCCTCGCCCTCGCCCAACACCACCCGCTCCTTGCTGTCCGGATCGTCGTTGATGCGAAAGTCGAGCTTGCCCCGCACGATGATGCCGAGTTGCTCGTGATCTTCGTGGCGGTGCAGGAACGACCCGGTGGCGCCTCCGGCGATGCGCCAGAAGCAAAGCTGGAGCCCGTCGCCGTTGATGACCCGACGGCGGAATCCTTCCCTATCGGTGTCCACGAATAGGTCGTCGTCGTAGAAATAGCAGTACTGGTTGGTGAGATTCATGGCAGTGGCCTCGATCATCTAGTCGCCGGCGGCCAATTCAGCAAAGCGGCGCTGCTCGTGGGCCAGGTCCAAGGGGCGGATAATCGCCTGGTTCTCCTCGTCGCCCCAGTGCTCGGCGGGAACCAGCCACATCACCTCAAACTCCAAACCGTCGGGATCCTTGGCGTACAGGCTCTTGTTGGCCCCGTGGTCGCTCTCGCCGTACAGGGCACCGGCCTCCACCAGCCGCTGGCGAATGGCGGCCAGCTCATCCAGGGTGGGCACCTCCCAGGCGATGTGGTACATCCCCACGGACCGGCGGCCGGCCGACGACGGCTCAGCCCCGTCGCCGATGGAAAAGAAGGCGATGTCATGATGGTTCTCCGACGCCGGGGCCCGCATGAACACGAATTGTCCAGGTTCGTCGATGATGGTCTCAAACCCCAGCACGTCGGTGTAGAACTCCTGCTGGCGGCGGGCATCCCGCACATACAGCACCGCATGGTTCATCCCTGTGATCATGAGGTGATCACCGATTCGAGTGCTGGCTCAGTGTTGAATGACAGGCTCTTGGACTCAGGAAGCTCGTCCAGAGGGGTGTGGACCTCGGCCACTGGGGGGCCGATGCGGGCCGCGATGGGAGCTAGGGCCTCGGTATCGAAGCGGTAGAGATCGGCGGCCACATCGGTGAGCATCTTTTGGCACTCGTCTTCCGGCACGTCCCACATCGTGGCGGCCAGTGCTTCGGTGGTGTAGCCGATGGAGCCCTCGTCGTGGGGGAAGTCGGCCCCCCACATGATGGTGTCCACCCCCACCGCGTGGCGGTATTGGACCTCGGCCCGGGGCAGCATGGAGGCCCCGATGCGGCAATTGCGCTGCCAGTACTCGAGGGGCGACAGCGACAGTCCGTCCACCGTTTCGGAGCCGAAGGTGGGGGCGTAGTTGAGGGTGTGGGGGTCGTGGGCGTACTTGCTCTGGATGTTGCGGAGCCGCTGGTCGATGCGGTTCAGCTCTTCGAGGATCCACCGCATCCCCCACATCTCGGTCCACACCACTCGCAAATTGGGGAAGCGCTCAAACACCCCGCCCAAGATGAGGTGGATGAGCGTGCGCTTGGGCCACAACTCGTACTCGGTGAACGTCACTCCCCAAGCCACCGGATCGTCGCCCAAATCGGGGCAGCCCGAGCCCATGTGCTGGTGGACCGGCATCTCCAGCGAGCTGCACACATCCCACAGCGGGTCGTAGCGGGGATGGAAGAAGGGGTCGACCACGTGGTTGGGCGGGATGGCGGGGATCATCACCCCGCCGATCACCCCGGTCTCAGCCGCCCACCGCACTTCGGCAATGGCGTCGTCGAGGTCGTTGGGTAGCAGTTGGATGAGGCCCTTGCGCCGCTTGGGCTCGTAGCCGCAGAACTCCACTAGCCAACGGTTGTGGGCTTGCAGACCAGCCCATCGGCGGGCATAAGCCGACGCAGTGTCAGGCACGCCGGACAGGTGGACGAGGATGTCGTAAAAGGGAGTGAGCGTGTTGGGAAACAACACCTCGCCGGTGATCCCCTCGGCGTCGCAGGCCTCAGTGCGAGCGTCGCTGTCCCAGTTGACCTTGGCCGCGTCCATGTCCCGCAGGTCGACCCACGGATTGGTGATGGCCGCCTCCCATGCGTCGAATTCGTCGTGCCAGGCGGGGTCCAAGAACTCCTTGTAGGTGCGGGTCTGGGCGCCGGCATGGGTGTCCGAAGACAAGATCATGTAGCGCTGGTCAGCCTGGTTTTGGGCCATGCCCCAGACTATTGCACTCCCCGCGGTAAATTCCCGGCGGCGAAACCGGGCAATCTGGGCTACAGCTCGAAGACTTGGAGGTCGGGGCGGTCTTCGAGGAGGTAGTCGTTGGTGAGGTCTTCGGTGAGGTGGCGGCCGTGGTATGCATCGAGGGCATCGAGGCTGAGGCCGTCTTCTTGATAAACGGCCAGCTCCCGTTCCGGCTCGCTGAGGCGGCTCACGATGTCGCCGGAGATGTGGAAGGTGCGCCCGGTCACATGGCGGGCGGCGTCGGTACACAGCCACACCACCAGCGGAGCGATCTTGCGGGGGGCCAGCGCGTCGGAGCTGGTATCGGGAGCCGGGGCCGAGGAGGCACCCCGAGGGGCCATGGTGATGGCCATGAGATCAGTCCACCGGGCGGTGCGGATGGCGTACTCGGCGGTTGACGCCCCTTCGGCACGGGGCCGGATGGCATTGCACCGCACCCCAAAGCGGCCCAGCTCCCGGGCCGCGGTGCGGGTCAATCCGATCACACCCTCTTTTGCTGCCGAGTAGGCACAGTGCGACGGATGGCCGAAACCCGAACCCGAGCTGGTGTTGATGATCGCGCTGGTCTCCTGCTGCACCAGATGGGGCACGGCGTGCTTGATCATGGCGAAATAACCCTTGAGGTTGACATTCACGGTGAGGTCCCACTCCTCCTCGGTGAAGCGCCAGATATCGTTGTTGCGCCCCGCGGTGGCGTTGTTGACCAGGATGTCGAGGCGGCCGAAGGTGTCTACCGCCTGCTGCACGATCTCAGCTGCGCCGTCCCAAGTAGCCGAGGTGCTGCTGGCCACCGCCTCGCCTCCGGCATCGATGATCTCGCCCGCCACCCGCTCGGCGTTGGCCGCCACCCCATCGGGGGTCTTGCGAAGGCCCAGGTCGTTGACCAGCACTTTGGCCCCCTCAGAAGCCAGCAGATGGGCATGCTCTCGCCCGATGCCACCCCCTGACCCGGTCACGATTGCCACTTTGCCGTCTAGACGATTTCCCATGCCCCCACCGTAATGGTGGGTCGAGGCGCCGCGGTTAGCCGTCGATCCGCTTCAGGTACTTCTGACGGCCGCGCTCGCCGATGCGGCGAAAGGCGGGGTAGATGCGGGGAATGAGGGCCGGAGTCCACTGTGCGGCCCGCGCCGACAGGCTCTCGTGGAACGGCACGTAGGTCTCCAGCTTTGGCTTGTCCAGAGCCCGCTCGTAGGCGTCGGCTACCTCGTCCACCGTCCTAACCGCGCTGAGGAAGTTGAGGGCGCTGCCGCCGGCCCGGGCTTCGTGTTGCAGCATTGGGGTGTCCACCGCGGTGGGATAGATGCCGCACACGTGAACGTTGGTGTCCCACAACTCGGTGTTGAGCGCGGCCAGAAAGGCTCGCATCCCAGCCTTGGCCGCCGAGTAGGCGGCTGACGCCGGCAGGGGGCAGATCCCGCCCAGCGACACGGTAGCCATCAGGTGGCCGCGATCGCGGGCCAAGAACTCGGGCAATGCGGCCCGGATGAGCTGGATCGGCGAGCGCAGCATCACGTCAACGTGAAGATCGAGTTGCTCAGGAGTCAGCCCCACAACGTGGTCGGGGATGATGACCCCGGCGTTGCAGACCAGCACGTCGAGTTCTTGGCGCCATTCACCGGAGATCCGATCGCACAGTTCAGCGAGACTTTGGTCGTCGGCTAGATCGCAGCCCACCGCAGTGGAATCCGGGCTGATCTTGGCCGCAGCCTGTTTGGCTAGTTCTGCGGTGCGGTCTACTGCGATGACGTGATATCCCCTCTGGGCAAAACGGCTGGCTACGGCGGCGCCGATGCCGGAGGCCGCGCCGGTGATGAGAGCTGAGCTTCGGGTCATGGGTTCCCTCCTTTGGGAAGGCCGACCTTCTTGCGCACCTGGGCGAGGATCTTCCGGTAGGCCCTGATCTCGACGTAGTCGGCGTGGCGGTCGGTGTCGATATACCGGCGGCCGCCTCTCACGTCGGGGTGGTGGTTGGCCTTCAGGCCCTGGAATGCCCGCGCCGTCGCCGACCCCGGGGGCGCGGTGGCGTCGGCCACGATCAGCTCGGCCATCTTCTCGAAATGCGAATAGGCGGCCGAGGCGAATTCCACATAACCCAGAGCGGCAAGGTTGGGGCAGTCGCGGGCGAAAATGCCCAGGTAGAGCTGGGGACGACCCTTCTTGAACTCCAACAGCCCGTCGGCCAGAAATGGGATATAGCGATCAAAGCCGGTGGCGGCGATCACCAGGTCGATCTGCTCCCGGCTCCCGTCGACGAACACCACATGGTCGCCGTCGAGCCGTTCGACATCAGGCTTGGCGATGCAATCGCCGTGGCCCAAGTGGTGCAGGATCAGCGAGTTCATCAGCGGGTGTGACTCAAAGAGCTTGTGGTCGGGCTTGGGGAGTCCGTAGCGGCGCAGATCGCCGTTGATCATCCGCAACAGCACCTGGAAGAAGCGGACCTCCAGCCAATGGGGCAGGTTGGGCCCCCGTTCGCCGAACACGTCGGAAGGCGTCCCGGCGATGAATTTGGGGATGAAGTGATAGCCCCGGCGCACGCTCAAGAAGGCCTGATCGGCGCTGACCGACGCGTCGCAGGCAATGTCGGCACCGGAGTTGCCCGCGCCCACCACCAACACCCGCTTGCCGGTGAACTCGTCCGGCGACCGGTAGGTGACCGAGTGGCGCACTTCCCCGTTGAATTCCCCCGGCCAGCTCACCTCGTGGGGTTCCCAATTCACCCCGTTGGCGCAGATCAGATACCGGCTGTGACAGGTCTCCCCGGTGCCGAGTTGAAGCTCCCACAGCCCGTCGGACCCGAGGGCGGCCCGGTCCACCGGGGTGTTGAATCGAACATGGCGATGGAGATCGAACTCGTCGGCGAAGGCCTGGATGTAAGCCAAAAGCTGCTGGTAGCCGGGGTAGTCCGGATAGTGCTCGGGCATGGGGAAGCCGTCGAATCCCGACATGGTGCGCGACGAGATGAAGTGGGCGGTCTCGTACATCGGCGAGCCCGGAGCGTCGATATTCCAGATGCCGCCCACATCGGCATGGCGCTCGAATAGCTCGAAGGCGGCCGATGTCTGCGCCAGGCGCCGGGCCAGGATGAGGCCAGCCGGACCCGCTCCTACGACCGCAACGTCAAGTGGCGCCAAAGAACCGCCTTCAGGACTCTTCGAACGATGACGCCGAGTCGCCGGGGCGCATCACGAAGAACTCCATGCCGTCGGGGCCGCAAGTGAAGGAGTACTTGTGGTTGGCGGCCAGAATGACCGAGTCCTTCGGCCCCAGCTCCATCGATGGACCGTCGGCGCCCATGGGCCACACCTCGCACCCGCCCGACACCACAATCAGCAGCTCATTCTGGTCATGGCTATGCGGTGGGACGTGGTAGCCGGCGGGCATGGTGCTGTACTGGCACCAGAAACCCCCCTCGCCTTGGGCCACACGCTTGCGCCCCGCGCCGAGCTTCTTGGCCTCTTCGATCAGCTCCCTAGGGGCTTCAGAGTTGGCAGACTCGTCCACCCATTCGATGTCGTCGAATTTCAACACCTTGGGTTCTATGCTCATGGCACTCCTTCGCTATTGGGCCGGTGGGCCGTGGACAAGTTTGGCGAACTCGGTGGCGAACAGCTCTGAGGTGCCCGACTGGTGAGTAGCCCGCCATTGCCGCCATGGGCACACGTCGTCCCAGCGGTGCAGCACCTCGAAGTCCAAGTCGGCGATCACCAGCCCCTCCGTGTCGCTCCCCTCGGCGTAGATGTGGCTGAAGTCGGGAAAGTGGGGGCCGCAGATGAGGCTGTGGCCGGCGTAGTTGGCCGGCAGCGCTCCGTCGAAGCTGTCCTCTAGGCCCTCGCCAGCGTCGATGCCGCCCACCTGGTTGGCTGAGATGGTGAATACGAAGTTCTCCTGCCCTCGGGTGGCGGCCACCCGGCGCATGGACTCCACCTTGTCGGGGCCGCCGGCGAAGGCCGCGGTGGGATTGACGATGATCCTCGCCCCTTGAAGGGCCTGAAGTCGGCTGCCTTCCGGGTTGAGCCAGAAGTCGTAGCAGATCTGCACTCCGATGGGCCCGTAGCGGGTTTCGAAGACGTCCAGGCTGCATCCGGGCCGAAATGACACGCCCTCAGTCACGAACGGGAGCGAGCCCAAGTGCAGTTTGCGGTACGTCCCGAGGATTCCCTCGGGGCCGATCACGGCGGCGGCGTTGTAGAGGGCGTCGGGATCCTCGGGATCTTGCTCGATCATGCCCACCACCAAGTACATGTCGTGGTCGGCAGCCAACCGGGCCAATGTTTCAGTCGACGGCCCGGGCACGGTCTCGGCCAGTGACCGGTGCAGGTCGCACGGCCCGCCCAGTCGTTCGCAGTCGTTGCAGTGGATCGCCCCGGTCAACGCTTCTTCGGGGAACACCAGCAGGCCTACTCCGGCGGATGCCGCTTCGGCTATCCAGCCGGTCAGCTTGTCCAGGTTGGCGGCTACATCTCCAGGCACGGGGGTGAAGTCCACCGCGCCGGCCCGGAGCCGGGTCTCGTAGCCGGAATATCGCTCTGGGATCACAGTCGTATTATCGCCTGATTTCCGGTCAGCCGCCTCCGGGCGAGGTCTTGGTCGCTGGTCGGACCTTGGGGGCGTCCTTCCAATGGGGCACACCGTGCTCCTCGGTGGCGATCCACCATTCGCCGTTGGTGATGGAGGCCCAGTGGGAGTGATTAAGTTGGTGGAGGGTGAAGCACGCCGACAGGGCGGTGTTGAATCCCTGCGCATCCATGGTCTGGTTCACCGCCTCCTTGATCAATAGCGCAGCCATGGTGGGCACCGCACCGATGCGCTGGGCGAACTCCAGGGTCTGTTCCGAAAGGGTCTCGTTGGGGAACACCTTGGCCACCATGCCCATGGCGTGGGCCTCGTGGACGTCTATGGAATCACCGGTGAGCAGCAGTTCCTTGGTCTTGCGGGGGCCGAACTCCCACGGGTGGGCGAAATACTCCACCCCCATCATGCCCAGCCGAGTACCCACCACATCGGCGAAGGAGGCGTCCTCGGCCCCCACGATCAAATCGCACGACCACATGAGCATCAGCCCGGCGGCCAGCACCGGCCCCTGCACCTGGGCGATGGTGATTTTGCGGAGGTTGCGCCACTGCTTGGTGTTCTCGAAGAAGTAGTGCCACTCCTGGAGCATCAGCTTCTCCGACCCCCGCCGCTGCCCGCCGTTTACCTGCCAGGTGGGGTGCTGGTTGGAACCGGGCATGCGCTCCTCGATGCTCACCTTGGTGCCCATGTCATGACCGGCCGAGAACATCGGACCCACCCCGCCCAGGATCACCACCCGCACGTCGTCGTCGGCCTCGGCCACCAGGAAGGCCTCGTTGAGCTCCACCAGCATCCCCCGGTTCTGGGCGTTGCGAGCCTCGGGCCGATTCAGCATGATGCGGGCGACTTTTCCGTCGTCCAGCGTCTCGTAGGTCAGGTACTGGTAGTCCATTTCCCTAGTCTCGCCCATCCGCGAATACTGTGCGCTGCCGGGCGCAGTTCTAGTGTCAGGTACCCCTCATAACCCTCTTCAGGAGCTTCCATGATCGAGTCCCACCACGTCGATACCGCCGGTTTGCGGTTTCACTACCTGGCCGCCGGCGATGAGGCGGCTCCCCCGGTGGTGCTGTTGCACGGCTTTCCCCAGACCTCTCACATGTGGCGCCACCAGATCCCGGCGCTGGCCGAGCACTACCGGGTCTACGCCCCCGACACCCGGGGCTACGGCGGCACCGACAAGCCCCGCATCCGGGTCACCCGCGACCTGTTGGCCCGCGACATCGTGGACTTCATCGACGCCCTGGGCATCGAGCACTGTTCGCTGGTGGGCCACGACTGGGGTGGGATCATCGCCTTCAAGGCGGCCTTGGAGTACCCCGATCGGTTCACCCGGCTGGGGCTGATTGACACCCTGTGCACGGTGTGGATCCCGTGGGGCATCCACGGCTACTGGTTCAAGTGCGAGCCCGAGGCCGAGCAGTTCTGGGAAAGTCACGCCGGCGAGTTCATCAACTCGATCTTCGGCGGCGTGGAAGGCAGCTACGGTCCGCCGCCCCATTCCCCGTGGAAGGCCCCGCTGGCCGACAGCAATGCCCAGGACCCCGGAAGGGCCATGTCCGACTGGGATCCGAGCAAGTACTGGAACACCGACGACGTGGAGCACTACCGGAAGGCATTCGACCAGCCCGGTTCCCACTTCCACGCCGTCTCGTACTACCGGGATGCCCTGCCCTTCCACCTCCCCGACGCCGACGGCAATCTGGTGTATCGAACACCGGCCCAGGTGGCCGAGATGTGGAACCACCCCGGCCTGCTGTTCAGCCACCCCGACTTCGGGATTTTCCCGGTATACGGCCCCGAAGACCTCGGCCGCACCTACCCCCATCCCGCGCTGTACCTGTACTCGGCGTTCTTGATGCCCCAGGCTTTTGAAGACGGATTCCCCGCCGACGACCACATCCCCAGCGGCAACCCCTATGCCGACTCCTTCGTGGACCACTTCCCCGACTACCGGGCCCGCGCCGCCGGCAGCGGCCACTTCATTCCCGAGGAAGAC